>JAMPIG010000004.1 GCA_023662875.1 Roseburia sp. | reverse complement strand
CGCGCCGCCGTACCAGATAAAGAATCCGGTTCCCGCCATACCGACGGCGAAGCAGATCGCGGCGATCAGAGAGGAGCGGTGGATATCTTTTTCCACTATGTTGCCCAGAAAGGCGGCCGACATACCAAGGAAGAAGATGGCAAAGCTGAAGGCCCATTCTGTGGCGCTCTTGGAGAATCCGATATAATCCGCAATCTCCTGACTGAAGATAGACCAGCAGTATACAGTACCGATACTGCAGTGGAGAAGCAGTGCAGGAATAGCTGCACGAATCCATTTGTTTTGAATTTTCATGATAAATCCCTCGCTTTTATTGTTGCAGTTTTGTGAGACTTGAAACCTTAATTATCATACGACTTTTTTTTACAAAATGCAAGGTGTACAAACGCGGAATTTGCGCTGGCTGTTGGG
The DNA here is from genome assembly GCA_023662875.1 of Roseburia sp. Classification (GTDB taxonomy): domain Bacteria; phylum Bacillota; class Clostridia; order Lachnospirales; family Lachnospiraceae; genus Acetatifactor. The sequence continues at coordinate 84,073 of JAMPIG010000004.1, read as the reverse complement.
AAACTTCAAAGAGACAGATTTGTGCGGCGCAGTGATATTAACCGGCGGTTAATCGGTTGTGCGAAAAATTCAGTTTTCTCTTCTACCGGCGCTGTAAATATGGTAGAATAACCTTATTCAAGGCAGACGCCGTTTTATGAGGTTCTGCCGACAATCTACAGACCGGTTTCGAAACGGAGCAGCGATGAAAAAAGAAAACGCGATGAAGTATCTTGTCAATATTTTTCTGGCCGCCCTCGTGGCTGCGGCCTTTCTGTGCGACAGTCCTCGGGGGATTTTGGAAGGACTGCAGAAGATTATCCTGTCCCAGAATATGCTGATCACGGATTTTTTCACGGTGGGCGGTATGGGGGCGGCCTTCCTGAACGCGGCGTTGGTGCTGGCGCTCTGTGAGATATTGGTTCTGGCGGAGAAGATTCCTTTTACGGGGCCTACGATGGCGACGCTGTTTATCAATGCCGGGTATGGACTCTGGGGGAAAAACCCGTTCAATATTCTGCCGATTCTCTTCGGAGTATGGATTTACACGAAAGCGCATCATGTCAGGTTCGGACGGCTGATTTATACGGCGCTTTTTGGAACTTGTCTGGCACCTTTTGTGACGGAGCTCTGTTATCTGTTGCCGGTACATGCGGGAATCCGAATTGCTGCGGCGGTTCTTGTGGGAATTGTGATCGGTTTCTTTCTGCCGCCGCTCTCCATGCATACGCAGTCCATGCATATGGGGTACAATCTTTTCAACATCGGATTTTCCGCGGGAATTCTGGCCTTTGTTTTTTACTGTATTCTGAAATCCTTCGGCATAGACGGAGGCACGGTGCTTCTCTGGCAAAGCGGACGACCTGCGGGAATTGCGGCGGCGCTGTACCTGCTGTTCGCGGGAACCTTTGTCTGCGGCTGGTGGCTCAGCGGCTGGAAGCTCGGCGGGCTGAAAAAGATTTTCAGCAGGCCGGGACGGGCGGTGACGGACTTTGTCATCATGGACGGCGTGGGGCCGACGATGATGAATATGGGGCTTGTGGGAGCGATCTGTATCACTTATATTCTGTTGATCGGCGGCGACCTTTCCGGGCCGGTGATCGGTTCGATTCTGATGGCCTACGGTTTTGCCGCCTTTGGTGCGCATGTCAAAAATTATATTCCGGTGCTCCTGGGGGTATACTTGTTTACATACCTGAGCCGTCATGAGCCGACGGAGCCGGGGATCCAGCTGGCGGCTATATTCGGAGTAGGTCTGTCTCCCATTGCCGGGCAGTTCGGTTTTCTTCCGGGGATTCTGACGGGGATGGTGCATTCCGCCGTGGTGATGTGTACGGCACCGATGTACGGAGGTTTAAATCTTTATAATAACGGCTTCAGCGCGGGCTGGGTAGCGATCTTTATGGTTCCGGCGCTGGAAAGCTTTATGAAAAATTTCGGAGATAAAAGAAAAAGGCGGGAAGCGAGAAAGAAAGGACGTGCCGAAAATGATTCACAATGAAAAGAAGCTGGCTAACATTGTAGAGGAGCTGACCATGTACTTTTTCGCCATGGAGGCCGCGGATATCCGCTCTTCCATTCAGGTGGAGGACAGGCGGGCCAGGATTGAGTTTGACGCGGATTACAGGCCGGAGTATGAGGACAGGCTGCCCTCTCTGGAAAAATATTTGAAAGCGCCGAAAAACGAGGCGTTGGGGGATTTTTACTGGGAGCTCGCCGGAACCGGGGATCCTGGGGAGGCCAGCCAGCTGTTGGTGGTCGGGTCGATGGTGGACGAGGCGGAGATTCGGATCGAGGACGGGAGGGTTCACATTAAGCTGTATAAGGAGCTGGATCGATGAAGGGGATAGTGATACAATTAAAAAGGAAACCAGCTGCTTTTCGAAAAATATTGAATACAGGAGGACTTTTTATGGCAAAGTATGTAATTGTCGCGCACCGAGCGGTGTTTATGCGCAATGTGATTGTATCGGCTCTCAAAAAGATCGGATACGAGGGCATCAAACAGGATCTGCCCACGCCCGATCCGCAGTGGGCAAAAGATCACCCCTATGAGCATCTGCCGATGCAGTGGGAGGAGACCGTCCAGCTCTGCAATCAGTACGAGGCGGCAGCGGTGATTGCGGATCCGTCGTATGAGGGGCTGGCGTTCATAAGGGACTTGACGGCAAAGCACCCCGAGATAACGGTCATCGCCTGCGGCGCCGAGTTCAGGACGGATATAAAGGACAACGGAATCCAAAACCCCGAAGAGGTGAAAAAGGCCGCGCTGGACGCGGGCGCAAAGGCCACGGCAAGGCTTATCCTGCCGGATCCGAGCGAAGAACTCAAGGCGGCGTTGGAGATTGCGCTTCGCTGAAGAGACGCAAAACGTTAAAGGGACGCAAAACAGGTATAATAAACCCCGTTGATAAGTTGCAACAATATTTCGACTAAGTTTTCAATAGAGGGAGGAGTTTATGATAACAGATTTAACCGACAGTGTAATAGAAAGAATAGGCTCTGTAGAAAAGCACCCCAGACAAACCTCAAAAAAGTCAAGACCGTACCCGGGGAAATTGATATACTGTTATTACGTCGCGACGGGAAGCAGGTATAAACATGAGTTATTCAGCCATATCACACGCCCTTGTCAACTATGTGGAGAGTCATCTTGAAAATATGAATTTAGGGGAGATGGCGAAAAGCTTTGGATTTTCGGAGACCTATTTGAGGGAGTTGTTTTACAGAAATGTAAATATGCCGATTATGCAGTACTGCAAGAGGAGGAGAATGGTCACGTCCGCGTTTGAGCTGCTGCATTCTGATAAAACGGTTCTCACGATCGCTCTGGAAAACGGTTTTTCCAGCCCGGAATCCTATACGAGGGCTTTCAAAAAAATTTTTGATATGACTCCAAGCCGTTTTCGCACAGAGCGGCCGGTGATTATGAGGAAACAGCTGGAGGCAGGCGTGTATGGGTTGGAACGGCTTGACAGAAAAGAAACGGAGAGCGATGAAATTATGACGGAACAAAACAAAAACGGTACGGTATTATATGGCATTCGGAAAATAGAACATGGCGCGTATGGCAGCAACACAATGTTTCCCATTTGTGTGAAAGCCGTGTCGGAATATCTGGGCGATGATGTTTCCTACGCCCGTATTATGGCGGCGACAGGCGCGGCATTCCGTTTGGTCTGGAATCGGGAGGAGTGGGATTTGAGCAACATTGACATCTATCATACCCTGAAGGAATCGAACGGAATTTACAGGTATGGGGCAAAGGCATTGGGAAGGGAATTTTCTTTCCTGGGGCGGGAGGAAGGGACTTCCAAGGATGAATTTGCCGCTTTTATAAAAACGGCGGTGGCAAAGGGCTATCCTGTTATTGCGTTAGGAATTATCGGCCCTCCGGAGCCGTGTATTGTCGCCGGGTTTGAGTCGGACGGAAACGTTGTTATGGGTTGGAATTTCTTCCAGGCGGATCCTGAATTTTCCGCCGCCGTCGATATAATGGATAATGGCTATTTCAAATGCGGAGCATGGTGGGAAAATACGGATACGCAGGCGGTCATGTGTATTGGGGAGAAAAATAATATTCCATATACGGACAAAGAGACGGTAAAGATGGCGCTTGAAATCATGGAGCCGAGGGAAGAATACACCTATGCCAAGGGAATCAGGGCGTATCAGGCGTGGAAAGAAATGCTTTTGCGGGAAGAGTGGTTCGAAAACGGCAGTACGTTTGACAATCTGTTTTTTAAGCTTCTTGTTCAAAATGATGCTACAACGTGCCTCCATGACGGGAGAAAATGGGCTGCAAAATATTTTACGGAGCTGGCGGAGCGAGATGAAAATTCAGAAAAGGCATTGTGTATGGATATTGCCGGTTGTTTTGACAGAGTCAGCAATATTGCCGGTGAAATGATGTCCCTGATCGGAGATTGGAATGACGCCGAGGGAATGCAGGAGAACTTTGGCAGCCGCCTGATACGGGAAAAACTGGGCAGACTCATCGATGCCGCCGAAAAAGAGGATACGCAGGCATACGAAAAGATGAAACTATTCTATAGCGGGATGTAAATGCTTTAGGATCAGAATCATCAAAAGAGCGAAAATAATTCAAATGTCAAAGAAATAAAATATCAATCGGAAATGCGCGGAAATTGCAGAAAAACCGCGTGTTTCCGGTTTTTTCTTTTTCTAAATAGGCAAAAAAAGTCATGCGTGTGCATAAAATAAGTCATTGCAAAATAGATTGATGTATGTTAAGGTTAAAAGGCGTCACACACGAAAGCGATGGGAGCGTTGCAAATCGGAACCGGAGGAGCGGCAGGCTTTGATGATTGCGCTTCGAAGCAGAAGAAGCGCCGGGAAACGGCGCAGGATTCCAAAATTCGGGATATGGGATGCGGAGTGACGCAACAGAAAGCCTGATCATTTTAGAAGACATCAACAGGGAGGACAACATGAACGGAGAAGAAATCAAAAGGAAATATGCAAAGACCTATCACATGCCCCCGGAAGTAACCTATGACTGGGTGAAAAAGGACTGTATCGAGAAAGCGCCCGTGTGGTGCAGCGTGGATCTGCGGGACGGCAACCAGGCGTTGATCGATCCCATGAGTCTGGAGGATAAGCTGGAATTTTTTAAATTGCTGGTGGAGATCGGGTTTAAGGAGATCGAGGTGGGATTTCCCGCGTCCTCCGATACGGAGTACAACTTTATCCGGGCGCTGATCGAGAAGGAGATGATTCCGGAGGACGTGACGATTCAGGTTCTGACCCAGGCCAGGGAGCATATTATCCGCAAGACCTTCGACGCGGTAAAGGGAGCGCCTCACGCGGTGGTGCATCTCTATAATTCTACCTCCGTGGAGCAGCGCGAGCAGGTGTTTCAGAAGGATAAGGAGGCCATCAAGAAGCTGGCGGTGGACGGCGCGCAGCTGTTAAAGGAGATGGCGGAGGAGACGGAGGGCAATTTTACCTTTGAGTACAGCCCGGAGAGCTTTTCCCAGACCGAGGTGGATTACGCGCTGGAGGTCTGCAACGCGGTGCTGGACGTCTGGAAGCCCTGCCCGGAGCGCAAGGCCATCATCAACCTTCCGACGACGGTACAGGTGGCGATGCCTCACGTCTTCGCGGCTCAGGTGGAATATATGCACAAGCATCTCAAATACCGGGAAAATGTAGTTCTGAGCGTCCATCCCCACAACGACCGGGGATGCGGCGTCAGCGACGCGGAGTTCGGGATTTTAGCGGGCGCGGATCGGGTGGAGGGCACCCTTTTCGGCAACGGGGAGCGGACGGGGAACGTGGATCTCGTCACCGTGGCCGTGAACATGATGAGCCACGGAGTAGACAGCGGGCTTGATTTCAGCCATATCATGAAGATCCGGGAGGCCTATGAACATTTTACCGGCATGAAGGTACACGAGAGGACGCCCTACGCGGGAGATCTTGTCTTCACCGCTTTCTCCGGCTCCCATCAGGACGCCATCAGCAAGGGAATGACCTGGTTAAAAGAGGGAAAGAGCGGAAACCGCTGGGATATGCCTTATCTTCCCATCGATCCGAAGGATGTGGGAAGGGAGTACGAGTCCGATGTCATCCGGATCAACAGTGTGTCCGGCAAGGGCGGCGTGGCCTTTGTGCTGAAGCAGCAGTTCGGATTTTCTCTCCCGGCGGCCATGAAGGAGGAGGTGGGCTACCTGATCAAGGGCGTTTCCGACAAGCGCCACCAAGAGCTTTTGCCCGCGGAGATTTATGCGATCTTTGAGGAGCATTACATTAATCCCCGGAATGTCTTCCGGATTCCCGAGTGCCACTTCAAGCAGGAGAGGGGAATCCAGGCGGAGGTAACGATCGAGCAGAACGAGACCCGCCGGGTGATCCGTACCTCCGGAAACGGTCGTCTGGACGCGGTGAGCAACGCGATCAAGACCTATTTCGGAATGAGCTATCAGCTGTCGGTTTATGAAGAGCACGCGATCTCCAAGGGCTCCAGCTCCAAGGCGGCGGCTTATGTGGAGATTTTGCAGGAGGGAACGCCTTACTGGGGCGTGGGCGTGGACGAGGATATCATCAAGGCGTCCATCGCGGCCCTGGCCTCCGCCGTGAACAAGCTGGCGGAGCAGCAGCATATCACCACGGGCCGGGAGGAACGCATCGTAGAGATCATCAGCCATATCCGCAACGATTATAAGAGCGTGACGCTGGAGACGCTCTCCGAAAGCTTCCATCTTTCCAAGCCGTACCTCTCCAAGTACATCAAGGAAAAGGCGGGGATGACCTTCCAGGAGGTCGTGAAGAAAGAGCGGATGAAGAGAGCCCGGACGATGCTGAAGGAGACCAATCAGACGGTGGAAACCATCGCGGCGGAGGTGGGCTACGAAAACGTGGAGCACTTCAACAGGCTGTTTAAAAAGAGCTATGGGATGACGCCTGTGCAGTACCGGAAGCAGGGGTGAGCTATGGAATATTTCTGGTATATTATCGCGGCGCTGGGAGCAGGTGTGGGCACCGGGCTGGCGGGACTGTCCGCCGCCACAGTGATGGTGCCTATCCTGATTGTGCTGTGTCCGTCCTTTGCGGGGGAGACGGGAGCCTACCACGCTACGGCGATCGCCCTGGCCTCGGATATTCTGGGCTCCGCCGTCACGACGTCGATCTACATCCGGCATAAAAACATCGACCTGAAGCGCGGCTGGATTATGCTGACCTGTATCGTCGGGATGTGCATTGCGGGCAGCTTTGCCGCCTGGTCGGCGGGGAATGTGGTGCTGGGCGGCTTTTCCCTGTTCCTGACCTTCTTCATCGGCATCCGGTTCCTCCTGAAGCCGGACACACAGCGGGAGCACACCGTAGAGAAAGGCGCGGGGCTTGACTGGAAGGGCGTGGCAATCTCCCTGTTCTTCGGCCTGACCATCGGGTTTGGCACGGGCTTTGTGGGCTCCGGCGGCGGTATGATGATGCTGGTGGTATTTACCGCGTTCCTGGGCATGGACCGGAAGCCCGCCGTGGGCACCAGCACCTTTATCATGACCTTCACCGCCCTGATTGCCTCCGTCAGCCACATCATGATCGACCCTGCCATCGCGCTGGAGCGGTGGGACGTGCTGATCATCTGCATCACCGTAGCTACCGCGGCCTCCGTCGTCTCCGCCCGGTTTGCCAACAGGGTGGATAACAGGACGGTAGGACTGGCGACGGGCGCGATTTTGACCGTGCTGGGAGCCGCTATGTTGATTTTGCAATATAGGGAATTTCTTCAGAGGATCGAGCTGCTGTGGAAGGTGCTCTCCTGCCTGGGCGGATATCTGGTCTATCTGGCCTGCTGCGTCCTGGCGCTGCTGGTTCTGCGGCTTCTTGTCAGGATTCCCCGGGAGGTCTGGCGCAAAGCCCTTCATCTTGTGGCCTATACCTCCGCCATCTGCATGATGCTGGTTTCCGGCGACTGGCTGGTTTCCTGCGTCTGCTGCGTGCTGTTCTGCGTCGTTGTCTATCCGGTTTTGCGCCTCGCGGAGCGCTGGAAGGGCTACGCGGATCTTTTTGTGCAGCGAAGGGACGGAGAGGTGAGAAAAAGTCTCTGGCTAATGTTTGTGACCCATGCTATTCTGATTGCCGTCTGCTGGGGCTGGCTGGGGAAGCCGTACCTTGTGTACGCGTCGATCATTATGTGGGGAGTGGGCGACACCGTTGCGGCGCTGGTCGGCAAACGCTTCGGAAAGCATAAAATCACCCTGCCTCATGCGGATCCCCTTAAGACCTGGGAAGGCTCCGGCGCTATGGCGGTGGCCTGCTTTGCCGTCGGGACAGCAGCGCTTACGGCCGCCTCGCCGCTTCCTTTGTATCAATGCGCCCTGCTGTCTCTGGCGGCGGCTCCGGCGGCAGCCGCCGCGGAACTGTTTTCCCACAACGGGAACGATACCGTCAGCGTGCCGGCGGTGATTGCTGTGGTGTTGACTATTTTTTTGTAATACAATTGTTTGCTTTCGGCACACAATAGACACATAATAGAGCCAAAAACGGCTCTATTATCAAAATTCCATAATAAGGGCACAATGAATATGAAAGGAGACATCCCTATGGTGCCGGCAACCTTAACTGCAAGGGTGGATGAAAAAGACAAAGCCTGCCTTGACGCTTTTTGCTCTAATGTCGGCTTAAATACCTCCACCGCAATTAACCTTTTTGTGAAAGCGGTTTTACGCGAAAACCGTATTCCCTTTGAAATCTGCCAGACCCCTGATCCGTTTGCAAAAATTAACCGCATTGATCAGGCGATTTCCGAGTCCGAACAGAAAATGGCGAACGGAGCAGAAGCAGTCGATGCGGAGGTAGTTTTTGCAGAATTGGAGAGAAAACATTTTGGATAAAAATTACGAAGGAAAATCTTTTTAACTTAGCCCAGAACAGGAGGTCGTAGATATTATGATGACATTGTTTGATGATGAGTATGTTTTAGAGGCATATGCAAAGGAACGTGAGGATAATAAAGAAAGAGAAACAGAAAGAAAAACGGCAGCAAGGCTGATTAAAAAAGGAAAAATGTCGCTTGATGAAATTGCTGATTGTGTTCCAACCTTGTCACTTGACGAGTTAAAGAAACTGGAAGCAGAAATAATGCAGTCAGCATAATCGGGTGATCCGCAGAGAAATTGAATATTACAACAGAAATATATCTATAAAACGCATTAGAAAAGGCGCATGAAAACCGTAAAACGCGGTTATGCGTCTTTTTTTGCGCCAAAAAGAGAAGCAATCTGCCGCTTAAGCATGTAATTTTCGGGAAATATGAAGCGGGTAAACATTTTTCCGTTGACATAAAGACGGGGGGGGCGTAAACTGTAGAGGAGACAATGTAAAGCATTCTCCGCCTTGTAAAAATATAAAGTGAAAGGATATAAATTTATGAAAACCAGTATGGAAATGGAATACGAATATGCTTATAATGCCTGGAAAGCAAATCACTGTTTTGATGATGAAACAGCAAAATAATTGTTGGAATGCCGCGAACGTACTACCGGAAGCGAAATTGACAAAGCAGCAAGTCGTTATCCTCTCGATTTTTTAGAATATGCTGATAAGCGCATGGGAGATGTATCGATATTATAAGTAGTGGTATAAAAGTCAGATTTGGAGGAAAAAAGACATGAAATGTGAAAAGTGCGGCACAGAAGTTAAGAAGGGGGACAAATTCTGTCCTGACTGTGGGGCAGAGGTATCTGGCGCGTCGGGATCTCAAGGTGCGAAAAGCTCCGCAAAGCCGGGATTTTCAAAGAAGATTATTTTTTTGATTTTGGTCGTTGCAATAATCGTGATTTTGAGCATCGTAGTTCCGATTTTTTCAGTGATAGCAATTCCTTTGCTCTTATTTGCCGTTGTTCTTACCGTGTGTCTCAAGCTTTGGCGCAAAAAGAAGAACCGGGATTCACAGGAGGTCGAGCAGCAGACTTTATCCGACAAAGAGACCCAAAAGCTCGCACAGTATTTTGTGAGCAGGGATGAAAAATTTATCTCTTCTCTGGGGAACGGATATATTATGAACTATCTGATCAACGGGAGCTTCAGCAAGGGCTTTTCCATCATTACCAATAAAAGAGTTTATTTTCGCGGAAGCTGCTTCAGCGGACAGGGAAAAGCTCTGGTTAAGACGAACGAGGAGCGCACGGTTGATATCAAGGATATCACCGGGAGCGGATTTATCTATAAGCGGTATATCGGTATTTTGCTGGGGCTGATAACGGCATTTCTTGTGTTTGCGGCGGGGGTTGCTACAACCGGTTATGGAACGATAGATTCATGGAGAGGTTATCAGCGGAGTCAACTAAGGGGAGGAGAGTATCGTAAAATAATCGAAGAGGCTCAGCAAAAGCTTAAAGAATATCAACAGACGGAGGATTGGCTTTTGCAATGGGTGATTTGGTTCGAGCAAAAGGCTGAAGATTCCAGGCAATGGGGGACAATATTTTATGAGGCGGGGGTCGTGGTAGACCGGTTAACTCAGGAGGATGAGACAGATTGGTCAGATCCTCAACAATGGGAAAATATGCTTCAAGAAGTGGCCCTAAAATACACATATAAGGCAGAAGGGGCAGAAAGTGTCATTATATTCTCCTCAATTACAGGTCTGCTCCTGTCCTTTGCAGTCACCTGTATCCTCATCTTCCGGGACTACCTGATGAGAAGAAAAACCTTTTTCCAAATCCAATACGCCGGAGGCTGTATCGCGTTCAATGTATCCTACTACGCAAAGGCAGAAATTGACGATTTCCAAAAGCAGCTGAGACGGGCAAAGGATTTAGCGGAAGAGTCCGCTTCAAAAGCCCCTGTCCTGGAAGCGCCCGTGCAGCCCGCAGCCGCCGCGCAAAACAGCGTGCCGGACGATTTGCAGAAATACGCCGATCTGTTAAAGGAAGGCCTGATTTCACAGGAAGAATACGATGCCATGAAAAAGAAAATTTTGGGGTTGTAATTATGGAATTGCTACAGATTGACAGTATTGATGAAAAAAAGCCGTGCCGCATTCATGTTACGGAGACGGATTTTGTCATAGAGGGCGACTTTTACTATCTGGTAAACAAGGAATTTCGCCCCGTGAAAGGCGGCAGGGGTACTTGCAGCATAAAGGAATATATGGGGCTGGGGAGCCTGCGGAAGCGCTCCCCGAAAAAGCTGCTGCAGTTTATCGGGCTCGCGTGTATTCTGGAAGTGTTTGATGCGGTCGCCGGAAAAATAGGGGACTATCTCTTTTTCCTGGATACCGATTGGACTTCCTGGTTTGTAAACGCCGCCGCAATCCTCTGCATCATCCAGGGGCTGCGTCTGTTCTTCTCCAGGAAGAAGGTAATCGAAATCTCCTTTTTGTCAAAACGCTTTTGCGTGGATGAAAAGTTATTCCGCAGTGAGGATATGGACCGACTGCACCAGATTCTGACTAAACTGCGATAATTGCAAGGAGATAATGTTCTTACTGCAGTGTTTTCATAGGTCTATAATTGTTCAAAGAAGCAAAGGGTATGCTTTGCCAAATATGATATTGATTGGTTCTTGAGTAAAACTCATATTTTTTGTAATTTCCGGGCCTGTATCTCTTTGTGAACCGCTATCCCACGAGTATTATAATAATCTATGCGTTCCTGTTGGCTCATATCCTTTGTCTGATAGTAGTTATATTCTCTTAATTTGTGAATATCCTCAATGGTAAAATCAGGACTTAAAACCGGTTTGTCCATAATTATTCCTCACTTTCCAATAATACAGAGGGATTTAAAATCTCGATGGGTTTATGACCTTTCAGATTAGTGATAGCTCGTATCCCTCGTATTGTCTTAATATTTACAATATGCTTAAAATTCCATGATATGATACAGTCACACTCGCTAACAATAGCAGCGCCAATATGTTGACAATCATCATAGCTTTTCTTTGTCAGTATACCCATTTCAATAATCTGCTGCGCAATATCTGCAACATTATTATCAATTTGAACGAGAGTATAGTCAATAAGGCCTAAATAATCGAAAAGCTGACTTTGCTTTGGTTCTGAACATTCTTTTAGTTCTTCAAGCGTTACTGTGGAAAGATATACCTCATATTTTTCTGTGCGAAACATTTCCCATAGTTGCCTGGTGTCAGCCATTTTTTCTGGTACGTCTTCCTGAAGCAAATGACTTATTACCGAGGTATCCAAGTAAACTCTCAGTTTCCCCATATCTACCGCCTCCAACAAGCTTTTTCATAATTTAGATTATACAGAAAACTGCATATAAAAACAATGGAGAATTAAAAATGAGCGCATAAACATTTCTCCGTTGACAAAAAGGCGGGAGGACGTAAACTGTAGAAGCGGGAGAGGAAATGATAAGCGTCCTTCACTGCGCGAAGAATTTAACATGAAGGAGAAAAGACATGAAATGTGAAAAGTGCGGCACAGAAGTTAAGAAGGGGGACATATTCTGTCCTGACTGCGGGGCAGAGGTGTCCGGCGTGTCGGGATCTCAAGGTGCGAAAAGCTCCGCAAAGCCGGGATTTTCAAAGAAGATTATTTTTTTGATTTTGGTCGTTGCAATAATCGTGATTTTGAGCATCGTAGTTCCGATTTTTTCAGTGATAGCAATTCCTTTGCTCTTATTTGCCGTTGTTCTTACCGTGTGTCTCAAGCTTTGGCGCAAAAAGAAGAACCGGGATTCACAGGAGGTCGAGCAGCAGACTTTATCCGACAAAGAGACCCAAAAGCTCGCACAGTATTTTGTGAGCAGGGATGAAAAATTTATCTCCTCCCTGGGGAACGGATATATTATGAACTATCTGATCAATGGGAGCTTCAGCAAGGGCTTTTCCGTCATTACCAACAAAAGAGTTTATTTTCGCGGGAGCTGCTTCAGCGGGCAGGGAAAAGCTCTGGTTAAGACGAACGAGGAGCGCACGGTTGATATCAAGGATGTTACCGGGAGCGGATTTATCTATAAGCGGTATATCGGTATTTATCCTACTACGCAAAAGCGGAAATTGACGATTTCCTGGATACCGACTGGACTTCCTGGTTTGTAAACGCCGCCGCAATTCTCTGCATCATTCAGGGGCTGCGTCTGTTCTTCTCCAAGAAGAAGGTAATCGAAATCTCCTTTTTGTCAAAACGCTTTTGCGTGGATGAAAAGTTATTCCGCAGTGAGGATATGGATCGACTGCACCAGATTCTGGCTAAACTGCGATAATTGCAGGGAAGAATGCGGCACTTTTTTTTATCCCTTGCCCGACGCGCTCCGTCTCCAGCCCGGCCAGCAGAGAGCCAGCAGCAGCGCGGTAAGCGTCAGGTACAGCAGCGGCCCGAATTGGAGGTTGGTCAAATATGTGCCGAAAAAGTTTACCGTCTCCAGGTTGAGAACCCCGTTCCAGCCGATCAGGTTGTCGGGAAGGTAGCCCGCCCAGCCGTAGGAGGGCGAGTGCCAGCGGTCCAGCGCCTGCGCCAGCAGCACCGGCACGGCGAGGGCAGCGAGGGAGCTGCGCGTCAGGGCGGACACCAGCATGGATATACCGCCGCAAAGCAGCGTGTACAGAACCAGCAGGGCCAGCATGGGCAGCAGAATCTGCCAAATTGTAACGGGTCTGGGGCTGGCGATATCGTACATCTGGTAGAGGGCATCCAGGCCGTGGATTCCCCAGACGGCAAGGAAGGCCGTGGTAATGCCTGTAACGATGACCAGTCCGGCCAGCGCCGCCATGACGGCTCCTGCCAGAATTTTTGCCAGATACAGCGGAACGCGGCATTCCCGGCTGGTAAAGACCAGCGCGTCCACCCTCGTCCGCCGATCCTCGGAAAAGACGGCGCAGACGCAGATTGCGCCCGCCACGGGCAGCAGGCCCAAGGGGACGGGAAAGTAGTCCATCAGGGCGGTGACGCCCCGCCAGGCGTCGCGGTAGACGAAGGGGCGCTCCACCCTTGCCGCCTGTTCCATCCAGTAATCGATCTCCGCCGGGGAAAGGATTCCTTCAGACTGTTCGGTGTAGCCAAAAATCTCGCAGGAATAGCGGGTTTTCTCCCATTGGGCGTCATAAAATTCCTCCGCCGTCACATTCCGCGGTTCCGCAAAGAGGCCCTTTATTATGCTGTATGCGCCATGATAAGTCGCGTCCTCCGTCCAGAAATGCAAGCTTAAATTACTGTCCTCCAAATCCGGCAGGTTCTCCCGCAGCTCCTGGAAAAACGCGTCGTCCATCACCCGGCCGTCCAGACTGCCCGCGGTTTTCCGCCAGGTAGCGTATATCTCCTCGCCGGAGATGATTCGGCTCTCGGTTTCGTTTCCGCTTTCGTCAAAAAGGGAAATCGTAAATCCCGGGTAGACAGCGCCGTTTTGGACGATTCCCAGAACGCAGAATCCGGTCAGCGCCAGAATTGTCACCCAGTTCAATTTCCGCTTCAGCAGTTTTTTCATTTCATAGCAAAATAATGTCCCGAAGTTTTTCAAACGCATACCTCCTGCCCGCTTCAGCGCGCATACCGATCAAAAATTATACCCCTTTGAGCCCTCCGGCTTCCAAACCTGTTATCATGCCGTCCGCCTGGGCATCCAATTAATAGTTTGAAAATTTTTATTCAAGCTCTATCCTCAAACTCTTTCATATATAGCTGCTCCAGGTCGGTGCGCTCCTTGTCCCAGGGCTCGTCCAAAATAATCTTTCCGTCCGACATCATCAGCATATGGTCGGCAATTTTTTCCACATCGGACACGATATGGGTGGATAGCAGCACGATGGTATCCTGTCCCAGATCGGCGATCAGCCTGCGGAACCGTACCCGCTCCTTTGGGTCGAGGCCCGCCGTGGGCTCGTCCACAATGAGCAGGAGAGGGTCGTTCAGCAGGGCCTGGGCGATTCCAAGTCGCTGCTTCATGCCGCCGGAATAGGTTTTGATCTTCTTTTTCCCCGCGTCCTGCAGGGAGACCAGCTCCAGCAGCTCCGCCGCCTTCCGCTTTGCGTGGGAGCGGGACATTCCTTTTAACGCCGCCAGGTAGAGCAGAAAGTCAAGTCCGGTAAAGTCGGGATAATAGCCGAAGTCCTGGGGCAGATAGCCCAGCGCTGCGCGGTAGTCCTCGCTGGAGACGTCTATCCCGTCCAGGGCGACGGTTCCCGTCGTCGGTTTTAAAATGCCGCAGAGCATCCGCATAAGAGTAGTTTTGCCCGCGCCGTTGGCTCCCAGCAGGCCGTTGATCCCTGTACTCAGCCGCAGAGATACCTTATCCACCGCTTTTTTGTCCTTATATTGTTTTGTCAGATCCCGCACAGTCAATTCCATTGCAGCTCCTCCGTTCCGCACAGTCAGTTCCATTGCAGCTCCTTCGTTCCGCACAGTCAGTTCCATTGTACTTCTTCCGTTCCGCTCAGATTGAGCCTGATTTCCACAACGGCGGCGATCGCCGCCGCTGCCAGCGCCGCCAGCCATAGCGGCAGGCTTTCCCGGTGATACAATGCAGGCCGCATATTTATCAGCAGCGGCCCGAGCGCGCTTACCAGCGCCGCCGCGCCGCCGCAGGCCAACAGACCCTCCCGGCCCCGGATTCGCCGGGCCAGATCCATGCCCAGCGCCGCCGTGAGAAGATAGGGCGTCAGGAGGTAAGTCCCCGTCAGGATGAAGTCCGTCGTATTCCACACCGACAAAAGCAGCGTAAGTCCGCTCAGCAGAGCCAGATGGAAGAGACCGAGCGCCGTCATCCGCGCCAGAAGGACGCTGCGGCGTGGGATGCGGCAGGAATATTCCAGCTCATCCATGCGGTACAGCGGGGCGCGCCCGTTTTCCGATACCGCCAGCAGGGCCAGAAAGGGGGTGAAGGCAGCGATTCCCCACCAGCTTGCTTCCACTGTCCGATGGACGGCCGTCCGGAGGATGAGTAGGAACAGCGCCAGCGAAATTCCCCATACCCTCCGGCGGATGTATCTGGCCTGAACGGCGATCAGCTCCCACCGCCCCAGCTCCCGGCGGCGGCGACGTTTCAGAAAGGCCGCCTTTCCCGTCGGGGCCGGGGCGCGGTATATGTCATTTAACGCTTGCTTCAGTTTTTTATCCGTCATCTTAATCACCGTGCCTTTCTGTAATCATACTTGTTGCCGTGCCATTCCTGGCACAAATGGCCATGAAAGATGTATGGCCTCCCTCTGTTCATTCCAATGCGTTTCGAAGCGTTTTCAGGATACCGTTCAGCCGCCGCCGCAGGGCAAACCGGGACTGACCGTATAGCATGGAAAGTACCGCCATGGATTCTCCGTTGACGTACCGCAGTAGCAACAGCTCCCTGTCCTCCGGGGGCAGCTTGTCCAGCTCAAAGCGCAGAGCGACGGACAAAGCCAGGTCGCCCTCCCCGTCCGGCACATCCTCCGGGAGAGCCTGGGACGCAGGGCCGCGGTACTCGTCGATGCAAAGATGGCACGCGACGGTATAGAGGTATTGGAGCAGCTGGTTTTTCTCCCGGTAGGTGTCGCTGGCGAACCAGCGCAGGAAGGTTTCCTGCGTCACGTCCTCCGCCAGCTCCCGGTTTTGGAGGCGGTAATAGCAGTAGCGGTAGATTTTGTCGTACAGCTCTTCGATATCGACGGCCATGCCTTCCTCCTTCCCGCTTCCGCCGTGTACAGTAAATTGTGACGGGGGTGATATGATCCTGGTGCAGTCCTCGATTCCTCCGCGTGCAGAGGAAAATTCGTAATCATTCAGCCATGCCCTTCATAAGCTGCCAAGATATATTTTGCCAGCCAATGACAGCTCTTGACAAGAATTTATACAATCATTTCTGCATGAAAGTAATTTCTATCATGTATAACGGAATTTTAAGTGAAATGTGCGGAAAAAACAATTTTTATCAAGGACATTATGTTAAAAATACGTTTAAAACGTGCTCGCATGAGCATAAAGCCGTGTCCTGTGGCTCGGCGGATTCCGCTTGCCCGGCACGGGGCGAAGAATAGACGAGAGGCTGTGAAGTAATTATTATACTTCACAGCCTCTTAAGCCTCATGACAACGAAATTCCAATTTTGCGGCGCAGGCCTATCGGTCAGCGTCGTCAGCCCCGTTAAAGGCGGCCGCCGCATGGTATCTCAGGTATTTTAACTGCAGAAACTGCGCCCGGTCTTCCTGAAAAAGCTTTTTTAACTCATCTGAATATTCCACGACAATCCAGGGGAACCGATCCCGCAGCTGATTCAGGATTTCCTGAGCGACGGTTTCCGACCGGACGTAGAGCTCAATGGAGTCGGAGCTGTTCTCTAGAAACAGGATCACATTATGCGGAGCGTTCGGTTTTTCGCTGGCGGAGGCTTTATCGTAAGCCCATATGATTTTGTTGTTGGGAGCCGCCATAGGAACCGTTGCGTTAAGGTCATAGTAGGTAAACAGCTCGCCGATCCTGACCGAGCGGGCTTCGTCGCAGGCGGACGCGGAGCGCAGGTCGGATTCGATACTGGACTCATAGTATCCCAAATCCTGAAAGGTCTTACGGATTTTTTTCGTGTAGCCGCCGGTTGCGCCCCTGATGAGCCGGTAGACGACGTAGAGAAGGAGAACGATGCTGAAGGAAAAAGCGAGAAGTCTGCTAAAAAGGCTTTCCGATGCGTCGATATAGTAGGGAAGCATCATCTGGCCGAGATCCTCCTCCGCCCAGCCTGATGCGATGAAGAAATCCTTTACCTTGTCATAATCGTTATTGCTCAGTCGGTGGATTCCGCCGATAAAATGTATCGGTTCGGAAGGAATTTCCTGATAGGTATTCTCCGTCATTTCATCCATCCTGTCCCGATATTTTTTTGGAACCTTGATCAATATATATTGTCCGTCGTTGTCCCATGTCCGGGGATCCGGGGCAGAGTAAGCCTCCGCTCCATCCGCGTTTCCCGTTCGGATAATGTAATAGAACTGCTTAACGCGACCCCGGATAGGAATAAGGCGAAAGAGGTATATCGTGCGTTCCTCCAGGCAGTAGCCGAAATTGGAAGCCAGATCAATTTCCACAACCTGCTTTTTGAAATCATCCGGAGCCAGGCTTTCAAACGGAGTAAACCCATTGACAAATCCGATAGCGTAGGGGGACCAGGCGTATGCCATAACAGCGCCGATAAACATACAGGCGACGGTCCAGACCAATGAATGCTTAAAGCTTTTTCTTTTTAATTCCTTCAGCATGGTAATTTCCTCTAACAGTACGCCGTACCTGCCTGTATTCGAGCAGCCTCGATACGGGCAAATACGGCGATCATTTTAGTGATTTTGTTGTGCGGCTGTATTCCCGCGTTTACTCGTCGGCATTATTAGCCGTATTGGAAGCGGTTGTTGCGCTGGCATCGCTAGCCGTGTTGGCTGCGGTTGTTGTGTCGGCGCTGTCCGTATTGTTGACGTAAGCCGAGCTCTCGAAGCCGGGTTCTACGGCTACATGCTCTACCGTATTGTAACGCAGCTGCAGGAACTGCGCCTTGTCTTTCCGGAACAGCTTGCTCAGCTCATCCGAATATCCGATGATGACCCAAGGCAGCGTTGTCCCGATTTTCTTCAGAATATCCTGGGCGATCGCTTCGGTGGAGACGGAGATCGTATGGGAATTCTTCCGGCCTTCCTCGTAAATTACAACGCTGTAGGTAACGCCGGTCTTGACGCCGTTGGTGCGGTGGGTCGTCGTATTCTGGTAGGCCCAGAGCATCTTGCCGTTGGGAATCGCCATGGGAACAGTACCCGCCAGATCATAATAGGTGAAGAGGCGGCCGACCCGGATCGTTTCCTTCTTTTCGTAGGCTGTGGCGGAATTCATGTCCGCTTCTGCGGAAGGCTCCGAGCATCCGGCGTCCGCGATCACCTTGCGGAGCTTCTTGAGATAGCCGCCCGTAGCTCCGATGATAAGCCGGTAGATCGCGACGATGATCAGCACGATACCGATAGCGAACAGCAGAACATAAACGGCGTTGTCGCCGGAAGCGGCGGTCGTCCCCGTCACGTTGATGTAATAGGGAAGCGTGTACTGTTCGATATCCTCGGCCGTCCAGTCAATCGAGGTAAAGAAATCCTTAAAGTAACCGTATTCTTCCGAGTCAAGCTTTTCGATCTTACCGACCAGATGAAGGGGCTCGGAGTATAACTGTTCAGCGGTATTTTCCATAATCTGATCCATCTTCCTCTGATATCTTACGGGAACCTTGATGGTCATATAGCAATACTCGGTAGCGTTTTCGTCGCCGGTCCAGATAATGTAGTAAAGATGGGTGGTCGTGCGGCGATGGGTGCTGGTATTTTCGCTGTACTCTTCCATGTAAGAGCCAAAGTTGGCGATCACGTCGATTTCTACCAGCTGATCCTTGATTTCCTCGGGCTTCAGATCCTCAAAGGTCTTATAGCCGGCGAAAAACGACATAACGGACGACCAGGTGGTGACCATAAAGGAGAGACCGAACGCAATCAAAAGGACTGTGGCGATCAGAGAGTGTTTAAAACTTTTTTTCTTTAGATTTTCCAGCATATTGAGTTCCTCCTGAAATAAGAAAATTTTGATAGTAACAATTTAGCATGGAGGCGGGCGATGTGCAAGAGGTAATTTGCTGAAAAATTGCTGAAAATGCGGAGAGAGAACAATATCTCGAAAGAGCAGTCAAACAGGTTTTCAAAAGCTGCTGACAGATGTATAATGGATTTCCTTAAACGTGGCGCTTTGCGCCGGAACGGCGCAGCAGTCCAAAAGTGAGAAAAGCTGGTAAAATCAAGGGGACTTCGATACTTAATTAAATCAATATGCGGGAGGAGAAAGCAGATGAATCAGATTACGGGAGAAGCTATGGACAATTATCGGAAGCACCTTGCAGAGGAGGAGTACGCGGAAGGCACGATACAGAAATACCTGCGGGATATCCGTGCGTTTCGGGACTGGCTGTCGGACATAAGTATTAAGGAAAGCGGGGAAACAGCCGATATTAGCAGGGAGACGGTAGCGGGCTGGAAGAGCAGTTTGGTAAAACAGGGATACGCCCCGGTTACCATCAACGCGATGCTCTCTTCCCTGAACGGATTTTTCGGGTTTCTGGGATGGGAGGAATGCAAGGTAAGGTTTCTGAAAATACAGAGGCGCACCTTCTGCGACCGGGACAGAGAGCTGAGCAGGGCGGAGTATGAGAGACTGCTGAAAGCGGCCGGGCAGCAGGGGAATCGTCGGCTGGAGCTTCTTCTGGAGACAATCTGCGGTACGGGGATCCGGGTATCGGAGGTAAAATATATCACGGTAGAGGCGCTCGAACGAAAGAGAGCGGACATCGCTCTAAAAGGTAAGATCCGGACGATCCTCCTTCCGGGTAAGCTCTGTAAGAAGCTGAGGGATTACGCGAGAAAAAAGGGAATCCGATCCGGGGAGATTTTTGTTACCGGAAACGGGAAAAGCATGAGCAGACGCCAGATCTGGGGCGAGATGAAGAAGCTCTGCGAAAAAGCGAAGGTAAACGCCTCAAAGGTCTTTCCGCATAACCTGCGCCATCTTTTTGCGCGGAGCTTTTACCGGGTCAGCAGGGATATCGTAAAGCTGGCGGATATACTGGGTCACAGCAGTATCGAGACGACGCGTATTTATCTGATTACCAGCGGGGAGAGCCATGCGCGCCAGCTGGAGAGGCTGGGGCTGGTCAGCTGAGGCAGGAAGCGGACGGTAAACAAAATTATCATTTTGTTGCGGATCTGCCCTCTGAAAACCGGCTCCGCCATTTACCGGGTATATATTGTACCATAAAATATGACACCGTTCAAGAAATTTTTTATTATTGAATAATTAAAAGTATATAAAATAGAATTTGGATAATAAAATCTGTTTTGGATTTTAACATATAATTTCAGGGCGTTAAAATATAGAAAATAAACCAGAAAACAGTGGGGAATTTTCTGACGCTCTTATTTTTTGTCCCTTTTTCTGCTTTCGAGCTTCGTCGGACGCCCTAAAATGCCCTGACGGACGCTTTGAAAAATTTCTCTTATTTTCCCTTGCAGCGATAAAGCTTCTCAAACAATAGAATTCACGTCTCGCGAGAATTTTATTGTCATCTTTTTTGCGCAACTCCGTCAGATCCGCAACAAAATGATAATTTTGTTTATTGCGCCGGGGAGGGCAACGGGAAGAAAAACAGCGCATATGTCAGTACGAGAGCGGAACAGGAGATGACGATGAAGGATATTCTGTATGTAAATATGCTTGGGTTGTTTTCCATGCAGTATCAGGGGAAAGATGCGGCTCCGGAAAAGAATACGAAGAAAAAGACCATGCAGCTGCTCCAGATATTGCTTTATCACAGAAAAAAGGGCATCACCCGGGAAAAGCTTCTGAACGCCCTGTACGGGAGATGCAACGTAGAGAATCCCGCCAACAATTTAAAGGTTGTTACCTACTATCTCCGACGTAAGCTGATAGAAGCCGGTCTGCCGGAATGGAATTACATAGAAAACAAAAAAGGAATTTACTATTGGAATTCGCCTATGCCGGTTCAGCTGGACGCCGAGGCTTTTGAAGACCTGATACAGAGGGCCAGGCTTGAGACGGACGATGAGGCGCGTCTGGAGCTTTACTGTCAGGCCTGTAATTGTTACAAGGGAGAGTTTCTTTCCAACCTCCCCGGGGAGGAGTGGGTAACGATTGAGGGCGCCCGCTTCCGGGAGCTGTACTTCCAGGCTCTGGAGGAAGTGGAAAGGGAGCTGAAAGCGAGAAAGCGATATGTGACGCTGCTGAATATCTGCAACGAGGCGATCAGTATCTATCCCTTTGAGGACTGGCAGGCGGTTAAGATCGACTGCCTGGTAGCGATGAACCGCTTCCAGGAGGCGATGGACGTCTATGAGGCCACGACGAAAATGTGCTTTGAGGAGATGGGGCTGCCGCCCTCCGATAAGATGCTGGATCGGCTGCGGGACATGGGCAGCAAGATCTACAACAGCTCCCAGACTGTGGCGGATATCACCAGTGTCCTGCGGGAGACAGAGCCCAAAAAGGAGGGAGCTTACTTCTGCGGCTTCCCCAGCTTTATCGACGGCTATCGGATGGTGAGACGCGTTGTGGAACGTCACGGCGAGTCCGTGTATATAATGGTGTGTACCCTTACGGATGCGAAGGGAAACCATCTGGAGGATCGGGGGCTTATCGAAAAGAGAACGCCCGTCCTCCGGGAGGCTATCGGAAAGTCCCTGCGCAGCGGAGACGTATACAGCATGTACAGTCCTACGCAGTTTGCGCTGCTGCTTTTCGGCACGCATGCCGACGGATGTATGCTGATTCGGAAAAGGATCCTCAGCGCCTTCTCAGAGGAGCATAAATCCTGGCGGGAATGTATCAGATTTCATGCCACACCCGTGATCGATCTGGGGCAGCCCGTGGAGGACATCGAGCTTTAAGACATAATTTCCCTGGAGAAAGGAATTTGAGAAAAAATTAACGCTTTTATTAACCGGGGAATGTTTATATTAAAATCAGAAAATGACAAAAAGAGTTGTTAAATCGCGAAACCCGGGAGGGAATCGAACCGGGTAGCTGCGGATAAGGAGGTATTCGGATGGATTCTTCTATCATAAAGCGATCAAGCGAATTTCTGAAGGAAAAGAATAAGCATATGCGCTGGCGGGCGGCTGTCACTGCGCTGGCTCTTGTTGTAATTGTGGCTACAGCCTATATTTTATCAAAACCGGCGCAGACGCTGGCAAAGAATACTTTCTGCGGCATGGAAGAGCATGAGCACACGGAGGAGTGTTACCGCCTGGTCTATGTCTGCGGGGAAGGAGAGATTCTCTCGGCGGGACAGGACGCTCTTGCGGAGAGCGGGGAGTTATCCGCGGCGGAAGGGAACGCTTCTGCGGAGAGCGGAAATGCATCTGCGGCGGAAGGGAATGCTTCTGCGGAGAGCGGAAATGCATCTGCGGCGGAAGAGGGCGTTTCTGCGGAGAGTGGGAAAGCGTCCGCGCCCGCCCCGGAAGCGCAGTCGGCGGAGATCCATCATCATGACGAGACCTGCTACGCGGAAGAAAAGCAGCTGGTCTGCGGTCGGGAGGAAGGCGAAGGCCATGTACACACTGACGAATGCAAGGCGGCTGCGGGGAGCCGGGAGCTGACCTGCGGCCTGGAGGAGGGCGAGGGACACAGCCATACCGACGAGTGCGTAAAAATCGTCGAGGAGAAGGAGTTGACCTGCGGTCTGGAGGAGAGCGAAGGCCATGCTCATACGGACGCATGTAAAACCCTCGTCGAGGAGAAGGAGCTGACCTGCGGCCGGGAAGAAGGCGAAGAGCATACCCATACGGACAGCTGCTATACGGTAAGTCAGAGAGAGGAAGTTACCTGCGGACAGGAGGAGAGCGAGGGCCATGCCCATGGGAACAACTGCTATACCGTAAACCGGAGAGAGGAGATCGTCTGCGGACAGGAGGAGAGCGAAGGCCATACCCATGACGAGAGCTGCTATACCGTAAGCGAGTTTGCCTGCGGCCTGGAAGAGAGCGAAGCACACAGTCATACGGATGACTGTTATGAGATAGTAAGGATTTTGATCTGCGGCAAGAAAGAATCGGCAGCGGCGGAGAGCGCACCTGCGGCGAACGGCGGCGAAGCAGCGGCGGACGGCGGCGAAACTCCGGCGGAGGAGACTGAGCATGTTCACACCGAGGAGTGCTGCGAGAAGATTCTGATCTGTAACGCGGAGGAGCATGAGCACGAGGATCTCTGCTACGAGGAGGTTTTCTGCGGCATTACCGGACACGTTCACGGCGCGGGCTGCTATGACGAGGAAGGGAATCTGACCTGTGAGATTATGGAGCACCGGCATGAGGCCAACTGCTATAAAGAGCCTCACTGCGGCGTCAGCGTCCATATTCATCAGGAAGACTGCTACGACGGGGAAGGGAATCTGATCTGCGGGCTGGAAGAGCACATCCATACGGATGAGTGCTACGTTGACAATACCTTCTTCTGTACGGGATGGATTCACACCCACAGCAACGACTGCTACGATCTCGAAGGAAAACTCTCCTGCGGTTACGCGGATTATCAGTATCATGTGCACGACGAGGCCTGCTACGACAAGAACGAAAGGCTGATCTGCCCGCTGGCGGAGACGGAGTTTTCGGAGGAGGATCTCCACACCCATACGGAGGAATGCTACGGCGTCCGCGGTGTTCTTATCTGCGGCCGGACAGAGGTTCTCTGTCATGTACACAGCGAGGCCTGTCACGTAGAACCGGAGGAGGACTGGAAGGATACGGTCAGCGCAATCGCTTACTGCGGCCTGCGCGCTCATGCGCATCGCGCTTACTGTAAGGACGAGGAGGGCAATTTTGTCTGTGGGCAGGAGGAGCATATCCACACGGAGGAATGCTACGAGGAGACCGGTTACGGCTGCATCGCCGGGATCCATATTCATGAGGCGGGCTGCTACGGCGAGGACGGAAATATCCGGTGCGGGCTGGCGGATTATTGCCTGCATACCCACAGCCGTATCTGCTATGGAATCGACGGGAAGCTGCTCTGCACCCTGCCGGAGCGCGCGCCCCATACCCACGGCGACGCATGTTACGTTCAGGAAAGCCCGGATTCGGAGCCTGTGCTGAGCTGCATCCTGACGGAGGCGGAAGCGCATCGCCACGAGGACGCCTGCCGGGGCGAAAACGGAAACCTGATCTGCGGCAAGCTTCAGGTCGAGGAACACGAGCACACGGAGGCCTGCATAATCGACGCGGCCGAGATTCAGATCATCCAGACCTGCCGGGGAGACGGATTTATCGTCACGGCGGTCTACAATAAAAAAGAAACCAACCTTCCGGAGGATGCGCAGCTCTTCGCTGAGCTGATTCCCGAGGAAGGAAACGAGGAATACTACGCGCAGCGCAGAACCCAATATCAGGAGATGCAGGGAGAGGACGAGAAGAACGCCATGCAGGCCCTGATGCGGATCGGCTTTACCGCCGACGGCGTTGAGGTAGAGCCGGAAGGCCCTGTCACCATCAAGGTACAGCTCCTCGATGAAAACGGTATGGAAGAGGGAAGCCCCGTCACCGTCGTTCATTTCGGGGACGAGGGAACCGAGCGCCTGGACGGAAGCAACGCGGAGCAGAACAGCACAACCTTCCGGATGAACAGCTTTTCGGAGATCGCGCTGGGCTGGAAGAAGCCTGTAAAAACGATCGAGGTAGACGAGGAGTTTTCTTATACGGACGAGGCCTTTACCGTGACCTTCCATGTAGAGGGCGAGGCGATTCTGCCCGAGGGAATGGAGGTAGCGCTTCCGGCTGAGGCGGGAACCGGTTCGGCGGAAGGAACGCAGACTGGAGAAGCGAGTTCGGCCGGAGAGGCAGTCGAGAGAGCGGAACAGTCCGGAGAAGCAATCGAGGCGGTTGTCGAGGCTCTGGGCGAGGAGACGGAGGCCTACCAGGCGGCGCTTACCTATACGGACGACGCGGATATCACGGGAGATCTTCTGTCGATGCAGGTGCTTTCCTACGGACTGTACTATCAGGGCGCAAAGCTTGACCTGACAGACTGCAAGGTCAGCGTCGAGGTAAGACCTACGCAGGAGTTGATCGAGTACGCTGAAAACATGGAAGCGAGCATTATGGCGATCGCGGAAGAGACAGAGGACGGCCCCAGCGCGGACGAGATAGACAGCGAGGTATCGCTGGTGGCGCTGAATCTGGAGAGCGACGGCGAAGGATTCGAGGTCGGCGATGTCAACGGCTCCCTTGTTGTAGGCGGGGATGCGGAAGAGCAGGCGATGCGCTATGATATCGCTCCCCACGGGGAGGATAATACGGCAGTGGTTTACGCGGCCAGCGCGGCGAATCCCCGGTTTACGGTGGAGTTTTATGCGAATATTGAGGAGTTTGCGGATGATGACTATATCAAAGCGAACCATCTCACTGCGGGAAAAATAACGGTAATTGATACGTCGGGAAAGAAGCTGCCGACAAACGGCGGATCTATGGCGAAGAAAAGTATTTATATAACCACAGAGGGTACTGTCGTAATGATGCCAGCGATGAAAGAAATTTATTCGTCGAGCTCGTATGAGTATGTATTAGCGCCGGGATTGGTTTACTTTGACAAGATCGCAAAGAACAAAAATTATATTTTGAAGGAGATACAGGTACAGAGGGAGAGTAGCAGCGAATGGGAGCATTATAGCTGTGAAGACGAGAAAGAATGGCATTTTACTAATAAGCAAGCCACCTGGGAAGCGAATAAAGATGATTTCATTCTGATTACGAACGGCGCGACAATTCGGCTGGTACATGATCGGGCGAGCCAGAATGTAAGCGGCAAGGTTGAATTTTATGATTACGATGTATCGGATGGGAACATTTATGACGTGAACGGAAAGCCGATACAACGCGATGACGATGAGAAAACGCATGAGAGCGGCGAAACGTGGTACTTATATACGGCGAAGCAGGGAATAAACAGTATGAAGGGCCAGACTTTTGGGTTCGGTAACAGCGAGGGTACTTTGAAATCGGGCTTAGGTGACACCGAAGGAAATAAGGCAAATGCAAAGAATTCCGCATACGGTAGTCCTACCTTTGGATTGGTAACCGGGCTTAAAGATGGCAAAGTTCAGTATAAAAGCGGGGTTGTAGCTCCTAATTTGTTTAATGAAGGAGCGGCGAATGGAAAGGAAATCTATGAGGGAAATCTGATATTCCGTCAGGAGGGCGATACTTATACCCTGACCGGCGCGGAAGTAGAGGAGGAGAAAGTCGTTACAAGCGGCGTATACGGAATAGATCAATTTACGAGACAACAGAACAACTGGAATAAAACTTATTACTTTGCAGCAAATGACTTTTATCCGGTGGACACGGTTTCTAAAGCAGGAACCGATCTGCATGATCCGCTCTTTGGAAGCGCGGAGAGCACAAAAAAAATAATGAATTCTTTGGTGAAAGGTAAGCCGAGTAAGGATGATGACTGTAAATCAATGGCGCTGTCAGACGACGGCCTTAACCA
Source organism: Roseburia sp. (assembly GCA_023662875.1). Classification (GTDB taxonomy): domain Bacteria; phylum Bacillota; class Clostridia; order Lachnospirales; family Lachnospiraceae; genus Acetatifactor. Next base: position 57,630 of record JAMPIG010000004.1, on the reverse strand, counting down.
CAACCATTATTTCGGTATGTACTACACCGTAGAATTTGATCTGGTAGAGGATTATATAGGTCCTTTGGAATACCTCTTCTACGGAGACGATGATATGTGGGTCTTCCTGAGCGAGGGGGAGAGTGGAGACGGACAGCTGATCTGCGACATTGGCGGCGTACACAGCGCGGTAGGTGAGTATGTAGATCTCTGGGATTATATCCAGAAGGGCACATCTGGCCATTATAAGCTGACCTTCTTCTATACAGAGCGTGGCGCTTCCGGTTCCACCTGTTGGATGCAGTTTACCCTTCCCTCCGTATCCTTCGCGACGACCGAACAGGATACAGGGAAATTAGTGATAAAGAAGCAGATAACGGGAAGCCAAAATACGGATGAGGAGTTTGGATTTAATATCAATTTTTATGAACCAACCTCCGGTTCAAGCAGGGATGAAATCGTTGAATGGCAGGAGAATGAAAGTAACGTGTTGAAAAACGATTATTCCTACACGAAATACGATGCTAACGGTACTCCAATTGCGAGAGATATCCTGATCTGGAACGACTGCAAATTTACATTAAGAGCGGGCGAATATATTGAGATCAGCTTCCTCCCGGTAGGCTCGAGCTTTGCGATTGAAGAGATCGGGCCGGTGACAGTGGATTCGAATAAAGGACAGGGGGAAGAGCTTACATGGACGGAAGCTCCTTACAATCCTTACACTCCAGAAATCACAGGGGGAATTAACACAGGAACCACCGGGAAGGTCATCGGAGTAATCGGCAAGGACAGCACGGTTGAGATCGAATACAACAACGTATACGAATTCACACTTCCTGAAACCGGCGGTTCCGGTACTACAGTATTGTATACATTGGCAGGGGCGCTCAGCGTTCTGGCTGGCGCGGGCCTTATGTATAGAAAAAAATTCAGAGAAAGGGGGGCCTGATTTCCTCCTTGATCTGAAAAGGAGTACTTTTGCAAATGTTCTAAATTCATAGCTTCAAAAGCAAAATAAAGTAAGAAGGGAGAGAAAGATTATGAAGCGTATGAGAAGATTTTTCAGCATCATGCTGGCGATGATGATGGTTCTGGGAATGGGATTGACTGCGTTGGCAGACGATTCCTATACGATCACCGTCAAGCAGAACAAGGACGATAAGGCGGAGCATACTTACGAAGCCTATCAGATTTTTTCGGGTGTGTTGGCGCCGAATCCGGATTACGGAAAAGAGGGGGCTGAACACAGTGACGTACAGTATATTCTGTCCGATATCGATTGGGGCACCGGTGTCGTAGATTCGGACGGCTTATTGGCGGCATTGCAGGCCGACGAAGAAATAGGCGCAGATTTTAAGGATTGCACAACAGCTGCAAGCGTGGCGAAGGTGTTGTCTGACAGCTATAGCAGCACTTCTGTAGGAGATTCTGGTAAGCTTGATACGTTTGCTTCGATTGTTTCCGAATTTGCGACAGGAGCACATGTAGACGGTACTGCAACAGCTCCGGCGGATGCTGTGATTACTGTTACCGGCGTGGGCTATTATCTGGTAAAGGATGCGAACAACAGCCTGGATAATGAGGAGGAGGCCGCTTACACAAGAAACCTTCTTGAGGTTGTAGGCAACTCCACCATGGTAGTAAAGTCCGAGGTTCCTTCGGGAGATAAAAAGGTATTTTATACCGGACTGGACGCTTATAACAATCCGGATCACCATGAGAATTACGTTGGTGCGGCGGACTCGAACTATGCGGGCATCGGCGATCATGTGACCTATCAGATTACGAGTAAGGTGCCGAATTACACGGGATATGATTATTATTACTTTGTAATGAGTGATACCATGACGGCTGGACTGACCTTTGACGGCGCGGCTCATGTTACCGTTAAAGTTGGCGACGCCACATTGGAAGAGGGAAGCTTTGGTGCGGATGGTAATCCGGTTACGGATGATGAGGGCGAGGTTGTAGGCGATTACTTTGTTTATCCCAACGGAGATCATTCCTTTAAGCTTGCCTTTGTAGATATCATGAATTACGATATTGGAGCTAATATTGTCGTGACTTATTCCGCTACGGTAAACGAGGATGCGATCATTGGCGTCGCGGGAAATGAGAATGCATGGTCCTTGGAGTATTCCCAGAATCCGAACGTTGAGTATGACGGAACTAAGGACGATAGTAAGCCCGGCCTGCCCTTAGACGAGGAGAACACTCCTCTGGGAAAGACGCCGGAGCAGAAGACTTTGACCTATCTGACCGAGATCGATATCACGAAGTATGCAAACGAAGTGGATTTAACTGATCTTACGAAGAATCTGCTGGCAGGAGCTGAGTTTACTCTAACTGGTACTTCCTATCAGATTGTGCAGAATCAGGTAACGTACTATGCAGAGGATGAGAATGGTACGTATTATAAGCTGCTGGACGGAACCTATACGACGACGGTGCCGACTACAGAAGATACCTATGTAGCAGTTGGCGATGGAACCGAAGATACGACAAAGGGCTATCTGAAGAATGAAACGGACAATACCTACTATGTTCCCGCCGATGTGACAGAATATAACGGTAAGACAGTTTACAAGCTGCAGGAAGGCTCTGCAAGCCTGTACGCAGATGCAAATGTAACCTACATTGAGAAAACGGCAACTGACATCACTCGCGTTCCTTCGGATGTTTCCATCAAGCTGACCACAGGCGAGGACGGTAAGATTTCCTTCAAGGGTCTGGGCGAAGGCGAGTATACCTTGACCGAGACGGTTACTCCCGAGGGCTTTAACACAATCGAGCCGATCACTTTCAATATTACGTTTAAGTCGCCGGGAGCTTTAACAAATAGTGAAGTATCAACCGGTAACGAGGTTTGTGAATGGGAAATCACCGGCTGGACGAAAGATGAAAACGGCAACCAGACGATCGCCAATAACGGAGGCATCTTCTCCGCCAACATCATCAACGTAGGCGGCGCGCTTCTTCCTTCGACTGGTGGTATTGGTACAACAATCTTCTACGTAGTAGGCGGAGCTCTGGTATTCGTGGCGGTTGTTCTGCTGGTGGCGAGAAAGCGTATGAGCAAGGAACAGTAAGCTTTTTCTGAAAGTAATATCGTGAATTTCTGTCGTAAGCGGGAGGGGCGCGAGCTCCTTCCGCATACGGCACCAAGGAGAGACCTGGATGAAGAAACATTTGCCTACTATTATCTTAACAGTGATTTTGGTTGCAGGTCTGTCCTTGCTGCTGTATCCTACCGTCAGCGATTACTGGAATTCGCTTCATCAGTCCAGAGCCATAGCCGGTTATGACGAGGCGGTGGCGGCGTTGGATGATGAGGCGTATGAAGAGCTTTGGAATCAGGCGGTGGCTTATAATGAAAACCTTTGGCACAGAGGCGGCCGGTTTTATCTCAACGATGAGGAGCGGGAAGAGTATGAATCTCAGCTCAATATCTCCGGCGACGGGATCATGGGTTATATTAAGATACCCTCGATCAATGTGTCGCTGCCGATCTATCACGGTGTCAGCGACGCGGTCTTGCAGGTAGCGGTAGGGCATATTGAATCTTCCTCTCTTCCGGTAGGAGGGGAGGGCACGCATTGCGTTCTCTCGGGTCATAGGGGCCTTCCTTCCGCCAGGCTTTTTTCGGATCTCGATAAGCTGGGAGAAGGGGATATTTTTACGCTGCAGGTATTGGGCGAAACGTTGACCTATCAGGTGGATCAGATCAGGATTGTCCTGCCCCGGGAGGTCGATGAGTTGACGCTCAGCCGGGGAGAGGATTACTGCAGCCTGGTGACCTGTACTCCCTATGGGATCAATACTCACAGGCTTTTGGTGAGGGGGACGCGGATCGATAATCTGAAGGAGGCAGTAACGGTTCGAGTGACGCCGGACGCGAACTTGCTGGATCCGAAGCTAGTAGCGCCAGCCATAGCGATTCCGATCCTGCTGGTCATGCTGATCTGGCTGATGATCAAGTATCGGAGACGGTAAAGCGGGAAACAGAGACAGGAAGGGAAGCGGACGACTATGACAGATAAGCAAATGCATAAGCTCAGCAGGCGCGAGCTCCTTCAATTATTGCTTGCGCAGGCCCGGGAGACGGAGGATTTGAGGCAGCAGCTGGCGGACAGGGAAAATCAGCTGGCGGAGCTGGGAGAGAATTACGAGCGTCTCAGGGTTCGTCTGGATGAAAAGGATATAAAAATACACGATCTGCGGGACGCTCTTCAGGAGGAGAAAAACTCCCGCAGGATTCGGCTTCAGGAGGCGGGCTCGATCGCGGAGGCGGCGCTTCGGCTGAATAAGATTTTTGACGTCGCGCAGGAGGCGGCGGATCAGTATCTGGAAAATGTAAAAGGATATCATGATCGTCTGATATCGGGAGAAGCCTTGCCTGTGGAAGCGGAGGAGGATCTGCCGACTCTGGAAGAGGAGATAGAGGCGGATCATATTCAGTTCCCGCCGGCGGCCTGGTTCCTGAATTCTTCCGGAGTTTCGGGCGAGACGGACAATGCTGAAGGAATTGGAACCGAGCTGGGCGGATCCGGGGAGGCCGGGATGGAAGCGGATGCGTCCGAGATAGAGCCGGGCAGCGCAGAAGGAATTGAAACCGAGCTGGGCGGATCCGGGGAGGCCGGGATGGAAGCGGATGAGTCCGAGATGGAGTCGGGCAGCGCTGAAGGAATTGGAACTGAGCTGGGCGGATTCGGGGAGACCGAGACAGAACAGGGTAGGATTAGTGAGAGCGAGATAAACGCAGGCGGCGCTGGGCTGGCAGGATCCGAGCCGGACGGAGCAGACTTGGAGGAGATCGAGCTTAAGGACTACGAGCTCAAGGACTACGGGGGCGACTTTGATCTGATCGATTTGGATAATTATGATTTCCCGGATGACTGGGACGGCGAAGAGGCGGAAGAGAGGCTGGGAGCCTGAGAGAAATCCGCGATCGAGGCGGTGAGGGCGACGGAGGAATCCGGGAAGCGCCGTCGTAAGCTGAGGCCGGGGCAGCGGGGGCGACGGAGGAACCCGGGAAGCGCCGTCGTAAGCTGAGGCCGAGGCAGCAGGGGCGACGGAGGAACCTGGGAAGCGCCGTCGTAAGCCGAGGCCGGGGCAGCGGGGACGACGGAGGAACCCGGGAAGCGCCGTCGTAAGCTGAGGCCGGGGCAGCGGGGGCGACAAAGGGACCGAAAGCGTCTCTCGGGAGAAGAGGGGAAACAGGCGGAATATTAAGATAGAACGGACGAATGCAGTATGGGAAAAAAGAAGGAAAAAGTACTGGAAATTCCTACCTTGGAGCAGATCGAGGCGGAGCTGCAGAAGGAGAACCATAAGCATAGCTTCGGAAGGGTAATGCGCAGCACAACCTATACGCTGCTCATCGTAGCGGCGGCAGCGGTACTGATAGCGGTGATGTTTCTGCCGGTTCTGCAGATTACGGGGATTTCTATGTCGGAGACCCTTTGGGACGGGGATATTGTGGTAGCGCTGAGCGGGTCGGATTATGAGACCGGCGATGTCGTAGCCTTTTACTATAATAACAATATTCTGGTAAAGCGCGTGATCGCGGTTGCGGGAGATTGGGTGGATATCGATAAGGACGGGAATGTATACGTAAATAACGAGCTTCTGGAGGAGCCGTATGTCACGGAGAAATCTTTGGGGATTTGTGATATAACGCTGCCCTATCAGGTGCCGGAGGAGCGGATCTTCGTGATGGGCGACCATCGGGACACTTCGATAGACAGCAGGAGCAGCACGATAGGAAGCGTCAGCAAGGAATTTCTGGTAGGCAGGATATTGTTCCGCGTCTGGCCGCTGGCGGACATAGGAGGAATCAGGTAAGGAGGGAATCGTCTATGAAACGAAAATGGATACGGGTACTGGCGCTGTTGACAGTGTTTTTCGGTATGGCGTGGACGCTGTCCTTCCCCGGAGGGGCGGCGGAGCCGGTGGATCTGGAAGCGCCGTGCTCGCTGACGGTAAAGCCGGGAGCCTTTACGGAGGGCGGAAGCGATTATCTGGCGGAGCAGCAGGAAAAGGCGGGCATAGTAGTCGATCTTTATAAATTGGGGGACGCCGTGCCTGACAGGGCCAACGGTTTTACTTACGACGGATATCAATATGAGCTGGCGGAGCAGTATCGGGAGGAGCTGACTCTTTCCGACGGGATGACGAACGGGGATTGGCAGGAGCTGGCGCAGAAGGCGGCTCGGGTCGTCCTGGGAATTACGGTGGATCCCGATACCGGGGAGGTCTCCGGGAAGGCTCTTACCGAGCCGGACAGGGCTGGAGAGCCTGTGGGGCAGAGGATTACGGAGCTGGACGCGGGGCTTTACCTGATGATAGCCCGGGGAGCCGGAGAGGGGCTGCCGGAGGACGGGTATCGGAATGTGGCGGATTATGTCGCGGTCAGCAGGAACGATGGGATAGAAAGGATTTCCACTACGGTAAATTCACCGGAATGTGTATTCTCTTTTGAGCCGGAGCTGATTTCGCTTCCGGGGAAGGATCCCTATACGGACGCCGAGGGGAATCAGGTCAGCAATACGGCGAATCCGGGCCCCTGGCGTTATCATATGGAGCCGGTGCTGAAGCCGCATGTAGAGCTCCGGTACGGAAGCCTGCAGATTACGAAGATACTGCCGGATTTCGAGGCGGTCGGCGGCACGCCCAAGCCGGTAACCTTTATCTTCGAGGTTCATGCGGAATGGGAGGATAAGATCGGCGGCAGGGGAGAGCGAAAGGAATATAACGACGTCGTCGCAATCGACTTTAGGGGAGCGGGCACACAGAATGTATATCGGCCGGGAGAGGAAATCCGGCTTCCGGTAGGAGCGGCGGTAACGGTGAAGGAGGTTTACAGCGGCTCCGGCTATCAGCCCTATCCGGAGGGCGTGACCGACGAGGAGGCGCAGCGGAGAGCCTATGAGCAGACGGTAGTAATCGGAGAGGCGGAGCAGAGCTTCGGCGTAACCTTTACCAATTATTACCATGGGCGGAACGTAGACGGCCATGGAATCACAAATCAATTTGTTTACAGCGCGGAGGAGAACCGTTGGATCTGGACTTCTGTACACGCGGACGGAACGCTTGGCGGAGAGAGCAGGCAGCCGGAGAGCGAGAGCCAACAGCCGGAGAACGGTACGCTGGAAAGCGGGAGCCAGCAGCTGGAGAACGGTACGCCGGAAAGCGAAAGCCAACAGTCCGGAGGAAGCGCATCAGAAGGAGAGGAAGGCGGCGCTGGGCCGCAGTAAGGGGGAAAGCCTATGAAGAAAAGAAATATCGTAAATATCGGTCTGTCCCTCCTGGCGGCGGCCCTTATCCTGACTGTCGGGGTAAAGAGCGCGCTGGCGTACTTTACGACCTATACCGGAGCGGAGGGCGGGCTTCCGATTCATCTGGGGGACAGAACGGAGATCACAGAGACCTTTGACTCCAGGACGAAGCACATTGTCATTACAAACGCCGCGGGCTCCGAACCGGTATATGTCCGGGCCAGGGCCTTCTGCACCCGGTACGGCTTTACGTATCGGAGCGACGCCGACGGTATCTGGACGCAGGAGGCGGGAGCCTGGAACAGGGTCGTTCCCGCGGAGGAGACGGCAGGGGACTGGTACTATTATAAAGAGGCCATACCGGGAGGCGGTTCCGCCGCGGTGTTGGACGTGGTGATCGATATTCCTTCTCAGGGGGAGGACGACGAGAGCTTTAATGTAATTGTAGTTTACGAGAGCACGCCCGTCCGGTATGACGAGAACGGCGAGCCTTACGCGGACTGGACCGCGACACTGGACGTGACGACGGATACCGGCAGTCCGGAGGCGGGAGGTGACGCGAATGGCTGAGAATAAGAGAAAGAAGTCGGCGGGGAAGAATAAGGCGACAGGCGGATTTTCCGGCCTGAGGAAGCTCCTTGCGTCCCCGAAGGTGACGGTAGTTATGTTCGGGCTGGCGGTGATTCTGCTCCTCGGCAGCAGTATCGGCGGCGCGAGGGCGGCGCTCACCTATACCTCCCAGTATTATAATTCCCGCGTCCAGATGTATAATATCGGCGTAAGCCTTTGCGAACAGTCCGGAAATCATGAGCCGCGCAGGGTATCCTGGCGGAATTACGACGCGGATAAGGCGGAGTATTGGGACGAGGATGAGCTTAGGGACGAAGCGGATAATTCTCTGCTGACAGACCTGCTGGAGCCGGGTGAGGAATTTCAGGTCGGCCGGAGTTATCCGGAGCGGCTTTATGTCGAGAATACCGGCGTAATCGACCAGTATGTCCGGGTGACCCTGTATAAATACTGGGTGGTAACGGAGCGCGACGCGGAGGGAAATTACCTGCGGGACAGCGAGGGGAACGTAATCCGTACAAAGCGGCCGGAATTATCCCCGGCGCTGATCGACCTGCATCTTATAAACTGCGGCGGCAGCGGAGAGGGAAAGCCCTGGATTGTGGACGAAGGGTCTTCGACAAGGGAGCGCACCGTCCTGTATTACCGGGATATCCTGAAGGCTCCCGGGGAGGGCGTTGCTCCCGAGGAGACGGTGACGGCGGATCTGACGGATTATCTGCGGATCGACTCCTCCGCAGCGGATGCGGTTTATCAGACGACGGAGAAAACAGGGGCTTATACGACGATCACGACGACCTACGTTTATGACGGGATCGAGTTTCGCATTAAAGCGCAGGTAGACGCGGTGCAGACCCACAGCCCTCAGGACGCGATCTGGAGCGCCTGGGGACGGGAAGTAGAGCTGGATGAGAACGGGTCGTTAATTTCGGTGAAGTAGGGCGGCACGATTCGCTTTTATGACAACTTTGTCGGTTTATTATCAAAGGGGCAAAATTCGATTCATATGCGCGCCGGGAGGTATCGAGATGAACAAAAAGTGCATGGGACTGCTTCTGGCCTTAAGCCTGTTTCTTATTACGGGTCTGGAGACAAAAGCGGATCAATTATACGGCCAGTCCGGCTGGGAGGTCAACTTTACGGCGGACAGCAGGATGGACAGTAATTTCGGGCAGCAGAGCATCGACGAGGCAATCTCCGGGATGCAGCCGGGAGATACGATTACCTTTACCCTGAAGCTGGGAAATCAGAACGCGAAGGCGACGGACTGGTATATGACCAACGAGGTAGTAAGATCGCTGGAGGATACCAGCAAGAACGCGGCGACGGGCGGCGGCGCTTACGCCTATTACCTGGCATACGAGGGCGCGAACCGGTCGGTGGTGCTCTTTGACAGCGATACAGTAGGCGGAGACGATTCGGAAGGCCTGAAGGACGCTACGGAGGCTTTGCGGGAGGATTATATCTATCTGGATACGCTGAACCCCGGCCAGGGCGGGACGATTACCCTGCGGGTAGCGCTGGACGGCGAGACACAGGATAACGCTTACCAGGATACCCTGGCGGATCTGCGGATGCGGTTTGCCGTAGAGGTTCGGCCGGAGGCTTCTACCGTGGTCCAGGAGGGGCCGCCAGGCACTCCGACCCCGAGCAACCCGATCCGAACCAGCCTGGTTCGCACCGGGGATGAGACGGAGCTTTTGCCCTTTTTGATCGCTATGGCGGTCAGCGGAGTATTGTTCCTGCTGCTGGCCTTCTACGGCAAGAGACAGAATAAGAAGGCAAAGGGAAAAACGCTGCTCGCTGTACTGCTCCTGGCATTCTTGTTTCGAGACGCGACGCTGACCGCGGAGGCGGCGGGGGATTCCGGCGCGGATACCTATACCGTCCGGATTTATACGGGCCAGCAGGGATTTATGACGGAATGCTCCGGCGGAAGCGGCAGTATCGCGGAGGACGGGAAATATTTCGTATTGAGCGGGCTGCGGTATCGGGAGCGTATTACGCTCAGCTATGCGCTCGCTAAGGATGAGACAGCGGACGAGGACGGATATCATTACTTTGTGCTGACTGTCCGGCAGGGAGAAACCGACGATTCGAATCAGATTTCGACGATTCGCTTCCGCACGGCGGAAAAGTATAATATTATCGGCTTTCGGGAGAGCGGGAAGGATAACAGCGAGCGAGTCGGCTCGGAGGCCATCGAGCGGGATCAGGACTTTGTAGTCGCCTACGGACTGATGAAGGACGCTGTGGAATATACGATCGCTTACGTAGATACGGCGGGGAATACCCTGCGGGAGAGCGAAAGCTATTACGGAACGATCGGGGATAAGCCGGTGATCACCTACCGCTATTTCGACGGATACCAGCCGCAGGCCTATAACCTGACAAAGACTCTTTCAGCCAATGCGGCGGAGAATGTATTTACCTTTATCTATAGCCGGGTAACGCCTCCGGCGGATATTGTAATTACGATCCCGGGCCCGGCCGCGCCCTCCGGCGGGGAGGAAAGCCCGGCGGAAGGGCCTGTGACGGTAGTGCCGCCCGGGGAAGAGACGGGCGGAGAACCGGCCGCCCCGGAGGGCGGCGGCGAAGGAGGCGGAGAGCTGAACATCGAAGACGAGCTGACTCCCCAGGCTCCCCAGGAGATCGTCGACCTGGATGACACGCAGACGCCCTTGGCGAATCTTGACGGCGATCAGGACGGGGCGATCGGTATTTTTAACGGCAATGCTTTTCTGGTGAACCTGCCGCTGCCTTGGAAGATCGCGGTAATCTCGGTTTGCGTACTCCTGCTGGTCGGCGGATTCTGGCTGCTCCTGTTCCGGAGGAAAAAGGAGGACGATGAGGAAGAGAGATCTCGAAGAGAATCCGGTGAAAGCCTATGAAACGGGGGAAAATAGTTCCGGCGATCTGTAACATACTGGGGACGCTGATTCTGTTATCTGTAATTGCGGCGTTTCTTCCGATTACGATTCCCCGCCTCATGGGATATCAGATTTACAATATTGTCAGCGGAAGCATGGAGCCTGCCATACCGACGGGGAGTCTGGTCTTTGTGGAGCCCGCGCAGCCGACGGAGGTTCAGGCGGGAGAGATCATCGCTTATTACAGCGGCAGCTCCGCGGTGACGCATCGCGTGGTGCAGAACCGCCTGGTGGAGGGGGAGTTCGTCACCAAGGGCGACGCCAACGAGCAGGAGGATATCAATACGGTTCCCTACGCAAGTCTGGTGGGGCGGGTGGTATATCATCTCCCCTATATCGGCCAACTGCTGGTCATTTATACCAGCGGCGTCGGCAAGCTTTATATTATCTGTTACGCGGCCTGCGGCGTCCTGTTTAACCTGCTGGCGGGGAGACTGCGGGACAGGGGGAAAGAGTAAAGGAAAACAGTGGATGCGTCATGACAATAGAATTCTCGCGAAGCGTGAATTCTATTGTTTTTTTGTCAACATTGTTTATAAACAGCCTTTTCCAGCTCCTTTTCCGTTACCGGAGGTTGATCAAAGATCGCTTGTTTGCAGGCAGCCTGCGGTCAGGAGCATAATCCAAAGGAAGCGGAAGAATGTCAGGCGTTACAGTCAAATCAGAGCGGTGCGCGTAGCTGTAAAGGTTATGGCGCATGAGGACATAAAAACAGGATGTGTAACACGAAATAACAGGTTGTAAATGTGGTTTTAAAAAGTGTATAATGGTTGAAAGAATCAGGGGAGGGAGCATATATGGGATACGAAACAGAAAATAAATGGGGTGAATTAACAACGATGTCAATAGATGCCTTTTTTGATTTTGACGACAGAAATGTTGAGGACAGAAATGCGTATATACGGACGCCGGAAAATTATATAACATTTCCTGAAGGTCTTAAGAATTTTATAAACCGTAAATACGGAAGCATTCCGGAGGATGAGCTGAGCAGGTTTATTGATAAGTGCGGTAAGGAAAGAGGAATAAAGCTGCCCATGGCGACTATCCGAAATTGGCTGTCGGGCAGGTCAAATCCGCAGGGCAATGAAACAAGCCGTGATATTATGTTCAAATTATGCTTCGCTCTTGACTTTACTGTTGAAGAAACAGCGGAGTTTTTCTCAAAAGTGTATTTAAACCGTCCGTATGACGGCAGAAATGTCAGCGAGGCGGTCTACCTGTTCTGTATGAATCATCGTTTGCCTTATGAAAAAGCGGAAGAACTGAACGGGCGTGCGAAAGATATCTTAAAAGCAAAGAAAGAGGAGGAGCTGAAGAGCGATAAGATTATTACGCGTACGGTAACTCTAAATGATATGATCTTAAGAATAAAAAGTGAGCATGACTTTTTAGCTTTTGTGGAAATAAACAGCGGTAATTTTTATGCGGAGGGCAATGAAGGTATTCTTATTGGTAATAGAACAGCTATGAAAAAGTATGAAGAGCTGTTAAATGAAGCGAAGAAGTTGCTAAAAGAGACTTCCACTGGTGCGGTATTAAGCGATATCTATAAAGCTAGAGAGCAAACAGATGAGGCTGGGCGTAAAATCACTTTAAATAAGGGGGCTGGTTTTGTAAAAGCGGTTCAAAATAATTTCCCGAATAAGCAGACCATGTCTAATATACAAAATGGAGATAAAAAGTCCACCTATGATGCAATTAGAAAGGCATTAATTTTATTAAAATTTTACTGTTTTTTTAAGAAGGTTGAAAACATTATGGCTAATAAGGATGAGGATTTTGAAGACTTTTGGTATGAAACGGATGATATGCTGGATGAGTGCGGATACGCATTGTTATATCCCAGAAATCCATATGACTGGATTTTCCTGCATTGCGCGGCATGCAGCCATGACGAGAATTGTGATGTGGATTTATACCAGCCGTTGGATGAATTAAGGGATATTATAGACGATATGCTTTCTTCGGAGGATGAAGCTTAGAAGAAAAAGCATTTTTACAGATGCGGAGTCTATCTATGTTATTATTGTCGGTATAAGAGCGGTTTTTTAAAAATGCCAGTAATAATGAGGGGGTAGTTTATGCAGACACCATTTAAGACCGGTCAAACCGTTATTTTGACGGACAGCGGCAGAGAGGAAAAAATAACCTGTACGATTGCAGGCGTATGCGGTAACGGCGCCAGCTGTATTGTTTATGACGCTGTAAAAGAAGATAAACGGAAGCTAAGGATAAAGGAATACTTCCCGGTACTGCCCGTATGCGTCAGAAATGAAAAGCTTGACGTGGTTCCGGAGGAGAATGTGGAAGAATTTAACAAGGGTTTAACGCGATTCCGCAGAAGCTATGATTTACAGCAGGAATTAAGGCGGGACGCCCGCCTGACTAATTCTATCGTACCCGCCGAGGCGTATTGTTACGGTTATGGAACGGAGTATATTGTTACAACAGATATGACGGGGGAAAGCTTTGACAAAAGGCCCGCGGAATCGTTGGAGGAGCTGCTGAAGATAGTATTGTCGCTCACAAAGGTATTGGGAATATACCATGAAAAGGGAATATTGCACTTAGACATTAAGCCCGCCAATCTGTTTCGGATACCGGAGACGGACGAACATATCATGCTGTTTGATTTTGACAGTATTGTTAAAAGGACAGAGCTGGAGGAGGGAGGAGATATAGTATCGTACTCCCCTAAGTGGGCTGCTCCGGAACAAAAACACGGAGAGAGGAAATCGCTGTGCCCCGCAACGGATTTTTATGCCGTCGGGGCCATCGTATTTGATTATTTATTTCACAGAGATATCACTTCTTCGGACAGGGAACATTCTTGCGAGTGGAATTTTGATGAGGCGGATCAGCGTATTGTTGAAAATCTGAATCCTGCCATATTTGAAAAGCTGACCGAGTTTTTCCATAAGACCCTGGCGGTCAATATCAAAAGACGGTTTTCCTCCTCTGAGGAATTGAAGGAATTTATAGAAGAGCTGTTAAAACTGGCGGATCCTCGAAGAAAATATATCTTAAGCTATATACCAAACCCGAATAGTTGTTTTGTCGGCCGCGAGACGGAGCTGGAAGAAATCCATGAAAGACTACATTCAACCCCGGCATTATGTCTATATGGAATCGACGGTATCGGGAAGAGCGAATTGATGAAACAATACGCAGTGAAATATAAGCAGGAGTATGAGAGTGTTATTTTTGCTCCCTATGTGGATGATATCAGATGCGTTTTTGTCGACGATGAAATTTTTCACATATATCATTTTCACAGACTGGATAAAGAGGAATTCCCCGCATATTACAAGAGAAAGATGAGAAAGTTTAAATCCCTCGTGGATGCGGGGAATAAGGATACCTTGATTATTCTTGACAATTTAACGGATTTTGAGGATGCCGGACTTGCCGAGTTACTGTCTGTGGGGTGTAAGGTTGTTATTACATCCCAGGCGGACGGTTCTGTCTACGGTTTAAATGCCATGAAGCTGGACGGTCTTTCGGATATTTCCGATATTCATAAAATCTTTTGTTCTTATTACGGTACATCCGTCAGTGAGAAGGAATGGGAGGATATTGATAAAATAATTGAATGGGCAGGCAGGCACACGCTGACGGTGGAGCTTCTGGCAAAATTAATGAAGGCAGGCAGAATCCGTCCGGATATAATGCTGGCTAAACTACGCAGTCACGGATTTTCGGGCATCGGGAAGGAAAGAATCGCATTAAATAAAGATAATGTAATACGGAAAAACAGTGTATATGAACTTATTAAAAGCATATTTGATATGTCCAATGTAACGGATCGGGAGTTGTATATACTTAAAAACCTTTCGATTCTGCTTTCCTCGGGAATTCATACGAAGCGTTTTGCAAAATGGTGCGGCCTGGAAACCTGTGATGACGTGAATGAATTGGTGGAAAAGGGGTGGATAAAGCTTGACGCCGAAACAGACCGCATTGCAGTACATCCTGTTGTCGCGGCGGTGGTGAGAAGCGCGGCGGGATCCGATACAGCGTGGATGGAGCCGCTTCTTGGGAACAGCCTTAAGGAATATAACGGTGATGACTATGATAAAGAGTATGAGAACGAGGTATTCAGAAATTTATCTGATATTGTAAAAGAATTAACAGATGGAGACTACAAATCGATCGATGCTGCAAATTATTTGAAGGAAGTATCTTACGTGCTGCAAGCGGCGGGAAAATCCGGCACTTATAAAAAAGCATTGGAAAAAGCGCTTACTATTTATCGACAGGAGTCCGGTGAAGAGAGTACCGGTGTATCTGAGATTTATTGTGAACTTGGTAATCTGCTCAGTATGACGGATCCCAAAGAAGCCGAAATATATTTTAAAAAGGCTTGTGCCATATGCGAAAAGGTAAAAAATGATGAGACTCTTGTAGAAAGCCTGATAGGGCTGGGCAGAGTGAATCCACTCAAGGCAAGTCATTATTACAGACAGGCGATCGATTATTGCCGTGACCAGGAAACATTATGTGATTTATATACGAATATGGGCAGCTACTATCAGGGGATATACAATTTCCGCAAGGCGCGCAAATATTATGAGAAGGCTTTGGGGTGTTTGGGGGACTGCGATGAGGATGCGGGTTTCATGTTTAGTTTATTGCGGCTGGTTAGATTATTGCGGCTGGTGATTCGATATTATAGCATTCCTTTTGTTAAGTTGGATAAAGGGGTATTTAGAGAGGCAGAGCAAGGATTAAAACTTTTGATAGATTATGCGGAACAGAATTATAGGGATGGAAAAATTTTTCTGTTGATAGGTATTTATTTCTTGGCCAGTCGGTTTTACTTATTGGATAAGAAAAGCCGGGGACTGGCTGAGGAATATGGAATAAAATCTCTGAATCTGTGCCTGCAAATAGAGGAAGATGAAAGGGATCTGGGGGAACTGGTGGGTCTATTGTGCAACATGGGTCTATTATACAAAAACAGAGGGAAGCTGGAGGAAGCAGAGGAAATGCTCCGCCAGTCACTGGAATATCTGGAGAAAAATGACGGTGCGCGTATAACTGCATATCGCAGGTTTGCTTCCATTAGTTTGCGCCGGAAAAATTTAAGGCTGTCAAAGCAATATTTTTTAATGGCGCTTGGCCAAATCAAAGAAGCTTGTATGCAAAGCTTCAAACAGGGCATGGAGGATGAGATGCGAAAATACTCCGAGTAATAAGCGGTTGTATGAATCAGTGTCAATCGTATTCTTTTTTAAAAACAGGTTGGACAGCAGAGTGTTGTTCACCTGTTTTTTTTGCGGCTCTGACGGGATGAAAAGCATTTTTACAACTGGCAAGATGGGAGCTGTTATAATATGCCTGTAACCAGGAAACAGGTAACTCAAATTTACATTTCGGTACAGCGGAGGCTGCATTGCATACTTCAAAGTACCAAAAAAGAAAGGAGCGTAAAAGCTATGAAAACAAATTATGAAGACATTCTCAGAGGCAAATCGGACGAGGAAATCTGGATTTTGTGTAACAGGATGGTTGAGGAAGAAGTTGTGCAGACCACTATGGATGAGGCCGGGCTAAATGATTTTACGCGTAATTGCTGTAAGCTTGTAGACAAGATAGCACGGATCCCTGTATTGGGAAAGATTGCGGTTGAGATTAATCTCTTCTGCGGCATGTTGGCTGACTCCTGTAAAAAGGAATACCATATTTCAATGGCAACTAAAAGCGCCATTCTGATTGCACTGACGTATTTAGTTCTTCCTGTTGACATGATTCCGGATGCGATTCCTTTCGTGGGAATGCTGGATGATATCCGGGTTTTGGGTATTGCTGCCGCTGGTTTGGAGAATGAACTGACACAATATAAGAATTACCTGTATGAGAAAAATATTGCTGAATATCAGAAGGCAATGAACGTTGTGGCTTCGGAACGCAATTTCCAGATGGAAGATGAAGAAGCTGATAATAAGTTGGTTTACATGAAAAGGGAGGTAGCATAATGAATATTTTTGACAAGACAGCAGCTGAATTATTTCCGACGAAAATTCTTAATAAGAGGGCAAAGAAGCTTCTTTCAGGTAAGCCTTCCGGTTTTCATCCTGTTAAGAAGCGTTTGTACCGCAGGGAATGCCGGGAACTGTTGAGATCTTACCAAAATTTAATAGGAAGGCGCAGGGAAGGAAGAATTTTGGGAAATAAAGGTATCTCAATCGGGACGAGGAGAAGAATAGAAAAATTAAAAAAATTGGCGAGGTAGGGAGGTAATTATGAGTAGCGCAAACAAGGCAGTATGCGGAGTAGGAATGACAAACGGTACATATCAATGGTCAGTGGCGCAGAGGGCACTTCAGAGAGCCGGGCATTGTAAAAATCTGAAGGGTCATGTCTTGGAGATATGCTATAAAGACCGTTTTAATGCGGACGTGAGAAATATTGCAGCAGGAAGAAGGGCATATTTGACGAAGTCTCCGATTGCTGTTCGAGACGACATTGTAGTAAAACAGAACGGATGCATAGTAAAAAGATTTCAGTGCAAGGATACGCCAAGCGGTTCCGGAGTGCAGGATACGGTTAAAAGAATTAAAGAAGGCCAGTACTCCAGGACAAATGTTGTAGGTACAACGGAGACAGCTGAAGCTGTCAACCGCTCGTTGGAAAGAGGGAAGGCCAAAACGGAGACGCGAGTTCAAAATAGCGGAATTTCCTCAAAGACAACGGAATTGATTGCTTGTCAAGCGAATGGAGCCAATCCGTTTAAGCATCTCGGCGCGGTTGGTCATTATGCAGGCGATGCGGCGAAGGGCGGAGCAATCGTCGGAGGGACGTTCAGCATTGTTAAGAACGGGAATGACGTGTTGAAAAAGAGGCAGGATGCGGATGAGGCTGTGACGGGCGTCGTATACGACACGGGGAAATCAGCGGCATCCGCCGCACTTGCCGGAGCGGTAGATGTGTCTGTAACAATGGCCGTAGCGATGGTTCCGCCATTAGCTCCGGCGGCTAAACCGATCGGGATAGCTGCCGGAATGGCGGTTGGATTTACAACCAATACAATATTTAAAGCGGTAGAAAAATGTATAGACCGACATATCGATAAGGTTGTGGAGCACAGGATCAACAGCGCCGATGATTCCTATTGTTACCTGAAAAAGAAAGGATTTATTTGAACGGGTATAGCAGTATTTATGCAGGCGGAAAATCGCAGCGGAAGAGTTCCCGTTGAGCGTCCATAAACAAAGTGTTGTTTTACAATTCCTGTCCGTTCCGGTTATAATCTTAGATAGAAATCAAGATGTGTCGCCGGAAACGCCGGATTCCCTTCCTGAAAGACGCCCCTGAGGGCGGTCGGAGCGGGAAGCTGTCGGCGGAGGAGCGACAGGAAAGGACGGTAAGGGAATGAGCGGTACGGAAGTGGAAAGAGATTTATTCGGGGGAAGGCTGGCGGAGAGCAGGCGGCGCCACGGCCTTACGCAGGAGGAGCTGGCGGGCAGGCTTGGCGTAACGCCCCAGGCTCTCAGCAAGTGGGAGAGGGGGAGCAGCTTCCCCGACCTGGGGATGCTGGCGGAAATCTGCGGGCAGCTTGGAACCGGCGCGGATTACCTGCTGGGAATCGCCGGAGGAGGGATTACGGAGGACGGCGACCAGAAGGCGCAGGGCGAGATTTTAAAATTCCTGCGGGGGAGCCTGAATCCCCTGCAACTGCTGATCGGTCTGGAGCTGGTTCCCCTGTTTCGGGACGGCGGCTTTGTCGAAAAGGTAGGGGGAAAGCGGCGGGAGCTGGCGGCGGAAGGAATCCTGATGCCGGTTTTGCGGATTATGGATCAAATGCTGCTGAATCCGAAGGAGTTTATGATCGTAGCCTACGACAACGTGCTGTATCATGAGACTCTTAAGGAGCTGCCGGAAAACCCGGATTATATCATTGGGAAACTGGGGGAGATCGTCCGGAGCCGGTATGACGAGATCCTGAACGCGGATATCCTGAAGCAGATGACGGACAATCTGCGGGCGGAGTATCCGGCCCTGATTACGGATATTGTGCCGGAGAAAATTTCTTACGGACTGCTGTTGGACGTTGTCCGGGAGCTGATCCGGCGGGGAGACTCGACCCGCTATCTGCCCAGGATCATCGAGGGACTGGAGCATGAGCTGCGGGAGGACGGCAGCCGGAAGGCCTCGGAGCTGGCGGAACGGGTGGCCGCCAGGCTGGAGCGGGAAGATAATTATTATGTGTTTATGCACCGGAGAAGGACAGGGGAGTGAATTTTTTCGGGGGCGTCTTGGCGCGGCGAAGGAGATTTCCCTGGCGGTATGCCCTGAGGGACGGCGAAGCATTCCGCATCAGGCCTCCGTCGCCCCATAAATCTTGATGATCTCATTCAGGATATCCATGTGGGTAAAGTCCTTATTATAAATGATCTTCGTCTCACGAACCATACTGAGGTTTTCAATAGGGAGAGCGGTAAGCTTTCCCTTTTTCAATTCGTCCATACAGGCGCTCCGGGGCAGGATGGAGACGCCGAGATTTTTGCGGATTAAATCCTTTATCGTGGCGATATTGTCAACCTCCAGGGTCACGTCGAAGCTGGAGATGGACTCGTTGTTGCTCTCCAGCGTCGATTCAAAAAGGGTGCGGGTAGCGGAGGAGGGCGTCCGCAGGATCATCTTCTGCTTTTTCAGTTCGGCCAGAGTGACGACTCCCCTGCGGGCCAGAGGGTTGCCGTTCGACATGACGCACATCAGGTAGTCCGTATCCAGCATCATGGAGGAAAAGTGCGGATTGACGGAAGTGCCGTCGATGATGGCCAGGTCGATCTCGTAATTTCCCAGCATATCATAAAGATTATTTATGGTATCAGTAAAAAGTATAATCTTTAACCCGGCGTGAAGGCTGCTGCACTTTGCCAGGGAGGCCGCCGTCAGGTTGCTCTCCGAGGTATGGGTGATCCCCACGCGCAGGACGGAGAGGTTTTTTCCGGTATTCTGCAGCTCCCAGTGCATTTTTGCGTTCAGGGCCGTCAGACGTCTGGCGTACTTGACCACGATCTCTCCCTGAGGCGTCAAACGCAGTCCCGACTTGCTGCGCACAAAGAGCGGCGCGCCGACCTCCTTCTCCAGCTGCTTGATGTGGTGGCTGACGGCGGGCTGCGTCATAGCCAGCGCCTCGGCCGCACGGGTGAAATTCTGATATTTGACCGCTGCCAGCAGGGTCTCTACCTTCGCTCCCAGCATATTTAACCTCCATAAAAAAATTTTATCGCAGATAAAAATATCATAATTGGATTTTCTTTCAAAAACAGTGTATCATAAATTTATCTATCTTGCAAGAGAGGGGGCGGATTCTTGCCGATGACAATATACGATCGATTACAGATTACTTCTTTGGTCTCGATTATCATTATTTCCGTGGCGCTGATGTTGATCAGCGGCTTCGCCATGACCCGGCTCACGAAGCGTTTCCGGCTGCCTAATGTGACAGCCTATATTCTGGCGGGGATCCTGATCGGACCCTACTGTCTGAGGCTGGTGCCCGGAGAGATTATAAAGGGGATGGATTTTATCGCGGATATCGCCCTGGCTTTTATCGCTTTCAGCACCGGGGAATTTTTTCGTTTTTCCACCCTGAAGAAGAACGGCGGAAAGGTTATCGTGATTACGCTGCTGGAGGCCTGCCTGGCATCATTGCTGGTATTTTGCGTGACTTATTTCCTGCTGGGGCTGGAGCTGAATTTCTCTATTGTGCTGGCTGCGCTGGCCTCGGCAACGGCTCCGGCCTCTACCGTGATGACGATTCGCCAGACCAACGCGAAGGGAGACTTTGTAGAGACGCTGCTGCAGGTCGTGGCACTGGACGATATCGTAGGGCTGATCGCCTACAGCATCTCGATTTCTGTCGCGCTGGCGTCTATGACCGGCAGCTTCCGGATGGGCAACATCCTGCGGCCGATTCTGGTCAATATCGGCGTGTTTATCCTGGGCGGCCTGTTCGGGCTGTTTTTGAAGCTTTTGCTGCATAAACGCTCTACAGATAACCGGCTGATCGTGTCGATCGCGCTGCTCTTTGCCTTCTGCGGAATCTGCGCGCTGCTGGACGTGTCGCCCCTGCTGGGCTGTATGTCGATGGGCATGGTATATATCAATACGACGGAGGATGAGAGGCTGTTCCGCCAGCTCAACTACTTCAGCCCGCCGATCCTGCTGCTTTTCTTCGTGCGGTCGGGGCTGAACTTCGATCTGGGCGCGCTGGTGAATACCTCGGAGAGCATCGGCAGCGTTCCCCTGCTGGCGGTGGGAATTATTTACTTTATTGTCCGTATTGCCGGGAAGTACGCCGGAGCCTTTGCGGGCTGCCTGGTAACGGGCAAGGATAGACTGGTGCGCAACTACTTAGGCCTGGCCCTGATTCCCCAGGCGGGAGTGGCTATCGGCCTGGCGGCCATGGGAGCCAGAACCCTCGGCGGAGAGACGGGGAAGGCGCTGGAAACGATTATCCTTGCCTCCAGCGTCCTGTATGAACTGATCGGACCGGCCTGCGCGAAGCTGTCCCTGTATCTGTCGAAATCCTACTCCAATAAGCTGGAGGATATTGCGCCTGTGGCGGAAGAGACGCCGGGAGAAGCGCCGAAGACGGAGGTAGAGCTGCTGATCCGACGGATTCATAAAATACAGGAGGAGCTTCCGAAGCATGACAATCCCTACTTCGAGGATGAACAGGCTTTTTCGGAGGCGGCGGAGGAGCATTTCGCACTGGTATCAAATCAATACAGAAGGAGAAGAATGAGATGATGGATTCTATTATGACGGCGGCTGTCGCCGATCCGATTGCCAATTTCCTGGGGAACTGGTCGAGAGAATTAAATACCGGTTCCGTTGTGCTGAGGGTGGCGCTGGTAGTGGTATTGGCTTCGATCATAGGCTGCGAGCGATCCAGCAAGCGGCATTCCGCCGGACTGCGTACCTTTGTGGTGATCTCCTTTACCGCGACAGTAGCCATGATCCTGGATCTCTTTATGATGCAAACCTTCTCCAGCGGGCTCCCGGTGCTGTCCGCCGCGATTATCGTCTCTACGGCCATGATCAGCGGCAACTCCATCCTCTTCAGCTCCCGGAGCCAGATCAAGGGTCTGACCACGTCGGCGGGACTCTGGTCCTGCGGTATCCTGGGCTTTACGGTGGGCGCGGGGCTTTACACGATATCGCTGATCGCCTGGTTTTCGCTGCTCTGCATCCTGGCCGGGTTCCCCGCCTTTGAGGTCTACCTGAAAAACCGCTCCAACCATTTTGAAATCCACCTGGAGCTGAAGAGCAGAGAATATCTGCGGGACTTTGTGACGGTCAGCAGGCGGCTGGGACTCCACATCGACGATATAGAGGCGAACCAGGCCTATATCGGGTCGGGGCTGAGCGTCTATACGATCACCTTTACGATCAAGAGCGCGGAGCTGAAAAAATATAAGACGCACAAGGAGATCATAGAAGCGATCGGTTCTCTGGACTATATTTATCATATTGAGGAGATGCGGTAATAGAAAAACGGGCTGCATATTGCGCCGGGTTGTTCTGTCAGGCGCAGCGCCTGATAAAAGGCGCTCGGCAGTAGCCAGCTCATTCCGGCAGCAGCTCCCGCACCGCCTGCTCCCAGCATTCCTCCGGTATATCCGGCCAGCTGCACACGCCGAACCGTTCTTTGCAAAGCTCCATGGCTCTCATCAGAACCGTCATATGAGATACCTGGCCGGTGCGCAATGCGGTTTCGGATACCTTACACCAATAGGGAGCCTTTTCGTTCAAGCCCGAAAGCCGCAGCTCCTCGATCACCCTTTCGATATCGTAATCCAGACTGACGAACTCATAGTCCCAACGCTCCGTCAGATCTGTCAGGATCAGAAACTGCGTCTTCCCGCCGCTTTCCAGAGGAACGCCTACGGAGCCGGGATTCAGCGCGAGCTTCCCCTGATGCGCGATCTTGCCCTGTACGTGGGTATGTCCGCATAAAATATAATTGTTGGGATGATTTTCCAGAATCTGAAAAGTGTTTTTGTCGTCCGGCAGCAGCTTTTCCTTTACGTTTCGGGGCGAGCCGTGGCAAATCGTGACCGGCGGCAGCCCGTCGAAGCTAAGCTCGTCCGTTATGGGGAGGGATTGGAAAAACCGTAAATCCTCCTCGGACAGATTCTGGCAGGTATAATAAAGGCAGCCTGTTGTGGAGCTGTATTCCCGCCAGCCTGTTGAGTCCTTCCTATGATTAAGCCAGTAATCCTCTTTATTCCCCCTGATAAAGAAGCAGCGATAGCGATCCTTCATGGAATAAAGAAGAGCCATGGTTTTTTGAGGGTAGGCCAGCTCCCCGAGGTAATCCCCGAGAAAAACGAAGGTGTCGATTCCGCCGTTTAAGGCGTAATCCAGACATTTCTGTAACGCGATATAATTGCTGTGGATATCGGATAGTACCGCTATTTTGGGCATAGAGGAGGTTCCTTTCAGGGGGTCGGCTTTGATTATTTCCGCGGGCAGTGAGGGAAAAGATACAGGATTATTGTACCATAGCGGAAGATCGAGTCCTTTAAAATATGTTTAAGTTCCGCTTAAATTTGCTTAAAATTTAACGATTGCCATTGCTTCGGCGCTGTGGTAACCTGTTATATAAGGGAATCGTGCTGCGGTGCGGGTTTCCGATGGCGATTGAGCCGCAGTTTATCTTATACCGGTTCCTCGGGACGGAATATGCGGAATACTATCATATCGCAGGGGCGTTTCTGCTGATCTGCGCCGGCCTGTTTTGCCTGCCGATCAAAAAGGCGTTTGAGAGCAAGCCCTTCCTGATGCTGGGAAGGTATTCGATGAGCGCTTATATTCTGCATTTTGCCGTGCTGATCAGCGTAACCTCCTATCTGTTTATCCGGATATCGGACAAGCTTTCCTACAACCGTTCCGTATTGATTATGTGGCTGATTACTACAGCGGTGACATACGCCTTGGCGATACCTGTTAAGAAAATGCTCGATGTCATTTACAAAGCCTTAGAGAAAGGATACTACCGGCTGCTGTTAATTTGCCAATAACCCTTTGTGTCGGAGCCGATTCTCTGGAGAATCCCTTTTTCTTTTAAGCGCCGGATTCTTGCAGAAACGGTTTTGCGGCTTATTCCGAGCTTTTCAGCCAGGGCAGCGTATGTGTAGGCAGGATCTTCTATTAGCAAAGAGAGAATTGTGCTTTCGTTTTCAGTCACCTTCTCAGTCACCTTCTCAGTCACCCCCTCAGTCACCTGATTCAGCGCTGTTTGAATAATCCGATCTTCGGCAGCCGTAAATTTAATCATGATATCTCCCGGATGAACAGTATATTCCGGGCGGGGACTTCCGTCCTCGTCACATGCAAGGCATATTTTTTCAATGCCGCGCCCCCAGCTTTCAATAAATCCGGCCAGGTAATACACATTGGCAATGCTTGGATTATACGGTATGGACGCATGTTTATTCATAAGGTTTTCCATAGTCCAGTTTTCAGGTAATTGTCCGCAGTTTGCGATATAGAGCCTGTCATCATATATGCTAACCTGAATAGGGATACAGGATTGGTAGAGCTTGTGGCATAAAGCATTTAAGAGAGCTTCACGCAGGGCGGCATCAGGGACAAAATAGCGCTCGATTCGTTGCATTCCTTCATAGGTGATTTTTGCTTTCATGTACTTCAGGTGAATCACTTCGATTATTTTGTCAACTTGCTCTAACAAGGAGCCGTGGATTTCATCCTGATACAGAAGATCCGCATCCGTTTCAAAAAAACCAATTTTTGTATAGGCACCGAGAAGCCAGTCGTCGGGTCTCTTGTTGAATAGGAGCATGGCGGCATTGGTATAGTATCCGGCATTGGTTAGCCGTAGCTTCTCCATTAATATCTCTTTTGGCTCACTTAAAACGCTTTCATCAATTCGACCTTTTTTGACTGCCATCTGCTTAAAATGGTCTACAAGTTCATCATCTATATCGTCAGCGGTGAAAGAGGGCAAAGGCATATTGTCCCATGTGGCACCTCGTTTGCGAAGAATAAAGCTCTCCAGTTCAACACCGGAAAGAGTTTGCATGGTGCTTCCGCTTCGGTAGTAATAAAGACCTTTGTAGGATATGGCAACCGGATAGGGAGGAATAACAATCTCAATGTACGATAGATTTCCCATATTTTGACGATTGACATCAACCACAATACCCATAGTCTGTCTGACTTTGTTGGGAATATCTTCCATGAGTTTACGAGCATTGTCCAGCCCGACGACTTTTCCGTCATCATCCATGCCGATATACAGCTTTCCACCTTGCGCATTTGCAAAACCGCAGATCCACTCAAGGTATTCGTCCTTCCATTTTGTTTTCCATTCTATATTCTGTGTCTCAGACATGATTTGTACCTCTTTGATAGATTTTGCGTTTCATAGCACATAGTTATTATACTCATGATCAAAGTTTGTATCAAGGGTGTTAGCGGAATTATCCGATTTTCTGAATCAGAGCTGAATCAGAAGCCTTTTGATCAAACGGTCTCATCTCCCTGAAACCGTAAAACCCCCGCGGCTATTCCGACCAGACAGAGAACCAGAAGGATGAGAAGGGAAACTTCCTTCGGGCAGCTCTGCCCGGCGAACCGCCCCGTTACCAGAAGGTAGGCCGCCGACCAGGGGTAATAACCTGCCGCCACGGAGTTTGACAAAACCACATTGATCAGGAGGATTGCGGCGACAGCAACCATCGGCGCGACAAATCCCTTTGTACGGATCGCAAGATAAATCAGGGGCGTCTGCGCGGCAAATAATAACAGTCCCCCGTAAAGCATTTTGAGCAGGAAATAGAGGACGCTGGGAACCGTAAGCTCGGCCACCGGGAGGAACAGCCGCACAAGGAAAGCCAGCGCCAGAATTTCCAGGCAGGAGACAAGCATAAACGAAAGGGACAGGAGGGCAAAGAAAAGCAGTTTCCCGCAGAGAAAGGCGGCTTTGGAAACCGGAATGACAAAAATATTTTTCAGCGTCCCGTCCGTATATTCCCGGCTGATAATCCAGGAGCCCAGGATTGTCAGAAACAGCGGACCGAATAAGAGCATGAGGAACATGAGCGCGCCGTCGTAAAGGGAGAACAGGCTGATCGCGGCTTCGGGATTTGAAAAATAAGTAAGGACGGACTTCACTATTACAAAAATCGGCACGATCAGCGTGCCTGCCAGCCCGATCAAAAGAAAGGCCGAACGTTTCAGTTTTCGATATTCACATTGCAGTAAATCAAGCAATTCCTTCACCTCCCGTAATTCGTTTAAAATGATCCTCCAGACTGTCCTCGCAGGTCTGCGCCCCGGAAACCTCCAGGCCGTTTTCCACAAAGACGCTGATGATTTTTGCTGTCGGTAAATCGAGATTGTACAGACGAAGCCGACGGTCGTCCTGCACAGAGAAGCGGTCTTCGCCGAAGCGTTGCTCCAGAAGCCTCGCCGCCTGCGCCGTATCGGACAGGGTGAAAAGAAGGTATTTGCCGCTTTTCTGTTCCAGCAGGGCAAGGCTTTCCTCCTCCAGCAGTACGCCCTTGTCGATAATTCCGATATCGTCCGCAAGAAGTGAAATTTCGGATAAAATATGACTTGAAATCAGGATGGTTTTTTCCTTTTCCTCGCACAGCCGACGGATAAATCCGCGAACCTCCGCGATCCCGATGGGGTCGAGTCCGTTGACCGGTTCATCCAGTATCAGCAGCTCCGGATCGTGCAGGACGGATAAGGCGATCGCCAGCCGCTGCTTCATGCCGAGGGAATACTGAGAGAACAGCTTTTTGTCTCGGCAGGGCAGGCCGACGAAATCCAGGGCGTCCTTTACGGCGTGAGGATTCGGCACTCCCCGCAGGCTGGCAAAGATCTGCAGATTCTCCGCTGCGGTCAGGTTCGGGTAAAAACCGGGAGCCTCGATCAGGCTTCCAATCCGGGGCAGAAGTTTCTTTTCGTTTCCCCGCAGGGGCATTCCCCAGAGATATACTTCCCCCGCCGTCGGCCGGGTCAGTCCAAGCAGCATTTTCATAGTTGTGGTTTTTCCCGCGCCGTTCCTTCCCAGCAGTCCGTAGATCCGTCCCCTTTGAACATGAAGATTCAAATCGGCCACGCTTTTGGTATTGCTTCTTCCGTACTGCTTTGTCAGGTTTCTGGTCTCAATTACATAGTCGGGCATAGGATAGCTCCTTTCCGATCGGTACGAATTTTCCGGTTTTGCCGCTTGCCTTAAAAGCGGAGCGCCCTCCGGAACCGATATGCTTTATTCTACCATCCGAACCTTGCCAAAACCTTGCCGGAAGCTTGTTTTTTTCATGCTTCCCGTCATGCTGCCAGCGGCAGCAGCGCCATCTTCGAAGGCACATATAATAGAAATTACTACATAATTTCTATTATCCAAGTTCTACAATAGAAACCCACAGTGCAGGTTTTCTATTGTCATGAACCAATCCCACGGAACCATTCGATTCCGGGAAGGATGCCTTATATCGTCACAGAGCCTTCGGAAACAAAATCGTAAATGTCGCGCCGCCCTCCGGTCGGTTGTCCGCCTGGATAGTGCCTCCCAGAGCACTGACAAGCTCCCTTGTGATAGCCAGCCCCAGGCCGTTTCCCTCGGAAGTCCGGGAGGGATCGCACTGATACAGTCGCTCGAAAATATGAGGTAAATCGGAGGGTGAAATACCCTTTCCGTTGTCTGCGAGAGTAAGCTCGATTTGTTGTTCCCGCTCCGATAATTGTAAGGTCAATCTGTTTCCGCCGCTGTGGATAAGCGTATTTTGCAATAGATTATTGATAATACGCGTGTAAGCCTGGGGATCGACGCACAATGGATATTCTTCCTCGGGAATCTTAATTTCATAAGCAAAGCCGCCTTGTTCTATGGCAGGGATCCATTCCGCCGCGATATTCCGGGTCAATTCATTGATATCGCATCGCTCAATATGAAGAATCTGCTCCTTCGCGTCCAGCTTGACCCACTCGAACAATGCTTCGATAAAATGCTTTAAGCGATGGGCCTTTTCCAGTGCGATACGAAGATAAACGTCCTTCTCCTCCCCGGTTACAAGCCCTTTTTCCATCGCCTCCAGATAACCGATCAGAGAGGCCAGGGGCGTCCTTACATCATGGGAAAGGCTTGACATAAGCCGCTTGTAGGACTGCTCGGACTGCTTCTGCCGGATAAGCTGCGACTGGTTTTCCTGCGCGATTTCATTGACAGAAAAGCAGATCTGCGCCGTCGGGTCGTCCTTTTTCGCCAGTATGCGGCGGTTTGCGTTTCCGGTCTTTATATCTTCAAGGGCTTCTTCAAGCATCGATAACTGTTCCCGCACGCGCCGGAGCCTTGCGGCAAGCAACGCAACCCCGAAAAGCGCTATACAAAGAGCGATTCCCAATAATAAGTTCAAGCTAACCTCCCCGCAGCCGTTTGACGGCGGCATTTTTTACTCTATAGAAAACTTTGTCGCAGCAAAAGCGTCCGGCAGGACACTTTTTACGTTATGCGTCTTTGTTGAAACGATAGCCGACTCCGCGAACCGTCAGAATATAAAACGGATGCTCCGGATCCGGCTCGATCTTTTTTCGCAGCTTACTGATGAACGACATGATATTACTGTCGTCAAAAGCATATTCCTCTTCCCACACCTGGGTATAAATCTGCTTTTTTGTAAAAATCTTTCCCTTGTTCGCCGCAAGAAAGGAAAGCAGATCAAATTCCTTTCCCGTAAGCTCTACAGGCCGCAGATGACCGCCGTTTTCCGGAACCGTGTTTGCGTTGCGCTCCGCGATTGCGTCGCGCCCCGTGCCTGCGTCGTCGCCTATGCTCAGAAAAACAAGGCGGTTGACAGAATCGATCGTTATCCCCCGAAATTTCATGCAATCCGGTTCCTGGCCGGAGACGGGATTCAACAGGGTATAGCGCCGGATCAGCGAGTTGACGCGGGCCAGAAGCTCGTTAAGACTGAAGGGCTTTGTCAGATAGTCGTCCGCGCCCATGCGAAGACCGGATACCTTGTCCTCCTCGCCGCTTTTCGCGGTGAGCATGAGGACAGGAACGTTGCTTGTCTGACGGATTTTTCGCAGTATCTGAAAACCGTCCAAATCAGGCAGCATAATATCCAGAATGACGAGGGAGCAGGCGTCGTTTTCCTCGAACAGTCGAAGTCCCTCCGCGCCGCTGCAGGCGGTAACCGCTGCAAGGCTTTCCTCCTCCACGCACTTTTTCATAAGCCTGCAAAGCTCTTTATCGTCGTCGATGATTAAAACAGTATTCATACATTTGTCCTTTCCGGGATATTATGTTTTTTGGAGCGCGGATGCCTCCGGTTTGACAGGAAAAGGTGTAAAGCCTTTGACCGGTTCAAAGACCTTACACCGTGGATTCTGCAATTTATGACAATAGAATTCCTGCCAAGCGTAAATATTTGTTCGTGCAATTATGTTTATGCGATTTTGCTTTTGAGCTCCGTAACTTCCTCCTTGAGCTTACGAACCTCGCCTTCCAGGTAATTTACCTTTACTTGATAAATAAGATTTTTATCGGCAGCAGCGATCGCCTGGTTCAGTTTTTCAACCAGGTTAAGATGATTTTCGGCCAATATTTGAATATTTCGGTTTACTTCGTTTTCGAGGGTCAGCTCGATATTCGTGGTACGCCGCTTTATCTCCTGCATTTCTGAGTTCATGTCCTGCATTTCCGACTTTATACCCTGCATTTCCGAGTTCATGTCCTGCATTCTCGATAAAAGAAGATCCAGCTTTTCGTTTTCTGTCATATCGTCACCTCCTTTGCGATATTCTTTGTGATTCCCGGTCAATTGATTAAAGTATATCATAACAGGGACAAGATGTCTACTATAAATATATTTTTGATGGTAAACTTGCGGCAGCCTCATGACAGGAACGATCTTCTCGATCTTTTGGGTCGGATGCCTGTAGCCTGGCATGGGAATTTTGCCGGTGGCGAATTACCCATAGTTTGGCACGGAAACTTTGTCGGTAGCGAATAAAAATTTATACATTTTGTAGCTTTTCGCTGACAAAAAAGGTATTGTATATAGAAGCGCTTCTGACAGAAGAACCACAGCGTATTTGACGGGAAGGGGGCAGAGGATGGAAAAGAGAGAACAGCTTCCGGAGGAGAAGGTGATCGAGCGGTATTCGGATATGGTGTATCGACTGGCCTTCTCCAGAACCGGCACAACACAGGACGCGGAAGACGTGTATCAGGAGGTCTTTTACCGATATCTGAAAAAGCATCCGGAGTTTGAGAGCGAGGAGCATCGGAAGGCCTGGTTAATTCGCGTCACCGTAAACCGCACCAACAGCTTCCTGACCTCTGCCTGGCGGAAAAGGCGCGCGGAGCTTCCGGAGGATCTGCCTTTTGAGGACAGACGAAACCAGGAGCTTTATCGGGAGCTGCGGCAGCTGCCGGGGAAATATCGGGAGGTCATTCATCTTTTTTATTACGAGGAGCTCTCGGTCGAGGAGATCGCCGGAGCGCTGGGCAGGAAGCCGTCCACTGTCCGGACGCAGCTTACCAGAGCGAGGGAGATGCTTCGCAGGGTGATGAAGGAGGAAGACTATGAATTTTAGAGAGGAATATAGAAGCTATAATGAGGAGATTCGGCCTGATCCGGCGCTGGTCGGGAGGCTGCGGGAGGCGGCCCGGGAAAAGGGACAACAGGGGCCGGTCAGGAAATTGCGGGAAGCAATCTGCGAGAAGGGAGAGCGGAGAAGAGAGCAGGGGTCGATCAGGGAATCGCGGGAAGCAATCTGCGAGAAGGGAGAGCGGAAGAAGGAGCAAGGGTCGATCAGGGAACTGCGGGAAGTGGCCCGGGAGAAGGAAGCGCAAAAACGGAAGCTGCGGACTGTGAGGAGGTTTGCGGGAGCCGCCGCGGCCTGCCTGTGCATCTTGGTCGGCCTGCCTGCGCTGGCGGCCAACGTAGATCCGCTGTATGAGCTGATGCGGCGGGTATCGCCGAAGCTGGCCCAGAGCTTTCGCCTGGTACAGAAGGCTGACGAGAAGCAGGGGATTCGGATGGAGGTTGCTGCGGTTTATCTGCAGGAGAATGAGCTGCAGGCCTATATTACGCTGGAGGATTTGGAGGGAGACCGAATCGATGAGACTACGGATCTCTTCAACAGCTACTCGGTCAATGCGCCGTGTCCAAGCTATGGCGGGGGAGGCTGGGAGCCGGTGGATTTTGACGAGGAGACCGGAAAGGCAACCTTCCTTGTGACGCTGGGCCTGCTGCCGGACTCGTCGGGCAATCCCGTAAATATTGCCGGGAAAAAGATTACTCTTTATCTGAGGAGGATTCTGAGCGGTAAGACGGAATATGATAATCTGAGAATGGATGTTCCCTGGAGCGAGGTGCAGGCGGATCCGGAAATCGCCGTGATGCGGATAAGCGGCGGCCCCGCGCCGGATATTATTAAGGGGGACGTGGAGGATCCCCGACCCTCGGCCAGGCTGTTAAAGCCCGGGGAGGCGACGCCCATACCGGGCGTAGAGGGAATCCTGTTTACGGGAATGGGATATATTGACGGGAGGCTCCACATCCAGACGGCGGTTCTGGATTATATGGAAAACGATAATCATTGTGAGCTGTATCTGATCGATCAGGAGGGAAATCAAAGGTATTACGACTATAAGGTCAGTGCGAAGGGGAATACGGCGGAGACCGAAGAAACGATGTATCAGGACTGTATCTTTGAAATATCGCCCGAGGAGCTGGAGAAATATACCCTGTGCGGACATTTTGTAACCTCCGGAAGCTGTCTGGAGGGGAACTGGAGCGTCACCTTCCCGGCGGAGGAAACCTCCGGGGAGGGGGAATGAGGCAGAAGATTATAATCTCAAGGTTTACACCAGAATCAACGGGAAGCCAGAAAAATTAAGGCTTCCCGTATTTTTCAAAAAAGTCCTTTGCCGTTACAATTTGAATATTTTCATATTCTTCTATTACAAGAAGATCTTTATCTCCGCTGACAATATATAAGGCATGAGAATCCTTTGCGCATTCCAAAAATTTGTTATCGTCAGGATCACGACATAATTCAATATGAGTAACAGGCTCGATGATTTCCATGGCTTTAATCAGCGGACTTAAAATTGCCTTGTTAATGTGTCCCTGTTTCCTGTCAATCATTTCCTGAACGATTTCCTCGTATTCGTTAATAATTTCGGTTGAAGCACAAGCAGTTATTTTTTGACAAACAACAGCACTAAGAATTTCTCTTGGAAGTCCGCCAAAAAACACACCGGAAATTAACACGTTTGTATCTATCACAATTCTCATGCGTGTTTCTTCTTTCTGACTGATTTGACGATATCATTAACATCACTTTCGTTATATCCAACAGACATTGCCCATTTTTGCGCTTCATCCAGTGAGGCCTCAAATTCTTCAGCGGAAGGAAGCTTTAAGGTTTTAAGCATGATAACATCTCCTGAAGTATATGCCACCAGTTTATCACCGGTATCGATCGACAGGAGTTTGCGGATGCTGACTGGCAAAGAAATTTGTCCTTTGGAAGAAACTGTCAATATTTGTGTATTCATTTGCCCATACTCCTTTCGGGTAAGAATTTCTTACTTATATTATGCCATGTCATAAAAATATATGCAAGAAAAAACTGGAATCCATCGGCTATTACAAGTGATTTAGACCTGTAAACAACGATCCTTAGAACTTGTCCGTCTCCTCTCTGATATCATGAATCAGCGTCTGCAGAAAATAAAGCTCCTTGGCCGCCTTTTCCCTGGTGACGACGGTCAGCGGGTCGAAGGAGGTTCCGTTGACCATACGTCCCCGGGCGATTCCGTTCTCAGAGCGGATCAGTCCCAGACGGTAGCATTCCCTGACGGCCCGTCTGCAGGGCGGCGTGATCCGCTCCCTGTCCGTAATCTGTTCCCAGGGAACCAGAGGATAGTACATAGCGCTCTGACCGGTCAGGTTGGGATCGAAGTTCGGATCGTCAAAAGCGACGCCGCTTCCGTTATAATCCGTCATATAAGGCGGCTTCGTATAAGCCGGACGCTCCGGATCCGCGGGAAGCGCCGTGACCGGGAAGCAGAAAAGATAGACGCGGTAGACCAGAAGCGCCATCTTTTCCCGGGTCAATAAACTGTCGCTGTATTCTGCATTCAACGCCTGCCCATCGTTTCCGCCTGCCGAAAGCGCGCGCTCATTTTCGTGAATCATCCCCATAGCCGCAAAATCCGCGTCCGGGGACAACACTCTGCCCGCTTCGGTAAGCTCGTCTTCCCCGGGAAAGCCCTCCAGCTTCATCGCCCTGCAAAGCGCGCCGGTAAATTCCGCCGCGGTGATCTCCTCAAAAGGATGAAAGCATCCGTCCGCTCTCTTATCCATGATACGATGCTTTACCAGAAATTCAATCTGATTGCGGTAATAAGCGCCTCTTCCCGTCTGAACGTCCGGACACATCTCAGGGAGCATCAGATAGTCGTTGCCGGTGCGGATTGCTTCCCGGACGGCGGGCAGCAGGAAACGCTCCGGGATCAGGCTCTGCCGGAGCAGGGAGGACGCCACAAGACGGGCAAACTGCTTGGAGAGAGCCTCCTTGTAATGGGTTCCGTCGCACTTGTCGTCGGGATGGCCGTTGGCATAGCTGCCGGAGTTCGTTTTTCCCGCGGTCTCTCCGGCCTCCACGGAGAGGAAAATCGCCTTCGTGGCGTCCCCGCCGATCGATTCCAGATACTCGTTTCCGTCGGCGTAAAGGTCTACAAGAGGCAGCCCGTGCCGCTCGGCCGCCTGCCGCAGCAGACCGGGGCAGTCGATACTGCTGGATTTTGCAAAGCCGCAGAAAATGACGCCGTTCTCTTCGTCGGTTTTGTCGCCGTGAATCCGGGTCATGGGCGTGACAAGGATCAAATTCAGCTTCAGGGCCTTCGCGGCAGGGATAAAATAGTTTTCCAGTCTTGCCAGAAAGGTTTCCTCCGTATTTCCCCGGCCGTACCTTGCCTCCGGCCCGTCCAGCGCGCCCCGGGCCTCGTCGTTGTGGCCGGATTGCAGCAGGAGATAGTCCCCGGGCCGGGCGTTCAGAAAGAGATCGTTGGCGCGTCCCTCCCGGTAGAGCGTAGCAAGGGAGCGCCCGCCCATCGCGTAATTCAAAACCGTCACCTGAGAAGTGTCAAAGAAATCGTCAAAAATCTGTCCCCAGGCGGACATCAGATTCTCCTCGTAAATGTAAGACTTTACGGTAGAATCTCCCAGGGTATACAGCGTTGGAATCCAGTCCGGCGCAGCCTGGGGTTCAGCGGCGTCACGCGGATTCGGCGCAGCTTGGGGTTCAGCGGCATCACGCGGATTCGGCGCAGCCTGGGGTTCAGCGGCGTCATGCGGATTCGGCGCAGCCTGTGCCAGCGGCGTCACGCGGACTCGGCGCAGAATTACCGTCAGCTCGGGAGAAGCGGGCTCCACCTCGATTTCCAGCGAGTCCCCGCCGCAGACATATTGAAATGACCAGATCCTGTCCGCCCAGGAGGCGGTATGTACCCTTGGAATCAGACAGGCCGCGTCCCAGAAGCCCTCCTGCGCGATCTGCTCCGGGTGCGTCCCGTTTGCACCGATGCGGGCCTCTCCGGACAGGGGCGAAAGCTCCACCTCAAGGGCATAAATCCCCGGCCCCGGCACATCGACGCGGAAAGCCAGTCCTACAAAGTCAAAATCGTTTCCGTTGCGATTGTAAGCCAGCTCCGGACAGGGAGGCATGACAACTCCCTCCTTCGTAAACGCAAGCTTCTCCGGGCAGAGCCGCCGAACCGGCATGGAGGACGTCTCCGCCAGAAAACCGCATCCGCCCTCCCCGCAATAAACCCCATACTTCTCTTTCGCAAAATCAAACTCTCTCATCATAACCTCCTGAATGTCCTTCCTTCTATCCTTTTTGACAGGCGACCGCCGCTTCCTTCCCGTATATGTCCGCGCTGGCAGCGATCTCC
The DNA here is from genome assembly GCA_023662875.1 of Roseburia sp. GTDB lineage: Bacteria > Bacillota > Clostridia > Lachnospirales > Lachnospiraceae > Acetatifactor. The sequence continues at coordinate 22,897 of JAMPIG010000004.1, read as the reverse complement.
CCGCAAAGCAAAGCCCGAGCCCCCGCCGTTCCCCGAAATTGTCCCTCAGCAACCAGCCGCCCGGCGCGGCCATGCCCTGCGAAGACTGTGCCGGACGTCGGCGCTTAGCGAGGTACTTACGAGCTTAGCGTCCGCTACGTCCGGCCCCCAAGCGCAAGCGTGTCTGAGCGGGGCATGGCCGCGTCGAGCGGCGTCCCTGCGGTCACCTTCGTCAGGAGCGTCCCTATGTCGGCGTCGTCTCCGCGTCGGCCGCCTCCCCGCTGACCTCCTTGCGGTAATTTCCCGGCGTCGTCCCTGTAATCTGCTTGAACCGCCGGATAAAACTGTTCAAATTATAATACCCTACCTCCTCCGAGATCACCGAAAGGGACAGACTGGTATCCGCCAAAAGCTCCTTCGCCCGCTGAATCCGCAGAGTCGCGATATACTGGTTCAGATTCATATCCGTCTGCTCCTTAAAATAATGGCTCAGATAAGAATTGTTGATATGCAGCGCATCCGCGCACTTTTGCAGCGAGAAATTACAGTCGTCGTAATTTTGCGCAATATACTGCCGGATCTGCGCCAGAAGGTCGTCGTCCGTATTTTGAGGGGACTCCTCCTCGGCCAACGTAAGCTTCTGCAAAACGTTGGCAATGTGCAGACGGTAGCCGTTCAGCGTGTCCGCCTGATATGCCAGGGACAGGGAACCGCCGATCCGGGAGATATCCTGGCTGGAAAGACTGTGAATCATAAGGCTGGTCAAGGTATGACAAAAGCTCCGGGCCAAATCTGCGGAAACACGCTGTTCCTCAATCGCCGTAAAGAGCTGGTTCGCCTGACGGGAAAAGCTCTCGAAATCCTTTCGCAGCAGGGATGCCTGCAGCGAGGAGAGCAGATGGACGGGCAGGGAGGTATATTCCGTAAAAAGCTGCCAGTTGCTGGGATGATAAGCTAAAATCGCACCCTGTCCAGCGACAAAGGAATCCTGCAGAGCCATCTCCGCCTCCAGGCAGGAGGTCTGGAAGCCGGTGAACTCCCGGTAAGCCTGCCCGATCCCGATGGTAAGGGTATAACCCTGCTCCAGAGCCAGATCGGCCAGCTCCTTACAGGCCGAAACCGTATTGTCGGCCCTCTCATCCTCAAAGGCCAGTACGACGGCGTGTTGATTCTTATGGAAAAATTCCCTGCTGTAAAACTGATAGCCGTCGGTAAAGACCTGACTCAGCAACGCATGAAGGAGTTTGGCTCCGGAGAAATCGGAGGCGTCGGAATTCGAGAGCTGGATCAGCAGGGTCTGATGGTTCGGAGCTGTAAAGCTCATACCCAGGACGGAACCGCTCGCATTGAATTCCTCCTGGGAGGAGATATGCCCCTTCAATAAAGAAAAGAGCAGAGTATTGCGCAGGGAATGAAGGAGATCGTCATCCTGCAGCAGAGAAAGCTTGCTGCTGCTTAAGCCGGAGAGATATTGCAGGGCGTTTTGCAGGGAGCCGACCTCGTCGCCGGAGTTGTCTTCACTGTTGAGCAGCTTGTCCGTCAGATTCTTCATCTGTTTCAGAGGCAGATAATTGACACGCATAAAATAGGCGATTACCGGGACGCTGAAGAGGGCGGTGAGCAGAAGCATCGTCAAAAGGAGCAGCCAGACCACCGTCATGCTCCGGGAAGCCGCCTTGTCATTGATAGCGTAGACATAAATCCAGTCGTTGAGCCGGGAAGCTCTGGCGAAGAGCGTATAGGATCCGTGCTCTGCAGAGAAGCGGTTGGCCTCATCGTCCAGAGCCTGTCCGCGGAGACGAAGAGTATCCTCCTGGGAAAGACCTTTCAGGGAACAGTAAATCGGGTCGCCTGTCTCCGAGAAGATGGTAAAAAAGGAAATGCCGTCTTCTACCACGGGGCGGGTCAGGGCGGTGAGCTGCGCTTCCTCCACCCAAAAGAGAAGAGTGACGTCAGGAAGGTTGCTCAGGGCGTAGGGAGGCTGGATAAAGGTGACATACTGGCAGGAGGAATCCATAAGAGAAGCCGGAAGCACTGTGTTTGCGGAATAGGATAAAAACAGGTTCGCGGGATTTTTCATGGTTGGGTAAATATATTCGTTGCTGAAGAAAAGCTCCTGGGGATAGACGTCCGAGGAGGTATAAATAAAGGAGCCGGAGGAGCTCAACAGGCCGATATCGGAGATGAAGGTAGAGATATTGGCGTAGGATTTCAGCTCGTTGATAATTTTGACGTCCTTGGCAGGGCTGTCCTCCATGGCGTAATAGGTGACCAGATTATTGCTGTAATAGGAAAGCTGATAGCTGGTATGGTAGATATCCCGGAGGCGGGAGTCGATGGCGTCGGCCGTCTGTTCCAGGGCGGCCTGGTGGGTGGCGTTGACTTCCCTGTTAATCATGGGGAAAAGGTAAGAAAGCACAAAAAACAAAATAATGCCCACACCGAGAACCATGACGGCAATATAGGAAAACAGGAAGTTGTAAAAGGTTTTTGAACGATAATGTCTGAGCATACCTGACTCCTTTAGCCGGTGTGTAATTTGCTGACCGCTATCCTTATTTTACTATGGATAAAGGAGGGAAGTAAAGAGAAGGACATATCCAATTTTTGCTGTAAAAAGCGCGGGAAAGCCCCAAAAATCGAGATTGCCGACGCTTATATTCAATTTTTGCGATGGTATCTGTAAAAAATGAATAAGTGATTTTTTGACATTCTAAAAAACCGAAGATTGACCCGGTCAAATTGCATGAGGTAAAGTGTGAATTACAAAAAACAGGCGACATTTCGCACAAATAAATCCGTGACGCAAGAAACAGGACGGTAAATTTTATCGATTAAAGAAAGGCACAAAATTTATGAAGAGCATAACTGTATCCCTCCGCGGGAAGGGAGACTATACCGACGTCCAGAGCGCTATCGACAACGCCGACGGGGACGGAGCGGTCATCTATATTAAAGAAGGCGTTTATCGCCAGAGGCTGCTGGTCAACCGGCCGGGTATCCGTCTGGTGGGGCAGGGCCGGGTCGTCATCGTCTACGGAATCGGCGCGGTACATAAGGATCCTTACGGAAAGCCTTACGGCACCTTTAAAAGCGAGACCGTGAGGATTACCAGCAGGGACTTCACGGCGGAAAATATTATTTTTGTCAACGACGCAGGCCCCGGAGACTTTGCGGGACAGGCGGTGGCGGTTTATATCAGCGCGGACAGGGCGAGATTTCGGAAGTGCTCTTTTTTGGGGAACCAGGATACGATTTATACCGGCAACCCGGACGAGGCGGGCTTCCCCTGCAGGGGCGGGCTGGAGCACAGGCAGTATTTTGAGGACTGTTACATAGAGGGAGACGTAGATTTTATCTTCGGGAACGGAACGGTAGTATTTGACAGGTGCGAGATTTCATCCATCGACCGGCACGAGCCGTCAGGCGGCTGCAACGGTTACATCACGGCGGCGTCCACCCGGCCGGAGACAAGGTACGGATATGTATTTTTGAAATGTCGGCTGGTCAGCAGCGGCGAAGAGAATACCGTGTATCTGGGAAGGCCATGGCGGGATTACGCCAACGTCGTATTCGCGGACTGTGAGATGGGTTCTCATATTAAGAAGGAAGGCTGGCACAACTGGGGGAATCCGGAGCGGGAGAAAACCTCACGTTACAGCGAATGGGGAAGCACGGGAGCGGGCGGAGCCATGGAGGGCCGGGTTTCCTGGCGGAAGGAGATTCCGGAGGAGGAGCGAGCGGCCTATACGCCGGAAAATATTCTCAGGGGCGAAGACGGCTGGAGGTTTGAATTTATGGAAAATGGCGAGGCCGAATGAGAAACGGCGGGCCTCCTGCAGGTAATCCGGCGTTAAGAGAAGGAGCGGGCATAGAGGTATAAGCATGAAGAAGAAAAACTTGTTGATCGGGGCGGGAGTCCTGGCGGCGGCAACGGTACTCGTCGTGATCTGGCGGGCGGGAAGCCAACCGGTAACGGAACAGAAGGAGTATTCGGAGGAGATTTACAGGATTTCATCCGATGAGAGCAGCTACGGCTACACACAGGCGAAGGAAGCTTACGCGGCCGCAGGCTATGCGGCGGGGACGGATACCGTCCTCCTTACGCCAGGCGACGCTTCCCTGTCCGGCGATGCGGCTCTTGCGGATTCCCAGGGCTACGGGGAAGGTTCCGAGATGATCCTTTCCGGCGAGGACGATAACAGCGTGGAATGGACTTTTTCGGTCAAAAACGCCGGACTGTACCGGATTTCCATGGATTATCTGGCTTTGGGCGGAAACGGCGCAAAGATCCAGCGTCAGGTACTGATCGACGGCGGGCTGCCCTTTGAGGAGGCGGCCAGCGTCAGCTTTTACCGGATTTTCCGGGAGGGCGAGGTGACGTTAAACAGCATCGGCGACGAGGTGTGGCCCGTGCAGACGGAGGACGTGAGCTGGCAGCACGCTGATTTCGAGGACGGTCAGGGCTATTTTGAAGACCCGTTGCTCTTTTATCTATCGGCGGGGGAGCACACCCTGACACTGGAGCAGATCGACCAGCCTGTGGGAATCGGCAACCTGACCGTATGCCCGCCGGAGGAGATCCCTTCCTACGCCGAAATTTTAGAGGAATACGAGAAAAACGGATATCAGAAGACCAGCGGCGTCTCCGTGATCGTTCAGGCGGAGGACAGCTCCTGGAGAAACGATTCCGTGGTGCGCAGAGAGAGCAATGTAGATCCCAATGTGGTGCCCTACAGCCTGACCTCCCGGCTTCTGAACACCGTGGGCGGCTACCGCTGGAGAACGGGAAACCAGAGCGTGGCATGGGAGATTGAGGTGCCCGAGAGCGGTCTGTACACGATTAACCTGAAGGTGGCCCAGGCGACCACCAGCGGGATCCCTTCCTACCGAAAGATTACCGTTGACGGGAAGGCACCCTTTGAGGAGATGAAGCTTTACCGGTTTGATTATGATAAAAACTGGTACGGACACACCCTTTCCGACGAGAACGGCGAGCCCTATCTCTTTTATCTGGAGGCGGGCGTACATGAATTAAAGATGGAAGTCAAGATGGGGAATTTTACCGAGGTGATCGAGCGGACCATAGACGATCTGCAGTATCTTTCGGATCTGACGAGGGAGATTACGAAGATCACCGGCACGGATCCGGATCCCAACTACGAGTACGAGCTTTACCGCAATATGCCGGAGCTGAGCGGCGAGATGGGCTATGTGGCGGATCGGCTGGAGTACACCGTTTCGCTGCTGGCGGCGATCAGCAACGAGCGAACCTCCATGGAGAATAACTACCGCTCGATTGTGGATATGCTCCGGAAATTTCAGGCGGATGTGGATACGATCCCCAAGGCGCTGACGGAGCTGGATACCGCGCTGGCGAACCTGGGCACTTACATCACCAGTATCCAGATTTGTCCTCTGGCGCTGGACTACCTGGAGATCGCTTCGGCGGACGTGGACTTTTCGGTCAGGAAGACAAGGTTTACGGAGAAGCTTTGGGCGACCACGGTCAATTTCGTGATGTCCTTCTTCAAGGATTATGACAGTATCGGTAAGGTGACGGAGGAAGACCAGGCGTCGGAACAGGTCGTTCTGGACGTATGGATTGCCCGCGGCTCGGACTGGGGCGAGCTCTTAAAAGAGATGGCGGACGAACAGTTTACGCCGAAGACCGGGATCGTGGTCAACGTCAACGTCATCCCCAGCGGCCAGCTGTCTACCGGATCCATCAACATGCTGATGCTTTCCGTTACCTCGGGGGACGCGCCAGATGTGGCGCTGAGCGTGGATTACAATCTGCCGTCGGAATTTGCATTCCGTGGGGCGGCGGTGGATCTGACGCAGTTTGAGGGCTTTGAGGAGTTGGCGGGCCAGTATTATGACACGATGTTTGAGCCCTACCGCTTTGAGGGCGGCGTGTACGCTTTCCCCGAGACCATGGACTTTACCTGTATGATCTACCGCACGGATATTATCGACGACCTGGGGCTGGAGATTCCCAAGACCTGGGACTCCCTGCTGGAGACGGTGCTTCCCACCCTTTACGAGAACAGCATGACCTTTGCGTTCCCGGTGGATACCACGGTTTCCACCACATCCCCCAGCGCCTACAGAGGCTACACCATGCTCCTGCTGCAGAAGGGCGGAGCGTACTATTCGGAGGATCTGCGCAGCAGCGCCTTGGACAGCTCCGTGGCTTACGATTCCTTCAAAATGTGGACCAGCCTTTACACGAATTACGATGTGGATGAACAGTCCAACTTTTTCACCCGGATCCGGACGGGCACGCAGCCCATCGGTATCGGCAATTACGCGACCTATCTGCAGCTTTTGACCAGCGCGCCGGAGCTTTACGGGAGATGGGCCATCGCGCCGGTACCCGGCACTGTGCAGGAGGACGGCAGCGTCAATAATGTAGTGGGAACGATTTCCTCTACCTCCTGTATGATTCTGGAGCAGTCCGACAAGCAGAAAGAGGCGTGGCAGTTTTTGCAGTGGTGGCTGTCGGAGGAGACGCAGGTCAGCTACGGAAGACAGCTGGAGGCACTGTTGGGAACGGGTTCCAGATGGAACACCGCCAACAAGGAAGCCTTTTACGCACTGCCCTGGAAGAAAGAGGACGAAGAGGTGATTCAGGCGTCTCTGGAGACGGCCATCGAGCAGCCCATCGTGCCCGGCGGATACTTTACGGGAAGACATATCATCAACGCCTGGAATCGCGTCTGCGTCAACAACGATAATGTCCGGGATGCGCTGGAGAAAGCGGTCAAGGACATCGACAAGGAAATCAACACGAAACGCGCCGAGTTCGGACTCGACTAGGGTTTATGCCGGAGGTTGGCGGAAGTTTGGAAGTAAACTTCCAAATATTGATTGGTATGCGCGCCAGAGCGCGCAAGGGGTATAAACATGAATCAATCAAAATTTAAGATCTGGATGCGAAAAAATAAGACGGGATACCTGTTCCTGCTGCCTTTTCTGCTTCTGTTTACGGCCTTTACCATTGTGCCCGTGGCGGTAGCGATGGGAACGAGCTTTACCAACTACAACATGATACAGAAGCCCGGGTTTGTGGGACTGGATAATTACGCTTTCCTGATTCTGGACGACGACGTGTTCCTGAAGGCTTTGCAGAATACGCTGGTGTTCGCGCTGATCACCGGGCCCATCGGTTATATGGCGTCCTTCTTCATGGCCTGGATCATCACCCTGGTGAAAAAGGGAAAGGGATTTTTCTCCCTGGCGTTTTACGCGCCTTCCCTGACCAGCGGCGTGGCGATGTCAACGATCTGGCTGATTATCTTTTCCGGCGACCGGTACGGATACCTGAATAACTTTCTCTTAAAGCTGGGGCTTCTGACGGAGCCGATCCTTTGGACCAGCGACTCGGATTACGTTATGGGGGTCGTCATGCTGATCTCGATTTGGATGAGCATGGGTACGGGCTTCCTGGTATTTCTGGCGGGCTTCCAGAACATCGACCCGGCGCTTTACGAGGCGGCCAGGGTGGACGGGATCGCCAACCGCTTTCAGGAGCTTCGGTATATCACCTGGCCCCTGATGAAGCCGCAGCTGCTCTTTGGCGCGATCAACTCCATCGTCGGTTCCTTCGCGGTATTTGACGTGGCAACGGCGGTGGCCGGTATGCCCAGCCCCAACTATGCGGCCCATACCATTGTGGCGCACCTTTACGATTACGCGTTTACCAGATATAACATGGGCTACGCTTCGGCGGTGGCAATGATTCTGTTTTTGATCACCTTTGTCATGGGGCGGGTGTGTATGAGGCTGTTTAAGTCGGAGGAGTAATCGCAAGAGGAGGGGGTGCAACCCACCTCTTTGAGGGGGTACAGCCCACCTCAATGGGAAGCGATTCTTCTGAGAAACGATAAATAGGAATGAAAGTTTGGAGAATCAGGATGAAACAGAGACGGATACGGATCAAAAAAATAAAATTCAGCCAGATCATGCTGTTTGTACTGCTGGGACTGCTGGTCTGCTTTACGGGACTGCCCATGGTAGCGATGGTTTCCAGAGCGCTGATGTCTACGGAGGAGCTGTATATTTATCCCCCACGGATCATCAGCCGGAATCCTACCTTCCAGAATTTCAGCGACCTTCTGACCTCGCTGAACGCGTCGGTGGTGCCCTTTACCAGGTATATCTTCAACAGCCTCTTCACCACGGTAGTGACGGTGTTTTTGAGCATCATGGTCTGCAGCCTGGGAGCCTACGGGCTGACGAAGCATAAACCGGCAGGGGCGGACGCCATCTTCGCGGTGGTGCTGGCGGCGCTGATGTTCTCCACCCATGTGACCCAGATCCCGAACTATCTGGTGGTCAATAAGCTGGGGCTGGTGAACAGCTATTGGGCGCTGATTATCCCAAAGATCGCCGTGGCCTATAACTTCTTCCTGGTGAAGCAGTTCTGCGAACAGCTTCCGGACTCGATTCTGGAGGCGGCGAGGATCGACGGCGCTTCCAATATCGGCATCTTCTGGAAGGTGGCCATGCCGCTGTTGAAGCCGGCTTGGAGTACCCTGGCGGTGTTCTCCTTTGTCAACAACTGGAACGATTATTTCTCGCCGCTGATCTTTATCCGAAGCGATGCGTTAAAGACGCTGCCTCTTGCCCTGCAGACGCTGGCAGGCGGAGCGGGAGTGGTAGCCCGGGCCGGTACGGTAGGCGCGGCGACGCTGATTACCACGCTGCCCTCCATCATCGTATTTGCCGTCTTCCGCGGCAAGGTTATGGAGACCATGACTTACTCGGGAATTAAGAGCTAAGTGCAAGAAGAATTTCTAATTGTCTCCGACAATTTCCGCTCACAGCATAGGCTGTTTCGCGGAGAAATTCTAAATCTTGCACAGAAGAACGCCAAGAGGGGGCACAGCCCACCTCTTTGGGCAGGCGTTCTTCCAGATTACTTGCAATGATACAGAGAAAGGAAAAAGTCCGATGAAAAAATATTGGCGACAGATCTGCCGGGTTGCGGCGGCCTGTGTTGCGGCGACGCTGCTTCTGCCCGCGGGGCAGGTACAGGCGGCGGGAAATACCTTTGTGGCGGACGCGGACGACAGCCTTCTGCCGATCCCGGAGGCCTACGAGGTATACGACAGCATCTATAATCTGGGCGAATACGGGACGATGAGTCATCCTCAGGACATCTTTGTGGACGGCGGCCATATCTATGTGGCGGACGCGGACAACAACCGGGTTCTGAAGATGGATATCCGGGGAAATGTGGAGGCGGAGTTTACGGAGGCCTTCGACCGGAAATTTTCCGCGCCGGGCGGCGTCTTCAAGGATAAGGACGGCAATCTCTGGATTGCGGATACCGGGAACCTAAGGATCGCGGTGATCGACGAAAAGGGCCGCGGGATCGCGGAGTACGGGAAGCCGGATTCCGCGCTGCTGTCGGAGAATTTCGCCTTCGACGCCCAGAAGATCGCGGTCAACAGTATCGGAAACATTTACGCCTTAAAGGGCGCGAACCTGATGATTATCGACCAGGCCAATAATTTCCACGGTTACCTGGGGGCGGTGGAGGTTGGATTTTCCCTGAGCCGTCTGCTGATCCGTACCTTCGGCTCCCGGTCTCAGATCGAGAGAACCTTAAAGCAGGAACCAGCTTCCTACTCGAACTTTACGGTGGGCGCGGACGGTATGATTTACGGCGTGCTGGCGGTGGAAGAGAAGGATCAGATCAGGCGTCTGAACTCCGTCGGCAACAATACCTACCCGCAGGATGTCTACGGACTGACCATTGAGCAGAGCGGCAAGGAAGACCCGGTAAAGCCCTTCTTTGCGGATATCGCGGTGATGGATAACGGAATTATTACGGCGGTGGATAAAAACACGGGCCTTTTATATCAGTACGACCAGGACGGGAATCTGCTGGCGGCCTTCGGCGGCCTCGGCAATTACGCGGGAACCTACACGGTTCCGATCAGCCTGGATGTGGACGAAAACGGATATCTGTATGTGCTGGATTACAGCGCGGGCAACATCACGATCCTGAAGCCCACGGAATTTATCCGGCTGGTGCATCAGGCGGTGACGCTGTACGACGCGGGGCGCTACAGCGAGTCCAAGGAATACTGGCAGAAGGTAATCGATATCGATTCCAACTACGCGCTGGCCCATCAGGGCATGGGAAAGGTTACCTTCAAGGAGGAAAATTATAAGGAGTCTCTGGAGCAGTATCGGCTGGGAGACGATAAGGAGGGTTATTCCGAGGCTTACGCGGAATATCGGCTGGAGCTTTTCCGGGAGCATTTCCTGTGGGTTGTGATCGCCGCCTTTGCTATCGTCTTCGGACTGTATAAGCTGATCTGCCTGATGAAGGATAAAGCGGAGGTCTGGGCGGAGCTGACGCAGATGGGAGGTGATCTGTCATGAGGGAAGCCTTAAAGCTGGCTGTTATGGTGCTGTTTCATCCCATCGCCGCCTTTGAGTACATAAAGCGTAAGAGAGAGACTTTTCTTTACGGGATGATTCCGATTATCATTCTTCTTGCGCTGATCGTACAGATCATCAGTATCTACGGCACCCATTATCCGCTTTCCACCGTCAATATCCGGAACGCGAACATTGTGTTCGAGTGCGCGAAGATTCTGCTGCCGGTGGTGACCTGGGGCGTGGCGTCCTACGCTATGACGACGATTCTGGACGGCGAGACAAAGTTTCTGGAGGCCATGCTGGCGACCTGCTACGCGATCCTGCCCTATCTGATCGTGACGCCTCTGCTGACTCTGCTCTCGCGGATCCTGGAGATCGGACAGAGCGGTCTGTATTACGGGATTTACGGGGCCATGTTGTTCTGGATTGTTGCGATGTTATTGGCGGCGCTGAAGGAGATGAACCACTATTCCATCGGGAAGACGGCGGTGGTGACCTTCCTGTCCCTGTTTACCATGATGCTGATCTGGGCGGCGACGGCGCTTCTGTTCTCCCTGAGTATGCAGTTTATCACCTTTGTGAAAGAGGTCATTGTGGAAGCGAGGTATCTGTTCTCATGAAAAAAGCAAAGTATACGCTGCTGCTTTCCGTGCTGACCGTCCTGCTTGCCCTGACGGGCTGTGGGGGGCAGGAGGCGGAAGGCGGTACGGAGGCCGTGATATATGCGCCGGAGGGCAGCTCGGATACGACCCTGGAAAACGGGCGGTATCGGATGGAGCTGGAAGAAAATTATTCCGTCATGACGCTGACGGATAAGGATACGGGAGAGGTCTGGAAGTCCGTGCCCACGGACGACGCCTTTGAATTTGAATCGCTGAACAAGATGTGGCAGATGAGGACGTCCTCGCTTTTTCAGCTGGGCTATACCAATATTTCCGCTGGGCTGGGCGCGATCATGAACTCCCCCCTGCTGCAGATGGATTATACCGCGGCGGGACGTATCGACGGCAATACCCTGTATGTCAGCTATGATTTAAGCCAGCCCGGTATCCGGATGACTCTGGCGTTTACCCTGGAGGAGGACGGCTTTCGGGTGAGAGTGCCCTTTGACGGAATTGAGGAGTACGGCGGAAAGTTCTCCATCGTCAGTCTGGCGGTTCTTCCCTTTATGTCGGGCGCTACGGATCAGGCGGACGGGTACTATCTGTACCCCGACGGCTCCGGCGCGATTATGGAGTTTCAGGATATCGCCCATATCGGCGAGAGCAGCTATTCCTACATGCTTTACGGAGATATCCAGAATTACCGCAAATTCCTGCTGCCCTTCCAGGCGGTGACCGCCAGCGCCTCACTGCCGGTATACGGAGTGAATATCAACGACAGAGGTTACATTGCAATTATGACGGAGGGCGACGCAAACGCCCGGATTTCCCTGTCCTGTTCGACGCAGGTCGTGCCGGTAAACGGGCTGTACGGCGAGTTTCTGTACCGCCAGGGCTTTCCGGACGCCCGGGTAAAGACCAGCACGGTTCTCTCCTACGCGGGCGGCATCCTGCCGGGAGACCGGGAAATCTACTATCGGTTTTTGGAGACGGGACATACGGATTACAGCGCCATGGCTGCAAGCTATCGGGATTATCTGAAAAGCTGCGGCGTGGAGTACGGGACGGAGGAAGAAGGATACCCGCTGTATCTGGATATCCTGATGGGCATTGAGGAAGAAGGTCTCCTGTTCGACGAATGGAAACAGGTGACAGACTTCGACCAGGCGGCGGAGATGATAACGGATCTGGGAGAGCAGGGTGTGGATCGGATGGTGGTCAACCTGAAGGGCTATACGAAGCACGGCTACTATTCGGAGCCCCAACCCTTTCGGGTGAACTCCTCCATCGGCGGAAAGAGCGGTTTGAAGAGCTTTCTGAAGACCGCGGAGGAGGAAGGGATTCCGGTAACGCTGGATTTTCATCTGCTCTACGCCTGGGACCGGATCGGCGGCTATTCCAGCCAGAGAGATCTGATTTATCTGGGGAACTACGCGGCGATGACGGATGAGGACGAAAAGCTTTTCCTGCTGGGGCCGGACACGGCGCTGCGCAACTTTAAGAAATTTGACGGCAAGGCGGGAAAGTACGGTATCGCGGGATACTCTCTGGGCGGCTTGGCGGATACGCTGGCCTACAGCTATAACTCCCGGGGAAAGGTTACCTCCGGGGAGACGATGACTCGCTGGAAGGAGCTGATGGGAGAGCTGAAGGAGAAATACGGCATCCTCTCGGTGGAGGGCGGCAACGCTTACGCTTTGGGCTACGCGGACTATCTGAAGGGGATTCCCGACGACGACCAGGGCTTCCGCTTTACGACGAGAAATGTCCCCTTTTATCAGCTGGTGACCCACGGGCTGGCGGGATATCTGATGGACGCCGGAAACCTGTCCGGCGATCTGGAGGGTGAAAAGCTGAAATGGGTGGAATACGGTTATCTCCCCTATTTTGAGCTGACCTATGAGGGCTCCGAGGATTTGATGTATACGGAGTACAACGATCTGTTTACCTCCAAATACGACAGCTGGCGTGACGACGTCGTCAGCGTCTATCGGGAGCTGAACGACAGAGTGGGCTTCCTTGCCGGAGAGGTAATGGAAGAGCATGTAAGCCTGGGCGGGGAGCTGTACCGGGTGACCTACGGCGACGGGACGAGAGTCTATGTAAACTACGGGAGCGAGGAGCAGACGGCGGATGGAGTTACGGTTCCCGCAAGGAATTATACGGTGGTAACGGACTCCGTGGAAAGGTAAGGTTTCGCATATGAAAAGAAAAAAATTTCATATGACAATTAAAAGAAGACGCGGGATCGAGGCATTTTTCTTCCTGACCCCCTGGCTGATCGGCGTATGCCTGTTCTTCATCTATCCGATTTTTGTGTCGGTACGGCTGAGCTTCAGCGATATTACAAAGTTCAAGGGCTTCATCATGGAATGGGTCGGACTGGAGAACTACAGGCATATTTTCCTGTATGATATCAACTTCGTGCCCACCTTCCTGAAGGTGATGGCGGATACGGTTCTCAATACGCCGATCTCGCTGGTGTTTTCCCTGCTGATCGCGATTCTGATCAACCGGCCCATGAAGGCCAGAGGCTTTTTCAGAACCGTATTCTTTATCCCCGTGCTTCTGGGGAGCGGCTACGTTATGAAGCAGCTTTTGGGCATGGGAGCGGACACCACCAGCATTACCCAGGGCATCATGGTGCCGGAGCAGATGATGGATCTTCTGGGGCCGACCTTCGCCCCGGTGGTGCAGTCGGTGCTGGATCGGATCACGATCGTCTTCTGGAAGTCCGGTGTGCAGATCGTCCTGTTCCTGGCGGGACTGCAGGGTATTTCCTCTTCCCTGTACGAGGCGGCGAAGGTGGACGGCGCGACCCAGTGGGAGATGTTCTGGAAGATTACCCTTCCCCTGATTTCCCCGGTGATCCTGCTGAACTTCGTGTACACCATGGTTTCCTTCTTTACGGATTCCAACAACGCGCTGGTGAACTATATTCTGGAGCAGACCTTCCAGAATCAGGAGTTTGAATACGGTGCCGCTATGGGCTGGGTCTATTTTGCCTTTACCTTTGCGCTGTGTATGCTGGTGATGGGAATCCTGCGGAAGCGCACCTATAATTCCGGGGACAAGGAGTAACGCGGCAACTATTGATTGGTATGCGCAAAGAGGGGTGTTTGCACACCCTCTTATGAAGCGCGCAAGAGGTATAAGTTTGGAAGTAAACTTCCAAATATTGAATTGATGCCCGCTGAAGCGGGCAAGGGGTATAAACATGAATATCTATAAAAAGGCGGAGAGCTTTCTTCTGGAGAATATGAAGGGAAAGAAGGCGTCCGGAATACGCAAAACAAAAAACTTTATCGTAAGGCTGCTGTTTTATCTGGTGGTTTTCGATCTGGCCTTCGTGTTCCTGTATCCCTTTATCACGGTGATCGCGGATTCCCTGAAGACCGACAGCGATATCGTCAACATCACGGTGAAATGGCTGCCCAGCAACCCGGAGTGGAGTAATTATGTGGTGGCTTGGAAGCGCCTGCGCTATATGAAATATTTTAAGAACTCCATGATTATCTGCGCGGGAGCCACGGTGGGACATGTGCTGTCCTGCTCCTTCGCGGGGTACGCCTTTGCCAGATATCAGTTTAAGCTGAAGAACCTGCTCTTCGGGATCGTGGTGCTGGCGATGCTGGTGCCGGCCCAGGTATTGATCTTCCCCCTGTACATGCAGTATTCCAACTGGGGATGGGTAAATACCTATCTGCCCCTGATTATTCCGACTTTTTTCGGCTTTGGCTTAAGCGGCGGCTTCTTTATCTTCCTCTTTCGGCAGTTCTTTTCCAGCCTGCCCTACGAGATGGAGGAGGCGGCAAGGATCGACGGCTGCGGGGCGCTTATGACTTACTTCCGGATCATGCTTCCGATCGCCAGGTCTTCCGTACTGGTGGCGGTAGTGCTGTCGATCGTCTGGCACTGGAACGATTACTTTGAGCCGGGAGTCTATGTGACCAATATTGACAAGATGCTGCTTCCCAGCAGGCTTCCCGTGCTGTACAGCCTGTTGAACGCGGAGCAGTTTGACACTATACAGGTAAACGAGCTGGATAACATCATCTTTAACGAGGCGATGCTGATGGCGGCTACATTCCTGGTAATTTTACCGGTTTTAATTATATATGCAATTCTGCAAAAGAAGTTCATGGAAGGAGTGGAGAGATCAGGCTTAACTGGAATGTAGAGGGAGGAACATGCAGAACAACGAGGCGATTGCCTGCCCGTAAAATCACGGGCGGGAAGCAAATACCCGGGTATCACCGGAGTAAAACAAGGAGGAACAAGTATGAAGAAAACAGTTGTAAAACGTCTGATGGCGTTGGCTTTGACGGCGGCGATGGCTCTTTCGGTAGCGGCCTGCGGAGATAACAGCTCAGACACACCCTCAGGCGGCGACAGCACTCCTGCGAACCAGGGGAGCAGCGCGGCAGGCGGCGACAGCCAAGCAAACAATCAGGGCGGAAACGCTGACCCGGCACCGGCTGAAAAGCCCTGGCCCGATGATGTAAGTCTTACCTATTACATCAGAGGCGGCACCGCGGAGTATGAGCCTTATCTGTATAAGGATCTGGTAGGTATCAACAAGATTCAGGAGAACACAGGCATCAACATCGACTTCGACGTTATCTGCGGCGACGGAGACGCAATCCAGACCCAGTATCTGGCAATGCTTTCCAGCGGTAACTATCCCGACGTGATCCAGTGGCTCAACGATGAATCCTACGCAGGCGGCGTCGGCCAGCTGTACAACGACGGCATCATCATCGAGCTGAACGATCTGATCGACAATTACATGCCGAACCTGAAGGCAATTCTTGAGGAGCATCCCGAGCTGGCGAAGGATATGATGAACGACGACGGTAAGTTCCTGTACTTTACCAAGTTAAACTCCTTCTCCACCATTGACGACGTGATGAGCATCACCTACTGGGGCTTCCTGATGAGGAAGGATTGGCTGGAGAATGTATCCATGGAAGTTCCCACGACCATGGACGAGTGGTATAACGTTCTGACCGCATTTAAGACACAGGATCCCAACGGCAACGGCATTGCCGACGAGATTCCCTTCGACGCGGGCGCAGGCGCTCTGACCATGTTCTATCCCGCTTACAATATGCTGACCGGTATCTATATCGATCCCGACACGGGCAAGATCGCTTACGGCGAGTATACCGAGAAGTATAAGGAGTTTTTGACTACCATGAACAAGTGGTACTCCGAGGGTCTGATCGACGATATCTATGACGAGAATTACAACCTGGTAGGCAGCGACGTAACCGACGAGCATATCTACGGCGATATCGCAGGTTCCTGGAAGGGTCTTGCGAATAACTGGGAGCAGAGACTGCCCGGTATCCTGGATAAGAACGCGAACGCTGACCTGGTAGCGGTTCCCTGGGTACAGTCCACAAAGGATTCCAAGAAATATACGCCGAACACCTATTATTCGACACTGGACAGAACTACCGTATGTATCTCTGTAGACTGCGAGTACCCTGAGGCAGCGGCTACCCTGATCGACTACATGTACAGCAAGGAAGGCGGACTGTACCTGACCTGGGGCGTAGAGGGCGAGAGCTATGTCACCAATTCGGACGGCACCCGTTCCTGGACAGAGGCTGCTGACGAGCTGGTTCAGTATTATGACGGCAACTTCCCTCGGAAATACACCTACGCTATGGCGCATGTATCCTTCCCGAGACTGGATCAGAACGACACCGGCTCTACCCGTGAGCCTCAGTATGTAGATGCCTGCGCGCTTTGGGCTGACGCTGACCGTTCCATGGTATATCCGAAGGCAATCTCCGTTACACAGGATCAGGTAAAGGCAGCCATCGGCGCTGAGACCGATATCGGTGCATACGTTGCTGAAATGCAGATGAAGTTTATCAACGGCGAAGAGCCTCTGACGAACTTCGACAATTATCTGGATACCCTGAAGAAGATGGGCATTGAGGATATGATTAAGGTATATCAGGACGCTTACGACAGATATCAGGCGCGCTAAGCCGGAACAGGTTGTCGCGAAGGCGGAAAATATGTTAGAATGAATGTATGCAAGGCAAGGGGCAAGCGGCTCTTCACGGTGACCGAAAAGTCAATTGTGCAGAAGGAAGGAGCGTAGAGAGCGGGAAGTCCTCCGCCGGGAATACGGAGTAATTCTGGCAGAATGAGCGGCGGAAATGCCGCCGTAATCCTCAGGTAGTCCGGGGGCTTTGGCCTCCGGACTATATGGGGATATTAGTGTTTATACGGGAGGCGCTTTATCTGAGGTCTGATAATCTGTGAGTTGTCAGGCCGATACAGAACATGTTATGCGGTCGAGTCGATACGACAGAAAACGCAGCGTATAAAACTGGTTGATACCAGCAGGGAAATGTGACGTGAGAGCTGGCTTGCATCGACAGGGCGGAACGCAGGGGAAGCTCTGTCAGGGAGGGTATGGTACGGGGAATGGGAGGAAAAGAAAAGGGGATTTCGTTGGGGTTTTTGTTTCTTCTTTTGTTTTCGGCGCTTCTTGCGGGTTGCGGGAATGAGGAAGAAGAGAGGCCGGAGATCGTATGGGTTCTCCGGGAAGAGAATGAGGAGCTCTATAACAGCTTAAAGGGGATCGAGAAGATTGAAGAGGCGACGGGCGTGGATATCACGTTCCGGCTGATGACCTATGACGAATATAACTATATGATCGCGTTCGGCGACTATCCGGATGTGATGGTAAGCAATTTATATACGGGAGAGGTGCTGGATCTGTATGACAAGGGGATCACGATGGATTTGACGGATCTGATTCTGGAAAAGTCCGTTTACCTGAAGGAAATTTACGAGAGGCGGCCCGATATTTATAAAGAGGTTCAGACCAACGACGGGAAGCTGATCTATTTCCCGTCGATCAATCCGCTGGAGGAGCAGGAGGATTTCTACCGGAATTCTTATTCCGGGCTTCTGATCCGACAGGATTGGCTGGATCGGCTGGGGCTGGAGATACCGGAGACGATCGAGGAATGGCATACCGTACTGACGGCTTTCCGGGATCAGGATCCGAACGGGAACGGCCTGGCGGACGAGCTGCCCTTTGACGATGTCAGACTCTGGACATTTGCGCCTGCGTTCGGGATATTGGACGGCATTTTCGTAACGCCGGAGGGGAGAGTGGCCTACGGCTGTATGGAGGAAGGGTATCGGGAGTATCTGACCGTTATGAATCAATGGTATCGGGAGGGGCTGATCAGCCGGGCGGCTGTAACGGGTTCGTCGAAATGGAGCGAGGCCAATATTATCGGAAACCTCTCCGGCTCCTTCTACGGCCTGGATAATGCCTGGCGGTATTATCTGCCCAATCTGCAGAAAAAGGCAAAAAACGCAGATCTCACGGCAGTACCTATTCCCCGGGCGGCGAACGGCGTCTCGTACTGCAACGTCAGCAGGCTTAGCAGCCATATCCGGGATCTGGTGACGGTCGTCACGACGAACTGTAAAAACCCGGAAGCGGCGTTGAAGGTCATCGACTATATGTACAGTGAGGAAGGGACGACGCTGTTAACCTGGGGAATCGAGGGCGAAACCTACAAGACGCTGCCGGATGGGAGCAAGGCGCTTTTGCCGGAGGCGTTGGAAATGAACGAGGATTCCGGCTATCTGAAGCTGCACCATGTGGCGATCGGACATATTGCGTTCCCGAAATACGATGGGGAGACTGTGCTGCTCCAGACTTATCCGGAGGAGCAGCTGACGGCGGAGATGGTCTGGGCGGACTGCGATACTTCCCTGCTCTATCCGGCGAATATTCTGTTTTCGGTGGAGGACAGGAAGAAGGTAAACAGCCTGATGCTGAATATCGACGCTTATGCTTCGGAGCAGAAGACAGCCTTTATCACCGGGGAACAGTCTATGGAAAAGTATGACGATTTCCTGGAGACCCTGCGAACCATGCAGATCGAGGAAGTGATCCGAATTTACCAGAAGAATTACGATATTTACAGGAAGAAATAGGATGGCGGAAGGAAGGATGAAAAAAATAATTTCAGACAGGGCAGTCAGAGCCTTTCAGGAGCGGGTTGCGGAGACAAAAGCGAACCTGCACGGCTTTCTTGTGATACAGGGCGATCAGACCGTGGCAGAGCATTATTATAAGCCCTTTGGCCCGGATACCCCGCACAGGATGTTTTCCGTAGCCAAGAGCTTTACCTCCCTGGCGGTAGGACTCTTGGCGGAGGAAGGGCGGATTCGGCTGGACGATAAAATCTGCGGCTACTTTCCGGAGAAGCTGCCGCCGGGCGGGCCTCATCCCATGTTGGCGGAGCTGACGATCCGACAGATGCTCTCCATGACGACCTGTTATTCCTATAACACCTTTAAGGTCGTCGGCGACCAGGATTGGGTGGGAACCTATTTCCGGTCGGAGCCGGATCGGTACGCTGGCACGAATTTCTGCTACGATACCGCGGCTTCCCATACCCTGGCGGGACTGGTCGAGAAGCTCACCGGTCAAAAGCTGCTGGACTATCTGCGGGATAAGGCTTTCCGGGAGATCGGCTTCGGGGAGAAGGCTTATATCATCCCCGACGCTTTGGGCGTCTCTCAGGGAGGCTCCGGGCTGGTCTGCACCCTGCGGGATCTGGCGGCGGTGGCCTGCCTCTGCCGGGATGGGGGACGATATCGCGGGAAGCAGCTTTTGCCGGAGGGGTTCCTCCGGGAGGCGGCGGAGAACAGAACCGCGACGGTGATGCAGCCCGTAATCGACGAGCAGCAGGGGTACGGCTATATGTTCTGGCGCTGCCGACACGGAGGCTATTGCATGTACGGGCTGGGCGGACAGCTGGCGCTGATCTTTCCGCAGTACAACCTGGTCTTCGCGACGATTGGCGATACGCAGGGGTGTCCCTCCGGCCTGCAGATGATTTACGACGCCTTTTACGGGACGATTTTTCAGGAGGCGGCGGGGGAGCGGGAGCCGGTGAACGTCGGAGCGCAGATTCCCCTGGCGGAGGGCAGCGCTTCTTCTCCGCTGGAAGCGTCGCTTAGCGGGAAAAAGTGGAGCTGCCTGCCTAACCGCATGGGCTTGAAATGGATTCAGACGGACTTTGAAAAGGGCCGGATTCTGCTGGAAAACGAGAGCGGCGTCAGGGAATTTTCCTTTGGCCGCCAGACCTGGGCGGAGCAGACCTTTCCGGGCGTGGGCTTTCGGACAGTCGCCTCCGGCGCGTGGCCGAAGGAGAATACCTTCCTGATGCGTCTGTATGTGATCGAGGAGGCTTTCTGCCATATCTTTCTGGAGCTGGTCTTCCGGGAGGACGGAAAGCTGGGTATCCGTATGAGCAACACGTCGGAGCCGTTTTTGGCGGGATTCAGCGGGTATGCGGGGGCGGAGAAAATTTAAAACACTATTGCTAAAAATTTAAAAATATATTAAAATGGTAATGCGTCCCAAACGGATTATAAAAGCAATCGACTTGATAGAACGATTGAAGCATCAAAAAAGCAACCGCCCAGCCAAGGATTAGGTTGCTTTTTTGAACCATTAATTTAAGGCGAACCGTTGTCTTACGGGACGCTTTTCAATGTTTATTATAGCTCCTGATAAAAAGAAAATCAATTAAAAGCTCAATTTCTTAGAATTTTTTAGAATTTAGAATTTCAGAATTTTCAATATTGACCAAAATATTAACAGCTACAGGGATTACCGGCAATATCTTCTCAACCGCCGGTTGTCTGCCTCAAATGAGCCTCTATTGATTCTTGTGTGAATTTATCCTATATTTAGAACAAATATTGATTGGTATGCGCGCTTGGCGCAGAGGGGTATAAGAATGAGGCGGAACAAACACATCAAATATCATGATCCCTTTTCCTCCTGGTTCCGCCGCTCCCGGCGGGCTAAACTGATCGAAGGATTTCTTACCTTCCTGTTTCTTCTCGCCTGCAGCTATGCAGCCTCGGATACCCTGAGCATGGCTCTGGAGCAGAACCGGGATGGAGTGCTTCGCTTTGGTCTTGCCCTGACTGTCCTTCTGGCAATGGGTCTTCCCGTGATATTTCTGCTGTCTAAATGGACGGGGCGGGAGCAGGTCTGGGACTGCCAGCGCTTTCGGGAAGCGCTGTACAGCCGAATCCTTTCAAACGGTCTGGAGGTTTCCTCGGTGGGCAGTCAGGAGCAGCTTCTCGGGGATATATCCGACCAGGTGGCCGAACAGTATCAGTCCCGAATCCCCGGCGTGGCGGAGGGGCTCTGTATCATCGGAGGTGCCACCCTCCTCATGTGTCTGGAGCGGCCCGGCATCGGCCTTCTCTTTACCGCCATGAGCTTTCTCCAGTTCCTCCCGGTGTTCACCTACGAACGGTGGACGAAAAAAATCTACGAGGAATCCTGGGCTAATGACGAGGCCGAGACAGACTGGATCGTCCAGGGGTTTGGCGGCATCCGCACCCTGAAGGCCTACGGTATGGAAGCCTGGTTTTCCCGCCGTTATAAGGAGATCAATGAGAGGGGCATTCGCACGGGCAACAAATCAGTTGCAGTGGGCGGACTGGAGAGCGTCCTGTATGCCTCCATCGATGCCATCCTTCGCTATGGCAGCTATGTGATCCTGGGGCTTTATGTCCTGCACCGGGGTCTCCCGGTGTCAAGCCTGCCTATTCTAGTCATGCTCAGCGGCTACGTCTTTTCCTCCATGCGTCGGTTATGTACCTTCTTCCGTTACCGAGCCACCTACCGCACGGCGGCCCAACGCCTGCAGGAGGCCTTCCGCCAGACGCCTGAGCCCGGCGAAGATACCGCGTTGGAGGCAAAGGGGATTTCCAGGGCCTTTGGAGAGAAACAGGTTTTGTCTGACGTGGATCTTACCGTAAAAGCGGGGCAGCGGGTTCTGCTGAAGGGGAGGAACGGCGCGGGCAAATCCACCCTGATCCGCATTTTGACCGGGGAACTCACCCCGGACAAGGGCGCTGTGCGCTCCGGGATGCGGACGGCCATAGCCTTGCAGGAATCCCCCGATCTTCCCGAGACAGCCGCCTCCTTCCTCCCCATCCTAAAAAAGCAGGAGGACTGGAGCTTTAGCCGCTTCCGCACCCACCTGGAGGGCCTCCGCTTCCCGGAGGAGCTGCTGGAACGCCCCATCCGGGAGCTGTCCGGCGGAGAGCGCAAAAAGCTGTTTCTCGCCATCGCTCTGGCCAGAGATACCGACCTGCTCATTTTGGATGAGCCCACCAACCATCTGGACAGGGAAAGCCGTGCCTATCTGAAAAATGTACTTGATGACCTGGCCTGCGCCATGCTAATATGTACCCACGATCCGGCACTCCGCCTTTCCTGGGATCAGACGGTCATCCTTGCGGGAGGAGGCGTTGAGAATGGATAACAAAGTCAGAAAGGCCATCCGGCGGGATTGCCACAGGGCCATGTGGCCCTGCTATGTGCTCCTCGGACTGAGCCAATTTTCAGGGTTCCTGGTTCCTACCCTGTCCGCCTGGCTGATCGGTGATATGACCGACGCTCTTTTGGCGCTGGACGCGAATTACATCAGCACACGGCTCCTTCCCTTTTTGATTGCCATCCTTTTGGAGGCTGTGGCGCTGCCGTTTATCAGTATGACACTCAGCCTGGTGGTGATCAAATGTGCAGGGCGTTACGAGGTCTCCCTGATGGAGCGGCTGCTTCACCGTCCCCTTTCCGCCCTGCACGGAGAGACCGGCGGCTCTGTGGCCGAGCACATCATTGTTCACACCCCGGATTACTATTCTATCCAGATGTGCAAATTCACCCTGCCCTTTATCGTGTTGCTTTACGGCGGGGCATTGCTGGCGGTGCTCGTCACAGGAAAGCTCTGCCTCCTGTATCTGTTCGCCCTCATGCTCCTGGCGGCGGTTCCCTTCCTGCGCACCGCCCTGATCGGCAGGCGGAGCGCCAAATATACCGCCGAGGA
>JAMPIG010000049.1 GCA_023662875.1 Roseburia sp. | reverse complement strand
AAAGGAGTCTCAGAAGCCGCATAAAATAAGGCTTAGAGATTCCGAGAGTCTATTAAAATATAAGGAGGAAAATAGCTGGTAACTTACAGCTTTCAGAGACAGCATGACTTCCTATCCGTCTGTCGTAGGATCGAAAGATTATTATCTGATGGGAAGCTGGGCGCTGGATACTTTTTTTCTGGAAGGGATGGAAGGTTATATTTCGCTTTGCGGGCTCACGCCGACGGCAGGTTGGCTTGTTGTTTTGTATAAAGAGCTTATGGAAATAAAAGAGGAAACAAAAAGGAGGGAGTTATGTCGAAACTAATGCGAACCTACCAGGCGCTATGCAAAGAGATATCCATCCATGCGAAAGTGAGCGGTAATGCAGACAGATTATATGCAGATATTGTAGGGAAGCGGGGCAAACTGACCGTCTGGGAATCAGAAAATCTTCACCCTGGTGAACAATATATCTGCTTTAAGCCGGAAGACGGAGAATCCGAGCTGCAGACGTCATGTGGAGAGATTACGACGAAAAATGATATGCTGACCATCAGAACGCAGGAAAACAAAAATGTATATTCTTTTTTACTGCTAAAGCCTATCCAAACCATTGACTTTAAAATGAAACTGCCACATCGTTTTCTGCATGTCTGCTCAGGATGCGGGAAACGGGAAATACTATCAAGCAGGGAAGCGTTTGATCAGGGATGGGATTATCCCGGCCCCGACGGGATTTATAAGAGCATGCCAAATTACGGGTTTGGCGTGCTTGCGCCAAGAACATGCGGGCAGTGTACGATTGATAAATCTTTGTATTGGAAGCTGACAGTGGATAAAGACGCTTCAAACGGTATGAATCAGGAAGAGATAGCGGAAGCTTTGGAGCGCATTCGGAATGAGCCGATGTCATTGATCATAGACGCAGATGAAATAAATGGGCCGCAGCTATAAAAGGAAGCTATAAAAGCGCTATAAATGGAATTCTGTATATAAGAAACCATGATTGTATGGGCAGCCTTTTTCTGCTATAATAGAATCCAAAAGCAGGATTCTATTATCCAGGTGCTATAATTTAAACGGGAGAAAGGCTGCAATTTTTAAAAGGAGAAAATACATATTATGAATCTCACGGTTACCGTAAACCATAAACAATTATTGGATATCCTGCTGAATGTGGGGCTTATCCGCCCGGTATTCATCTGGGGAGCGCCGGGCATCGGAAAATCCGCTATTGTTCAGGAGTTTGCGGACAGCCTGGGGCTGGCCTGCGTCTCCCTTCTGGGCAGCCAGCTGGCTCCGGAGGACATCATCGGCGTTCCCCAGATCAGGGACGGCTACAGTGTCTTCTGCCCGCCCAGGACGATTGCGAGGCAGGAGCCTTATGTTCTCTTTCTGGATGAGCTGAACGCCTGTACCTCGGAGGTGCAGAAGGCCTTTTATTCCCTCATCCATGAGCGGCGGATCGGCGAGTACTGCCTGCCGGAGGGCTCCATCGTGGTTGGGGCGGGTAACCGGGCGCAGGACAATGCCATCACCAGACCCATGTCTTCGGCGCTGGTGAACCGGATGTTTCATGTAGAGCTGACAGCCAGCCCGCGTCTGTGGCTGGAATGGGCGGCTGAAAACGGTATCCATCCTTATGTCTATGACTATATTTCCAGCCGACCGGATCATCTGTGGGCAAAGCCGCCCAAGAGCGAGGAGCCGTTTTCCACGCCCCGTTCCTGGCATATGCTGAGCGATGCTATCCACAGCTATGGCCCGGACATTGAGGAAGAAACGCTGCGGATCCTGGCGGCAGGGTGTTTAAGCTCCCATCATGCCACCCAGTTTCTGGCTTATATACGGCAGGTGCGCAGCCAGTATGCCTTGGATAAGATTCTGTCCGGGGAGCAGCCCTGGCCGGATAAGCCGGAGGAGCGGGATGTGCTCTATTTTCTGGCGCAATCCCTCCGCGCTCGTCTGGTGAAGGAGCTTCCCCCGGAGCGGGCAAAGCTTAGTGCAGACAGCCGTACGCTTGTTCTCCGGGCGAAGGATCGCATCACTGAGCTGGCGGATTTGAGTCTGGAGATTGCCCGGATGGCGGTGACTCCGGAGGACGGAAAGGAGCTGCCGGACTGGTTTGTGGTGGAGTTGTTCCGGGATCTGCCCAGACTTGCCGACAAACGAAACGGATGAGCGGAAAACGAAAAGAACCAAATCCTGCGGCGGAGGCTTTTCAAAACGGCTGCGGACTGGTGAAGCGGAACGCCATACTGAGTCCTTTGCTGGAACGGGCGCACCTCCATTTTGACGACGGTTATCCCATGGCAAAGGAAGACTGGGCGTGGGTCACGTCGGAAGGGGATATTTATGCCAACAGTCACAGGCGGGCAGCCCCGGGGGAGTGGGCTTATGTTTTGGCGCACTGTCTGCTTCATCTGGGGCTTGGCCACATCCGGGAGGATCGGGATAAGGATCCGATTTGGAATGCTGCCTGTGACTGCGTGACGGCAAGGTATCTGGCGGATTTCCACATTGGAACGGCCCCGGGGGAACTGTCTGCCACGCTGCCCCCCGGCGTTCGGGAGGAGGAGCAGCTTTATTACTGGTTAAAGGAGCACAAGGATCCGACGTATTTTCAATTCTCCACTATGAGCGGCGGCCGGGCGGACATGTATTGGAAGGGAGAGGAGAGGACGTGGCACTGGTGGAGCGGCCCCACGGACTGGCGGCAGCTTTTTGCCGAGAGCCTGCGGGATGCCCTGCGGACTGCGGTTGACTATGCTGGCGGCGTCAATACCGAACCCGGAGAATACCGGAAAAGGGGTCCCATTCAGCGCGCCAGAGAGTGGTTTTTAGCTTCCTATCCGTTGCTGGGAGGCGTGGCTTCCGGTTTCCGGCTGGTGGAGGATCCGCTGGCAGCGCAGCGGATGGATATCCCTGTTGCGGCTATTTCCATGCGGATGCAGGAAATCTATGTAAACCCCAACGCCCGCCTGACGGAGCAGGAGTGGCGGTTTGTGCTGGCCCATGAGTACCTTCATGCCGCCCTGTGCCATGAGGCGCGGCTGGGCAAGCGGGATCCGGAGCTGTGGAATACGGCCTGCGACTATGTGATCAATCAGTGGCTGCGGGACATGGAGGTAGGGATGATGCCCGAGGGGCTGCTCTACGATCCGGAGCTTGCGGGGCTGTCGGCGGAGAGTGTCTATGATCTTCTGGCGGCCAATTTGCGGAAATACAGGCGTATGCTGAAGCATGATATCCTTTTTGGCCCGCCGGAATGGCAAGGCTCCGGGAATTTTGTGGATTTGGATAACTGGTGCCGTTCTGCCATTCAGAGAGGATTGGATTTCCATCAGGTTCACGACAGGGGCTATCTTCCCGCCGGGCTGGTGGAGGAGATCCGTGCGCTGTCCCAGCCGCCCATTCCCTGGGACGTGAAGCTTGCACGGTGGTTCGACGAAAGGTTCGAGCCTCTGGAAAAGCGGCGAACCTACGCCAGGCTCAGCCGCAGGCAGTCGGCCACGCCGGATATCCCAAGACCCTCTTATCGGTATGAGGAGGACGCGCAGGAAGGGCGTACCTTCGGTGTGCTGCTGGACACCTCCGGTTCCATGGATCGGGGGCTTCTGGCTGCAGCGCTGGGAGCCATTGCAAGCTACAGCGCCGCCCGGGATGTGAACCGGGTGAGAGTGGTATTCTGCGATGCCTCCCCCTATGATCAGGGATACATGGAGGCGGCGGACATTGCCGGAAGCGTCCGGGTGCGGGGGCGGGGCGGCACAGTGCTTCAGCCGGGGGTGGAGCTGTTGGAGCGGGCGCAGAACTTTCCGAAGGAGGCTCCGCTGCTCGTCATCACCGACTGCGAGTGTGATCGGCTGAATCTCTTTGGCAGGGATCACGCCTTTTTGGTTCCAAAGGGGAAAAGTCTGCCCTTTCCGCCGAAGGGGCCGGTATTTTATATGGAGTAGGAGAGAGCGGCATGAGATACATTGTTTCTGATATGCGCGGGTGCTATGAGCAGTTTCAAATGTCGCCAGAAAAATCCTGACAGCGCAATTCCATGGAAAAGCGGTTGACGCCGGAATTACTTTCCGCCCATATCTTTCCGTTATGCTGCGTGACTATGGTTTCCGCAATGGAAAGTCCCAGACCGAAGCTGCCGTTCCGCGTGCGGGCCTTATCCGCCCGGTAGAAGCGTTTAAACAGGTTTTTCAGATCTTCCGCCGCAATGGGGTCGCCTTCGTTTGCCACGCTGAGAACGGCATGATGCTTTCCCCGCCGTTTCAGGGTTACCGTTGTGGTTCCGCCGTCTCTGGAGTATTTCTGCGCGTTATCCAGCAGGATTTCGATGACCTGGCGAAGCTGCGCGGCGTCCCCGTTCACCGGAATGTTCTCGGTAATCTCGCTTTCCAGGACAAGGCCTTTCTCGAAGAACACGGGTTCAAAGGGAAGGATCGCGTCTGAGGTCAGGACGCTGAGGTCAACCCGGGAAAACAGGGTTTGCGTCCGGACGTTATCCGCCCTTGCCAGCTCCAGCATCTGCTCCGTCAGCTTGCGCATCTGTGCCGCCATTACGAGGATATTGGAACAGAATTTTGCGCGGTTTTCCCTGTCGCATTCCGGATTTTGCAGCAGCTCCGCGTTTGTCATAATGACTGTCAGAGGGGTTTTCAGCTCGTGGGAGGCATCCGCCACAAACTGGCGCTGCTGCCGCCAGGCCGTATCGATCGGCCTGACCGCCCAGCGGGCCAGGCAGAAGCTTAAGCCGAAAAGAATCCAGAAGCTGAGGAAGCCGATAAAGGCGCAGATCCTGATCAGATTGCCGAGCGTTGCCAGTTCGCTGGAGATGTCCGAATAGACGATTACCTGGGAGGCCGGTGTAAAAACCTTGCAAAAGCGCAGATTGTAATCCTTTAGGATACCGACGGGGTCAGGATCCGCCAGGGCTCGATTGAAAAGCTCCAGCAGAAAGGTTTCGTCGGACAAATCGTAATCATTGCCCCCGGCAACGGTCAGTATGCCGCGTGGATTCAGCTCCAGAGTAAAAAAGGGCAGGCGAATGTCCTGAGGGGTCTCGTTCAGCATCCTGAGCCGTCTCGGATTGTCGGCCAGGTTTTGCATCATGGAGATGTTGGCCGCCTCCAGACTGTTTTTGGTAAAATAGTAAATCAGCCCGAAAATGACGCAGAGCATAACAAGGACAATGCTCATGGTAATCAGGATAAATTTTGTCCTTAATTTTTTGATCATAGCGATAGCCGTGCCTTTCTGTAACCCGGGAATTTCAGGCGGCATAAGAGCGCGGGCGCAGATTGCCCTGTCGCGCCGCCAGCGTCGAAAATGGACTTCAGGAAATCGGCTCGGCGGCTACTTCCAGATGATATCCCATCTTCCGTATCGTTTCAATCTGGATATTGGAGCCGATACTTTTCAGCTTTTTCCGCAGGAATCCGATATAGACCTCCACATGGTTTTCCACCGCGTCCGAATCATAGCCCCATACTCTTGAGAGGATTACCTCCTTGCCCAGATTGCGTTCGCCGGACTGCAGCAGGAATCGCATGATATCAAACTCCTTCGCCGAGAGGCGGACGCTCCTTGTCCCGCACACAAGGAGTCCGGAGGAAAGATCCAGGGAGGTATTTCCCAGGGTGACCTCGTCTACCTGAGCGCCCTGTCGGCGGAGCAGGGCGTTAATGCAGGCGAGCAGCTCCCGGGTATCGAAGGGCTTCGTCAGGTAATAATCGGCTCCGGCGTTCAACCCTGTAATTCGATCCTCCAGTCCGGCTCTTGCCGTAAGCATCAGGATAGGCGTCCCGCAGCGCCGGGAACGTACTTTTTTTGCGACCTCGTAGCCGTTCATCCCGGGCATCATCACATCCAGGATCAGAAGATCGTAAATACCCAGCTCCGCATATTCTTCCCCGGTTTCCCCGTCGTAGACTGTTTCCACCTCAAATCCCTTGCTCTCCAGCAGGTCTCGCAGGGAGTCCGCCAACAGTCTTTCATCTTCCACCACCAGTATTTTCATGGTATCAAACCTTTCCGCTCTTTGATTTTATTATAGAACCTGGATAATAAAATCTGCCCTATGATTTTATTATAGTACACTATTTTCCTGAAAGGAACCTGAAAATTGCCCCCCCGGAATTTTTAAATACCGTTTCTGTTTTTCCCGGCTGAATTTAAACTCTGGATGCTCCATGACCGGATTCGGGAAGGGTTTCACAGATTGTTCACAGAATACCGCCGCGATTTCAGCATTGTTTCAGTTTTCGGTATTATATTGTTTCAGGAAGGGTCTGTCAGGAAAGAATTTCAGACGGGCTATACCGGGAAAGAAAACATCGTTAGGAGGCTTTTATGGTATCAGTGGAGCATTTGACAAAAAAATACGGGGAATTTACCGCCGTGAGCGACCTGTCCTTTGAGATTGACGAAGGCGGAGTCTATGGATTCTTAGGGCCAAACGGCGCGGGCAAGTCTACGACCATGAACATTATGACCGGCTGTCTGTCCGCTACGGACGGCCATGTGAGGATTGGCGGTCACGATATTTTTGATGAGCCGGATCAGGCCAAGCGGCTCATCGGTTATCTGCCGGAGCAGCCGCCCCTGTATCTGAACGAGACTCCCGCGGAGTATTTAAGGTTTGTGGGGGAGGCAAAGGGGATACGGGGACAGCGGCTGGCGGAGCAGCTGGAGGAGGTGATTCGCCAGACCCGGATCGAGGAGGTAAAGGATAAGCTGATCGCCAAACTGTCGAAAGGATATAAGCAGCGCGTCGGGATTGCCCAGGCGCTGTTGGGAAATCCGAAGGTCATCATTCTGGATGAGCCTACGGTGGGGCTCGACCCGATCCAGATTATCGAGATACGCGATCTGATCCGGCAGCTGGGCCGGGAACATACCGTTATCTTAAGCTCCCATATCCTGTCGGAGGTTCAGACTATCTGCGAGAAGGTTCTGATTATCGCAAAGGGGAAGCTGATCGCTTTTGACGAGCCGGAAAAGCTGGAGAAGCACCTGCTCTCCTCCAACCAGATCACATTTGTGGCGGAGGCGGAGAGAGAAGTAGTGGACGGCATCCTGGAGAAGCTGGAGCTTGTCCCGGAGGAAGTGACAGGAGGAACGGACGGTTGTCTGACCGTCCGCGTAAAACCCGGGCAGAGGGATACCAATGAAATATGCCGCGCGTTGTTCTTTGCCTTTGCGGAAAAGAAAAAACCGCTGTTGGGGCTTACCTGTGTGAGGGCGAACCTGGAGAATGTATTCGTGGAGCTGACGGAGGTCGGGAGCGCCGCCGGGGAGGCCGCAGAGCGGGGAGTCGGCGGGAAGACGGCAGGAAAAGAATCCGCCGAAGAGGCCGCGGAGCAGGGAATCGGTGAAAGAATCGCCGGGAAAGAACCCGCCAAAGAGGCAGCAAAGCGGGGAATCGGCGGAATGGCTGCCGGAAAAGAACCCGCCGGAGAGTCAGCGGAGCAGGAATCCGCCGGGGCGGACGAGAGGAAGGAGGAAGAACGATGACAGCCGTTTTCAAGCATGAACTTAGGAATCATTTTCATTCCCTTACCGCCTACGCCTTCGGCGCATTTTTGCTGGTCTTTGTGGGAATCGGATCGATGGTCTATAACATACAGGGGGCCATGGCGAACTTCGAGTACGCGCTGGCGTATATCAGTCTGATCCTTGTGGTGATCATTCCTGTATTAACCATGAGAACCGTTGCGGAGGAGAAAAAGCAGAAGACGGATCAGCTTCTGTATTCCCTTCCGATTACGACGACGCAGGTCGTTTTGGGGAAATTTTTCTCCCTGCTTGCGGTTTTTGCCGCGCCGATGGGTATCATTGCGCTTTATCCGCTGATCTTTGCCCGGTACGGGGAGGTTTACCTTCCGACCTCCTACGGTTCGATTTTTTCCTTTTTTGTGATGGGGGCGGCCTTTATCGCGGTTGGTATCTTTATTTCCTCCCTGACGGAGAGCCAGGGACTGGCCGCGGGGATAACCGTTCCCGTCCTGCTGCTGGATTATTACAGCGTGACGCTTTCGGAGCATGTGTCGTCCACCGCTATGGGGTCTCTGATCGCGGTCTGTGTCCTCATTGTGCTGGCGGGGATTGTGATCCGTTACCTGACCAAAAACGATTGGCTGGCTTACGGGATCGGGACGGCAGGCGTTATGGGGAGCATCCTTCTCTATCGGCTGGACAGCGAAGGCTTTGAAAACCTCCTTCCCGGAATCATGGCAAAGCTGTCGCTTTTTGAGAGATTTTACAGTTTTGTAAACGGCGTGTTTGACATGACGGCGATCGTGTACTACGGCACGGTGATGATTTTCTTCCTGTTCCTGTCCGTGCAGTCGCTGGAGAAACGGAGGTATAACTGATGGATAAGCAAAAGCAGAATCGGATTGCGCTTAAGGGAGGATCCTATTCCGTTATCATTACGGCTGTGGTTCTGGCGGTTTTGGCTGCCGTCAATATTCTGGCGTCCGTTCTTCCCTCGACCGTCACAAAATATGATATCAGCGCTTCCAAGCTGTACTCAATTACCAGCGCCACCAAGGTAGTGGTAAACGCGCTGGAGAAGGATGTGACCATCTACTGGATCGTACAGGCGGATGAGGAGGATTCGGTTATTGAAAATCTTTTGGAGAAATACGACAGCCTTTCCGGACATATTGACGTGGTGAAAAAGAATCCGGATGTTTATCCTACCTTTGCCGCGCAGTACACGGATGAGGCCGTGGCGAACAACAGTCTGGTCGTGGAATGCGGGGATCGCAGCCGTTACATAGGCTACGACGATATTTATCTGATCGAGACGGATATGAGCTCCTATTATTACAGCGGCTCTTATGATTACAGTGTATCCTTCGACGGAGAGGGCACCATCACTTCGGCGATCGATTATGTGGTGAGCGAGGATCTGCCTCAGCTGTACCTTCTGGAGGGACACGGCGAGGCCGGGCTCCCGTCTTATGTGAGCGAGCAGATCCGGAAGGAAAATATTGACGTGACCTCCTTTTCTCTTCTGACGGAGGATTCTGTCCCCGAGGAGGCGGACTGTGTCCTGATTTATTCGCCGGAAAGCGATATTTCCCCCGAGGAAAAGGAAAGGCTGGCGGATTACGCGGCGGAGGGCGGCAGGCTGCTTGTGATCGCGGGAACGACAGAGGAGGGAACGCTGGAAAATCTGTACGCGCTGCTGGCGGATTACGGAGTAGAGGCGGCGGAGGGAATTGTTGTGGAGACGGACAGAGGATATTACGCGTTCCAGCAGCCTTACGTCCTGCTGCCTGACATTGCCTCCGGCGGCATGACGGATCCCCTGCTGGAAGGAAACTATTACGTTATCATGCCTATCGCGCAGGGCCTTACGGTGGAGAGCGGCGCGGCGCAGGTGACGGAGCTGCTTTCCACATCCCCGACGTCCTTCAGCAAGGCGGCGGGATATGCCCTGACGACCTACGAAAAGGAAGAGGAGGACGCGGACGGCGCGTTTGCGGTAGGCGTTTCCGTAGACTGCGGGAACGACGGTCAGATCGTGTGGTTTACATCTTCTTATTTCCTGGATGAGATGTATAACGCTTATTCTTCCGGGGCGAATCTGGAGCTGGCCATGAACGCCCTGTCCTCCCTGATGGGAGAGCGGGAGACCATAGCGATCCGCAGTAAGGCCATCGATTACAATTATCTTACCATCAGCGAGTCGGACGCATCGAGTTTAAAGGCCATGATGATCGGTGTCTGTCCGCTTCTGTATCTCGGACTTGGCATATTCCTTTATGTAGAGAGGAGGAAACGCAATGGGTAGGTATAAAAAGATCGGCATCCTCCTGGCAGTCCTGGCGGCTCTTTCCGCCGCGGCGTTTGGCGTCGGCAGGTATGAGGAGGAAAAGGAGCTCATCAGAAACAGTGATGAAGTGATCCTGGCAATCGACAGCGAGACGGTGAGCGAGCTGTCCTGGGAGTATGAATCGGGGCTTCTCAGCTTCCATAAGGACGGGGAATGGATTTATGACGGGGACGAGGCGTTCCCGGTAGACGGGGAAAAGATGGAGGAGCTGCTTTCCGTATTTCGGGAGCTTGGAGCTTCCTTTGTCATCGAAGAGGTGGAGGACTACGGGCAGTACGGTTTGGAGGATCCGGTCTGTAAAATCAGTCTTACGGCGGGGAATCTTTCTTACGAGGTGTCGCTGGGGGCGTTCAGCACCATGGATTCGCAGCGGTATGTCAGGATCAGCGAGGTGTCGGAGGGAAACGCTTCCGGGGAAGGAAATCCGGGAGAAGAGTCGAAAACGGCTTCCGAAAGCGGGGCGTCAGAAGAAGGGAATACGGCGAAGCCGCAGGGAGAAGGTTCGTCCGGCGAGACCGGAAGGGTGTATCTGGTGAAAACGGATCCGCTGGATTACTTTGACGCGGAGCTTGCCGATCTGATCGACCATGACGAAAAGCTTTCCTATGACGAAATTGTCGCGATTGCCTTTACCGGGGAAGAAAATCAAAAGATTGTGTATGAGGAGGAAGGCGGCAGCTCCTATTGCCCGGACGACGTTTATTTCCTGGAGGCGGGGGAGAGCGGTCTGCCCCTTGACTCCTCCCGGGTGGAAAGCTATTTGAGGGCAGTCAAAAACCTCAGGCTGACCGATTATGTCACCTACAATGCGACGGCGGAGGAGCTGGAAAGCTGCGGGCTGGATCAGCCGGAGCTGACCGTTGCCGTAAATTATATCTCGGAGGGGGAGGAAGAGGCTTACTCGGGAACCTATACCCTGAGCGTCAGCCGTTCCCTGGAGGATAAGGAGCGGGCGGCGGAGCTTAGCCGGGAAGAAGGCGATGCGGAAGGAAGCGCCGAAGACGTAAATAACTGCGGGGAAACGGCAGCGGAGGATAGCGATGAGGATGTTACCGCCTATGTCCGGATCGGAAATTCGCAGATTATATATCGAATCAGCGCATCGGAATATCATACCCTCATGGACGTCTCTTACGATTCACTGCGGCATCCGGAGGTTTTCACCGCGGATTTCGGGGAGGTCAGCCGGATCGATATCCGCCTGGAGGATGCGGATTATGTGATTACATCCGGCGACGAGGACGGTGTGAGAAGTTATTTTTATCGGGAGGAGGAAATCGATCTTTCCGCCTTCCGGACAGCCCTGCGGGTCTTGAGCGCCGACGCGTTTACGGACGAGGAGCCGACGCAGAAAGAGGAGATTGGTCTGACCGTGTATTTGGATAACGAAAATTATCCCGCGGTGGAAATCGGGCTGTACCGGTATGACGGGACAAGATGCCTCGCGGCGCTGGACGGGAAGCCGGTTTCCTTTGTCAGCAGGGAGTCGGTGATCGAACTGATAGAGGCGGTGAATGCCATTGTGTTGAACGAAACGGCACATTAGTATAAGGAGTCAAAAAGCCGGGACGGTTGAATAAACTGTCCCGGCGTTGGGCTTCTTTGGATTACAGGCTTTATTTCCTCATCGCCGCCCGCTTCCTCAAGGTGGGATCCAGGATCTTCTTGCGGATGCGAAGATGGGAGGGAGTCACCTCCAGCAGCTCGTCCGTGTCGATAAAGTCCAGGGCCTGCTCCAGGGAGAGGATTCTGGGCGGCGTCAGGCGAAGCGCCTCGTCCGCGCTGGAGGAGCGGGTGTTGGTGAGCTGCTTTTTCTTGCAGACGTTGACCTCGATATCCTCGCTTTTCCCGGTCTGGCCGATGACCATGCCGGCGTAAACCTTCTCGCCGGGGCTGATAAAGAGCGCGCCGCGCTCCTGGGCGTTGAACAGACCGTAGGTAACGGCCTCTCCCGCCTCGAAGGCGATCAGTGAGCCCTGCTTCCGGTACTGGATATCGCCCTTATAGGGAGCGTAGCCGTCAAAGATTGTATTCATAATACCGTTGCCCTTGGTATCGGTAAGAAATTCTCCCCGGTAGCCGATCAGCCCTCTCGCCGGAATCGAAAACTCCAGGCGGGTGTAGGTTCCGCCGGAGATGGAGCCCATATTGCGCAGCTCTCCCTTTCTCTGGCCCAGCTTCTCGATGACGGCTCCCGCGAATTCGTTCGGCACGTCGATATAGGCCAGCTCCATGGGTTCTGTGCGCCTTCCGTTTTCGTCGGCGCGGTAGAGAACCTCCGCCTTGCTGACGGCGAATTCATAGCCCTCCCGGCGCATGGTCTCGATCAGCACGGAGAGATGAAGCTCTCCGCGGCCGGAAACCTTGAAGCATTCCGTCGTATCGGTTTCCTCGACGCGCAGGGAGACGTCCGTGTTCAGCTCCCGGAACAGCCGGTCGCGGATGTGGCGGCTGGTAACGTAT
The DNA here is from genome assembly GCA_023662875.1 of Roseburia sp. GTDB lineage: Bacteria > Bacillota > Clostridia > Lachnospirales > Lachnospiraceae > Acetatifactor. The sequence continues at coordinate 17,651 of JAMPIG010000049.1, read as the reverse complement.
TTTCCCTCCAGCCCGGCCATGGGGGAATCGTTTACCATGAATTGCATGGCGATCGTGGGCTCGCTGATTTTCTGGAAGGGAATGGGCCGAACCTCCTCCGGGGAACAGAGAGTATCGCCGATGTGGATGTCGGCGATGCCGGAGATCGCGACGATGGAGCCGATTCCGGCCTCCTTCACTTCGATTTTGTTCAGCCCGTCAAATTCGTAGAGCTTGCTGACCTTTACCCTGGTCTGCTTATCGGGTTCGTGATGGTTGCAGATGACAACCTCCTGATTGACCCGGATGACGCCGTTGTCAACCTTTCCCACGCCGATGCGGCCGACGTACTCGTTGTAGTCGATGGTGCTGATCAGTACCTGAGTACCGGCCTCGGGGTCGCCCTCCGGGGCCGGGATATAATTGACGATGGTCTCGAAAAGGGGCTCCATACTGACGCCGGGGTCAGAAGGATCCGCAGAGGAGATTCCCTCCTTGGCGGAAGCGTAGATAAAGGGGCAGTCCAGCTGGGAATCGTCCGCGTCCAGCTCCAGAAACAGCTCCAGCACCTCCTCCATGACCTCGTCCGGTCTCGCCTCGGGGCGGTCGATCTTGTTGATGCAGACGATCACGGGAAGCTTCAGCTCCAGGGCCTTGCGGAGAACAAACTTTGTCTGGGGCATGGCACCCTCAAAGGCGTCGACCACCAGGATTACCCCGTTTACCATCTTGAGCACGCGCTCTACCTCCCCGCCGAAGTCGGCGTGGCCGGGGGTGTCAATGATATTGATTTTTGTATTCTTATAGGTGACGGCGGTGTTTTTGGAAAGAATCGTGATGCCGCGCTCCCGCTCGATGTCGTTGGAATCCATAACGCGCTCCGCGACAGCCTGGCCCTCCCGGAATACGCCGCTCTGTTTGAGAAGCTCGTCCACCAGGGTGGTTTTCCCGTGATCCACATGAGCGATGATGGCGACGTTTCGGATATCTTCTCTTTTCTGTATCATAATAAATATAGTCCTCCCTGTCAGAACAGCAAATGCAATCTTTCTTTCAAAACTTGAGTATTATAGCACCTTTTCCCGGGCGGCGCAAGCCCCGAAACGCTTTTGTTTTCTTGCTGTTTTCTTTATGATCAGCGGATTATGTTGACTATGATGAAAGAGGATTCGGAAAATGCGCGTGGTTTCCTGCAGTAATCGGGCGTTTTTAGCGCATAAAAGCCCCGGACCTGTACGAAAACGAAGCCCGGGACCTTTCAAAAGGGGAGGATAGGTTTACGCAACGCGAAACCTAAGTATTATTTTATCTTTTGTAAGATCAAAGGAGGGGTCCCTGACATAAATCAGTCTGTCCGGAAAAGAAAATTTTATTCAGGAAAAATCGATTTTATTAAGAAAATTTTTATTGTCATAAGCAGCGAACTGTTATATACTTAAGCCATGGCGTTTTGTATCCTGAATAACAAAAAGGTGGTATGGTTCTATGGCATTATTAGAGGAATGGAAAAAGATAGCTTATGACGAGAGCGTGGGACAGGCCGAGCTCCAGAAAATCTGGGGAGCGTATTTCCAGGCGGAGAAGGAGATCTACGCGCAGCTGTTAAAGAATCCGGAGGAGACGGTTCGCGGGACGGTGGGAGAGCTGGCGCAGAAGTATAATGTTCCCCTGATGACGATGACCGGCTTCCTGGACGGTATTAACGACAGTCTGATCGAGAAGAATCCTATCGAGGAGATGGAGGAGGATACCGAGGTAAATCTTGGGTTCGACAAGGAGCTGCTGTATAAGAATATGGTGGCGGCCGAGGCCGACTGGCTGTATGGTCTGGAAGAATGGGAGGCTATTTTTGACGAGGAGACCAGGAAGGCTCTTTATAAGGAACAGAAATCTTCTACGACGATCGTAAAGGGTGCGAAGATCTATCCCAATGATCCCTGTCCTTGCGGAAGCGGCAAGAAGTATAAAAAGTGCTGCGGCAGAAAATAGACAGGAAATGTTTTCAGGGACTCTTTTCGTGTAAAAGGGTCCTGTTTTGTTAGCGGGCGAAGAACCCGGAAAAGGCAGAAGGGAAGAAAACGGAAGGAGAGGGACTGTGAATATAGCGTCATTTTTGCTGCCGAAGGCAGATGTGGCCTATCTGCGGGACGATATGACCCTGCGGCAGGGGCTGGAGAAGCTTCGGCGAAGCGGTTATACCGCCATACCGGTTATCGACGCGGAGGATCGGTATGTTGGGGTAATCAGCGAGGGGGATTTCCTCTGGAATATTTTGAGTCACAATCAGAATCTGGACGATATTACGCTGAAAAGCCTGGAGTATCTGCGGGTGCGGGATATTCTCAGGCACGGGAAGGTGCGGCCGGTCTGTATCGGCACGGCGATGGAAACCCTGCTGGAGCAGGCGAAAAACCAGAATTTTGTGCCGGTAATCGACGACAGAAGCGTATTTATCGGAATTGTGACGAGGAGCGATATCATCCGGTATTTCGCGGAAATATGGCAATAACGCGGCGGCTTTAAGCCTGCGACGCGGCCGGGTCAAACCGTGGCCGGAGACTTTTCAGGGCTGCGACCGGAGCGAAGATTTTGACATCCGGAGAAAAAGAAGCTATAATGAGACATTATGGCGGGCGCTGTACCAAGGAACAATATTGGTGCGAAAACACGCAAGGAGGTATAAAAGAGATGAAGAAACTGGAAGAATATGTAACGAGTATACCGGACTTCCCGGAGGAGGGGATTATTTTCCGGGATGTGACCAGCGTCCTGCAGGATGCGGACGGACTTCAGCTTGCCATCGATACGATGCAGGAGAAGATTCAGGATCTGGATTTCGACGTGGTAGCAGGGCCGGAGTCCAGAGGGTTTATATTCGGAACCCCGATCGCTTATAATAATAAAAAGCCCTTTGTGCTGATCCGCAAAGCGGGCAAGCTGCCCCGGGAGACGGTGTCCGTCTCCTATGACCTGGAATACGGCCAGGCGACCATCGAGATGCATAAGGACAGCATCCGTCCCGGTCAGAAGGTGCTGATCGTGGACGATCTGATCGCTACGGGAGGAACCACGGAGGCGATGATCAAGCTGATCGAAAGCCTTGGGGGAGAGGTCGTAGGAATTGTGGTGTTGATGGAGCTGGCCGGTTTAAAAGGCCGAGAGAAGCTGGGGAAATACCGCCTGGAGGCGGCGATTACCTATCCGGGTAAATAAAAATTGCAACCGTTAGATCGGCGGGTCGGAAAGCGTGGTACAACGATGGCGGAAGAGAAGACAGAGGTCATTTTTGACGACGGAAAAATAAATCAGTCGGAGGAATTCAGGAATCCCGACGAGCTGTACAGGGAGCTTATTGACCATGTGCGGAAATATCATCCCAGCGACGATATCACGATGATTGAGAAGGCCTATAAGGTGGCTTCCGAGGCCCATAAGAACCAGTTCCGGAAGTCGGGGGAGCCTTATATCATCCATCCCCTGAATGTGGCGATTGTCCTGGCGGATCTGGAGCTCGACAAGGAGACTATTGTGGCGGGACTGCTCCACGATGTGGTGGAGGATACCGTGATGACGGAGGAGGATCTGACGCGGGAGTTCGGCGGGGATGTGGCGCTTCTCGTGGACGGCGTGACGAAGCTGGAGAAGATTCCGCTGTCCGCCGGGTCGGATCGGCCGGACGAGAAGCTGGAGATGCAGGCGGAGAACCTGCGGAAGATGTTTCTTGCCATGGCGAAGGATATCCGGGTCATTATGATCAAGCTGGCCGACCGCCTGCACAATATGCGTACCCTGAAGTATAAGACGCCGGAGAGCCAGCAGCGGATCGCAAGGGAGACGCTGGAGATCTACTGTCCCATCGCCCAGCGGCTGGGCATCAGCAGGATCAAGACGGAGCTGGACGACCTGTCCTTAAAGTATCTGGAGCCGGAGGTTTACTACAATCTGGTGGATCAGATCGCCATGCGGAAGAGCGCCCGGGAGAAATATATCCAGGGTATTGTGGACGAGGTCAGCGAGCATATCAAAAACGCCGGGATCAAGGCGAAGGTGGACGGGCGCATCAAGCACTTTTTCAGTATTTACAAGAAGATGAAGAACCAGAACAAGACGCTGGATCAGATCTATGATCTTTTTGCGGTGCGTATCATTGTGGACTCGCTGAAGGACTGTTACGCCGCCCTGGGGGTGATCCACGAGCTGTATACGCCGATTCCGGGGCGGTTTAAGGATTATATCGCCATGCCTAAGCCCAATATGTATCAGTCCCTGCACACGACGCTGATCGGCTCCACCGGCCAGCCCTTCGAGGTACAGATCCGCACGGAGGAGATGCATAAGGCGGCAGAGTACGGCATCGCGGCTCACTGGAAATACAAGGAGGCCTCCGACGGGAAGAAGGTGGAGGCGCAGGAGGAGGAAAAGCTGGCCTGGCTGCGCCAGATCCTGGAGTGGCAGCGGGATATGTCCGACAACAGGGAGTTTTTGAAGCTGCTCAAGAATGATCTGGATCTGTTCTCGGACAGCGTTTACTGCTTTACGCCGACCGGGGAGGTCAAGAACCTTCCGGCCGGATCGACGCCTATCGATTTCGCCTACTGTATTCACTCAGCGGTGGGGAACCGGATGGTGGGGGCAAGGGTCAACGGCAAGCTGGTAACCATCGATTACGAGATCAAAAACGGGGATCGGATCGAGATTCTCACCTCCCAGAATTCCAAGGGTCCCAGCCGGGACTGGCTGAACGTGGTGAAGAGCGCCCAGGCGAAGACAAAGATCAATCAGTGGTTTAAGGCGGAGCGCAAGGACGACAACATCCTTAAGGGGAAGGAGCTTCTGTCAAATTACTGCAAGTCCAAGTCCATGAACCTGCCGGAGTTGATGAAGCAGGAATATATGGACGCGATTATGCGCAGGTACGGCTTCCGGGACTGGGATTCCGTGCTGGCGGCCATCGGGCACGGCGCGCTGAAGGAGGGCCAGATCGCCGGCAGGATGCAGGAGCTTTACGACAGGGATCATAAAAAGCCGCTGACCAACGAGGAGGTTCTGGCCAGCATCGCGGAAAACGCGGCCGTCGCGGTAAAGCCCGCGCCCATAAAGGCAAAGAGCGGTATTGTGGTAAAGGGAATCGCGGATCTGTCGGTGCGGTTTTCCAAGTGCTGCTCCCCGGTGCCGGGGGACGAGATCGTCGGCTTTGTCACGAGGGGCAGGGGGATTTCCATCCACCGGACGGACTGCGTCAATATGATGAACCTGCCGGAGATTGAGAGGGCCAGACTGATCGACGCGGAATGGCAGGCTCCGGAGAATACCGCCGCCGAAAAGTATGTGGCGGAGATCAAGATTTTTGCCAACAACCGGAACGGCCTGCTGGCGGATATCTCCAAGGCGCTGACGGAGAAAAATATTAATATCCTGTCGATGAATACCCGGATCAGCAGGCAGAATCTGGCCACGCTGCAGACCACCTTCGAGGTGGAGGGCCGGGAGGAGCTGAACCGGGTGATCGAAAAGATCCGGGGCATCGAGAGCGTGGTGGATATCGAAAGGTCGGCAGGATGAAGGAGAGAATATGGGAGAGATTAAAATCGGGCGTATGGTCTTGAGCGTGTGCCAGACCAACTGCTATTTTTTATACCGGGACGGGGAGAAGGACTGTATCGTCGTGGATCCGGCGGATCAGGGGCGGAGTATTTACAGCGCCCTGAAGAAGAACGGTTTCCGGGTGGCCGGGATCCTTTTGACCCACGGGCATTTTGACCATATCTGGGGGCTGGACGCTCTGCGGGACGCGGCGTGCGCGGAGGCGGAGCAGGAAGGGCGGGAGCCGGTAAAGGCTTACGCCCACGAGGCGGAGCGGGAGCTTCTGCGGGACGCTGGGAAAAATGTGTCGGCCCAGGCGGGACGCCCCTGCAGTACTTATGCGGATGTGTATGTAAAGGACGGTCAGGAGCTGACGCTGGCGGGGATGGATTTCCGGGTGATTGCGACGCCGGGGCATACCGCGGGGGGATGCTGTTATTATTTCCCGGAGGCCGGTATGCTTTTGGCGGGGGATACGCTGTTCGCGGAGTCCGTCGGCAGGACGGATTTTCCGACAGGCAGCATGAGCACGCTGGTGCGCTCGATCCGGGAGAGGCTGTTTGTCCTGCCGGAGGAGACGAAGGTTTATCCCGGCCACGGGGAGCAGACGGATATCGGCCATGAGAAGAAATATAACCCGTTTTTAGCCGGGCAGGAGTAAAGGGGAACGGAGCGGTGGAGGGGAAGAGTAAGAGCGCTCACCTTGTGATGGACGAGGTAAAGAAGGTAATTATAGGGAAGGACGACTGTATCGAGAAGGTGACGGCGGCGGTTCTGGCCGGAGGGCATGTGCTGCTGGAGGATGTCCCGGGGGTGGGGAAGACGGCGATGGCCGTGGCCTTTTCCCGGGCCTTTGGACTGCAGTCGAACCGTATCCAGTTTACGCCGGATGTGATGCCGGCGGATATTACGGGCTTCTCCATGTATCGGAAGGAGACGGGGAAGTTCGTCTATTATCCCGGCGTGGTTATGTGTAATCTGCTGCTGGCGGACGAGATCAACCGAACCTCTCCCAAGACACAGTCCGCGCTGCTGGAGGTAATGGAGGAGGGGAATGTGACGGTGGACGGGGTGACGAGACAGGTTCCGCAGCCCTTTATCGTGATGGCGACCCAGAATCCGGTGGGCTCCTACGGTACTCAGCGCCTGCCGGAGGCGCAGACGGATCGGTTCCTGATCTGCGTCAGCATGGGCTATCCTTCCGTGGAGGACGAGGTGTCGATGTTAAAAAGCCGTCATGCAAAAGACCCGCTGGAGTCCGTGGTTCCGGTGGCGGATGCGGAGCAGCTGCTGCAGATGCAGCGGGACGCGGCGTCGGTCTATATCCATGATGTGATTTACCGCTATATGGTGGCTATTGCGGACGCCACAAGGCGGCATGAGTTTCTGGAGCTGGGCCTGAGTCCCCGGGGAACGCTGGCGCTGGGCAGGATGGCGAAGGCTTACGCCTTTTTACAGGAGCGGGAGTATGTGATACCGGGAGACGTAAAAAGGGCGTTGATGGATATTGGAATCCACCGGGTACGGCCGAATCAGAAGGCAAGGCTGAGCGGCAGGAGCGCGGCGGATATTCTGGAGGAAATCCGGGAGCGGACGGCGGAGCCAAAGCCCGGGGAAAAGTATTTGTGAGATGATAAAACGACGAGTGACTTATCTTCTGATCGTGGGGGCCTGTGTGTGGCTGTGTATGCTGTATACCTTCCAGGGCCTGCGCTTCCTGTTGGGCATTCTGCTGGCGGCTTCGGCGGTATGCCTGCTTTTTCTGTTGTTCCGAGCGCCCTGGTGCCGGGCGGACATGGGGGAGATTCCGGCCTATGTGGAGAGAGGGGAAAAGGTGACGCTTCCGGTGACGGTATCGTACCGGGGGGTTCTGCCCCTGCCTGGGGCAGGCGTGACCCTGAAATGGACGATGGACGGAATGGGGAAAAAGAAGGTTCGACGTTTGATCCGGGGGATGGGCGGCAGGACGCAGCAGGAGCTGTCCTTCGAATTCTCCGCAAAGCATTGCGGGCAGGCGGAATTTTGGATAGACAGGGCTTGGACCTGCGACAGTCTGGGGCTGTTTCGGCTGTCGGTAAAGGCGGGGGGGCAGGCGTCGCTTCTTGTGATACCGGTGATTTCCCCGCCGACGCAAAGCGAGGCGGTTTTCCTGATGAATTATCTGAAAAGCTGCAAGGACTGGGAGGAAGGGGACTATTTTATCCGGGGATACCGGCCGGGAGACAGTCTTCGCAGTATCCACTGGAAGCTGACCGCCAAGGAGGAGGATTTTCAGGTGAAGGATATCCAGCCGGACACAGCGGTCAGGCTCTTTTTACATATGACGGACGAGCTGCTTGCGACGGCGGAGAGCCGGGACGCGTATCTGGATAAGGCCTGTTCGGTGATGGCCTTTCTGGCGGAGCAGGCGGCGCTGGGATTTACGGTCAGCTGGCCGCAGGACGGCAGGATTTGCCGATGCGCCGTCCACACCGGCCAGGATATTTACCTTTGTATCCGGGAGCTGGTAAAGGTAAAGAAGGCGGGGGAGACATTTTCGGAGGATTCGGAGGAGCAGGCGAGAACCTGTCGGCTGGAGCCGGACGGCAGATTATATCTGGGAGAGCGATGCGTCGATGAAGAATAGAGCAAAATTTATTTTTTCCATAATGCTTCTTCTGCTTCATGCCCTGGGGGCGACAGGGGCGCTTGCGGAAACGCTGAAGCTGGAGTGGGGAAGGGTGCTGAAGCCGCAGTTTTTCTTCCCGGGGCTGCTGCTTCTCTGCGCCCTGGGGGTGCTGTTTTGGCTGCCCTGCCGCTGGAAGCGGCTTTTCCTGCGGGGAGGAATCCTCTTTTCTGTATACGCGGCGGCGTTGTTTATCTGCCGCAGGGATTTTTTGAACAGTCTGGGCTGGGCGATGGACGCCGCGGTGGAGAGAATCAACGAGAGGTATGCGATTCGCATGATCTGGAGCTGGACGCTTGAGGAGAATGTGGCCAGGATGCCGGGTCATGCGACGCTCAGTGTGCTGGCGGTTCTGGTTCCCTATGTCCTGCTGTTGAGCTACGGGGTCATGCGGCAGCATCTTTTGGCGACGCTGCTGGCGGACGGCGTCTGGTTTGCCGCGGCCTGCGGGATGGATTCCTTCCCGGGCTACGGATGGTTTTTGCCGTGTGTCGTCAGTATCGCGGGGCAGATGCTCCTGCGCACCTATCGGGATAACGCCGGGGCAGGGGTCTGCGCCGCGATTTTGGGGATTGGGGTTCTGGGCGGAATCATGCTGCCGGTTTATTTCTTCCTGCTTCCCCGTATGGACGAGAGCTATGAGCAGGCGCTGGAGGCCAGGGTAGAGCTGAGCCGAAGGGTGAATGAGGAATGGATCCCGCGGATTCAGGAGACTTTTTCGTCTCTGGGGTTTGGACATTCCGCGGACGTTACCGGCAGCCTGGATCGGCCGAGAGGCACGATTCTGACCGGCCGGGAGGTCTATCGGGTTACCTTGGTTCAGAAGCCGCGTTCCGCGGTCTATCTGCGGGGCTTTGTGGGTGTGGAGTACGAGGGGAATGAATGGAAGGCGGATCCGGATTCGGCGCTGACCAGGTATTATAAGGAACAGGGCTGGGAGCTGCCGGAAAGCGGCAGGGAGCTGGTGAACCTGACCTATAATGCGCTGGTGTACTCCCGGGGAACCGCCCGGGTCGAGGAGCTGGCGGAAGCCGGAAGCTACAGCCTTTATCCCTATGGAGCGGAGTTGGGGGAGGAGTATCAGGTACACTTCGACGGCACGGCGGAGCGGGCGGGCCAGGTCAGCGAGTACGCTTATCGCGCGCTGGACGGAGGACTGAAAAGGCAGCTTACGGAAGAGCAGGCCGAGGAGGAACGGAGGTATCGACAGTATGTGTACGATCGATTCTGCGACTATCCGGCGGAGCGGCTTCCAGAGCTTACGGCATTTATGGAGTGGGCGGAATTTGGCGGGGACAGTGTGTACGATTGTCTGACGCAGGTGTTCACTTTTCTGCGCGGACAGGCGATCTATGAGCTGGAGGCTGCGTCCACGCCCCGGGGAGATGATTTTGTAGAGTACTTTCTTTTCGAAAGCCAGGAGGGATATTGTGCGCATTTTGCGTCGGCGGCTGTGCTGATGCTCCGGTATCTGGGCGTACCGGCCCGATATGCCACAGGCTATTCCCTGTCGGCGGGCACTTTTAGCCGGGATGAGACGGGAGCCTATACGGCGGTGGCGACAGACAAACAAGCCCACGCCTGGGCGGAGGTTTATCTGGACGGTATCGGATGGATTCCGGTAGAGATGACCCCGGGAGCCGCGGCTTTTACGACGGATCCTTCCCTGAATCAGCTGAAGCTGGCGGGAGAGCTCTCGGAAGCGGGCGGGCAGGGAAACCGGGAGCCGGAAGCCTGGCGGCAGGAATCGACACAGACGCCGGATCAGGAGGAGATGCCGGAGGCGGAGGAGACGATGTCTTCGGAGAGCGAGTTGGCGCAGGAACCCGTAAAGTCGAAGCAGGACAAAGGGCAGGAATCCGATAAGGAGCGGGAGAGCGACAGGGAGCAGGGGACTGCGAGCCGTCCGGTGTCCGGAGAGCCGGGCGCGGAGGAGGAAGACGCGGCAGGGAATTCCCGGGAAAAGATAGAACGGCCGGGAAGAGGGATGCATTTCAGCCCCGCAGGGCGTGCAGCGCTGCTTGCGATCCTGGCGGCCTGCGGTCTGGCCTGCCTTTATCTGGGAGCGGCGGCAGGGCTCGGCCGGCTGCGTCGGAGAAGGTTTGAGAGGGCGGACAGCCGGGAGCGGGTTTTTCTGCTGCACAGAAACCTTCGGAGGCTGCTTCGGCTGTCGGGGCACGAGGAAAGGCTGGATTCCGCGGATCCGGAGACGCAGACCTTTCAATCCATACTGGAAAAAAGCGGATTTGGCGAGAAGAAACCCTCGGAGGCCGAGGTACATCGGGCGGCGGTTTTCTGCTGCGGGATGGCGAGAGAGGAGTATGAAGGACTTTTCTTTGGGAAAAGGCCGCTGTTTCGGTGGCTGGACGCCTGTTCCTGGGAAAGCCTGAAGAGGATGGAGATTCTTTAATATGTTGACGATTGAGTTAAACCGGGAAAATATCGAATATGACGTGTACGCGCTGGTAAAAGCCTTTTATCCGGAGGAGCAGGTTGTCGTCCTGATCCCGGAGAGCAGGAGGGAGAGGCGGGAAAATCTTCCGGAGGGAAGGCGGATCAGCGTAGAGGTAGAGGAAAACGGGGCGAAGCTTCGGATCGACGACAGGGAATTCTTATGGGACGCGGCGGAGGAAGAAGAAACCTGCCGGGAAGAGAGAAAGCTGGAAGAAATAGCTCGTCAGGACGTAGAAAATCCGGAGAATAGAAACGGTTCGAGCGAGGAAAAGTTAGAAAGGGAGATTCAGCAGGGAGAAGCATACTCGGAAGAAGAGAAAGTGTCAGGGGAAGCTGCGCAGGGAGACTCGGCCGCAGATCTCGATGGGAAGCGTTTCAAGGAAGGCTTTAAGCGTTTCCTGTATCGCATCTTTTCCCGGGAGACGGGGAAGCAGCTTCCCTGGGGCAATCTGGTCGGGATCCGTCCGACCAAGATTGCCTATACGCTGCTGGAGGAAGGGAAGCGTCCGGAGGAGATTCTGCGGCATTATCAGGAGAGATATCTGACCAGTCCGGGAAAGGCGGCCCTGTCCCTGGAGATCGCAGAGCGGGAGAGAAGACTGCTTTCCGGCCTGCGCTGCAACGAGAATGCCTACAGCCTTTATGTCGGGATCCCGTTTTGCCCGACGACCTGTCTGTACTGCTCCTTTACGTCTTACCCGATTGCCGGTTATCGGAGCAGGACGGAGAACTATATCGACTGCCTGGTCGCCGAGATGAAATACGTCGCGGAAAGCTGCAGGCAAAAGAAGCTGGAGACCGTTTATATCGGCGGAGGGACTCCGACGACCCTGGAGGCGGAGCAGCTGGAGAGGCTGATTGGCGAGATGAGGGGGCTGCTTGATTTCCGGGAGGTAAAGGAGTTTACCGTGGAGGCTGGCCGGGCGGACAGCATTACGGAGGAGAAGCTGGCGGCGCTGCGCCGCTGCGGAGTTACCCGGATCTCCGTAAACCCTCAGACCATGAACCAGACGACGCTGGATCTCATCGGCAGAAGGGCAAGCGTGGAGCAGGTGGAGGAGGCCTTTGCCATGGCCCGGGCAGCAGGCTTTGACAATATCAATATGGATTTGATTCTGGGCCTTCCCGGGGAGCGGGAGGAGGAGGTACAGTATACCGCGGATCAGATAACGCGGCTTGCCCCGGACAGCCTGACCGTACATTCCCTGGCGATCAAGCGGGCCTCCCGGCTGAACCGCGTGATTCAGGAAAACGGGTCGGTCGTGCTGTACAATACGGAGGAGACCATGGGAATTGCGGAGAACTGCGCCAGAGGTCTGGGCATGTTCCCCTATTATCTGTACCGTCAGAAAAATATTTCCGGCAATTTCGAAAATGTGGGTTACGCGAAGGAGGGAAAGGAAGGACTCTATAATATCCTGATTAACGAGGAGAAGCAGACGATTATCGCCTTAGGCGCAGGCTCCATCACGAAGCGTGTCTACCCGGACGGGAGGATCGAGCGGTGCGAGAATGTGAAGGATGTAAGCCAGTATATGGAGCGGGTGGAGGAGATGATCGCGAGGAAGCGGGCGCTGCTGGAGGAGTAGGGAGGTTGGTAACAGAGGATGTTGAAGTTATAGGGGAGATCGGTAATGTATCGAAAAATGTTGTTATTCTTTCTGCTGTCATTATTCCTGGCGGGGTGTGCGCAAGAGCCGGAAGAAACGGAGGATAGAGTCCCACTGTCGATACAAGAGGGGCTGGATGTTGTTTTTGCTTATGCGGTTGATGATGAACGGCAGATTGCCGATATTGAGCTGCGCGGAAAGGCGGAGAACGGAGGCCGCCTGCGATATGTATGGCATGAGAAAATTCATCCCGAGCATAACAGAGTGATCAGTGAGCAGGGGTATCTCATAACTTCCGACAATACAGAATATCGCTCTTATTTATATGCAATCGATTTATACGATTCTACAGGGGATTCTTTTACGCGCACGGAATGGGTCAATTATTATTGGGTGAATATGCGGACAGGAGAGGTAATTGAACAACGGCGGTATAACGACAGTATCTGTCAGTGGGAGCTTACGGAGGAGTACTGTACCTATGTGAAGGAAAAAGAGCCATGGGTGAGCGATGACGGTATACATGAGAGTGCGCTGACGGTACAGGAAGCGCTGGGGCTGTTGTGCCATTATTTGGGAAAAAGCAGTCAACGGATATACAATGCAGATTCCCTGAAACGTGCTCAGGATTCATGGTGCGAATGGTATGAGGAGGATAAACCATACATTGTTTTCGGGCTGGAGAATACCGGCTGTATAAAAGCGTCGGATGAGAAAATATATGCCGTATTCAGACTTTCGGTTCGGATATACTCTCAGGATTACACCAAAGAAACGGAAGAAAGCGAAGCCTGTCAATATTATGAGGGGGAACAAAATCTTCAGTTTTACGCTGTGGATATGGACACTGGTGAGATTATTGAGAGGCGGGAATACAGCGAAGAGAGTCAACGGGAATATACTCAGGAGTATAAGAAACGGATTATTCAGAAATTTGAATAGAAGGGAAACGTAAGCAAAACGTGAAGAAACCGTAAGAAAGTCGTAAGAAAATCAGAAGCGCTTCTGTTGTACAATAAATGAGCGCAGAGGAAAATCAAGCGGCTGCGAAGCAGACATTTGATTTTCCTGCGCCATTAACGAGCAAACATCCTGCGAAGCAGGAGAAAGAGCGCGAAGCGCGGGTTTGCGAGTTTAAAGCGCAGCAGGAGCGTTTTTGCGTGCTCTGAAATATTCTGACGCTGATAAGAAGGGAGAGGAATCCGGAAGGGGCGATTCCGGAGACCGAAATCCGCCATGAAAAGCGAATTAAAGAGAGCTTTGTTCCAAAAGTCAAATCTGATCCTCATGATCGCCGTTGTCAGTCTGATGCTGATCAACGCTTATTACGGCGGCTGGAAAACTGCCCTGAGGGCGGATTCCGCCGAGGATCTGTTCCGTTATGAGGACGTTATCTTTTTTAAAAAGTATTACGGCAATGTGTACCGGGTGTGGAAAGACGCCTATTATATGGTTCAGGCGCTGGCACCGGTGATTCTCGCCGCTTCTTACTTAGGCTCTTATTTATCGGAGAAGACCAATCGTTTTCGATTTTTTTGCGCCAGTCGGAAGGGAAACCGGAGATATGCTGCGCAGAAGACACTGGCGGTAGCGCTGTCCGGTACGATTTTTTTAGGCTTTTGCGAGCTGATTTTTGCGGTCCTCACCGGTTTCCTGACGCAGCATGACACGTCTCCGGAATTTCTGCAGGGAATCGTATCTTTCCGGGAAGCTTTTTTCCTGGATTATCCCACGCTGTATTTTGCTCTTCTCTATGGCTCCCATCTTCTGTACTATTTTTGCTTTTTGATTTTTGCCGTGGGAATTACGTCCTTTTTGAAAAACAAGCTTGCCGTCCTGGCAGCGCCCTTTATCGTTATGGGAGCGCTGGATCTGATGCTGCCGACGGCGCTGCAGCCCAACGTGGTCATGCAGCCGTACCGCAGGGGGTTCTCCGTCGGCGGTTATGGCGTCCTGATCAGCGCCTATGTTATCGTCGGAGTCGTCCTGCTGGCGGTATCGGAACGATTCTATCAAAAGAGGGGCAGCTGAAACGTATGAAGGTTTTCGGTAGGATCAAGAGTAAGCTAAAGCTGATCTATACGTCGCCCCTCACCTGGCAGGCGATTTTCGGTCAGGTTCTCTTTTTGACGATTTACGTGTATGCCGGTAAAATCACGACTGTTTCCGGTTATTTTGACATTTTGAGGAAGGATCTCTTTCTGTGGCTCGTCTGTATCCCGCTGCTGGCGGTGCAGCACAGGGAGAGCATTTATTCGACCTCGTACAGTCGGATTTCAAGAATTGGCAGCAGGCGCGGAATGATTTTGGAGGATTTTATAACGTTGGCGGTTTCGACCGGACTGTCCGCCTGCATTGTACTATCCGCACCGCTGTGTTTTTTATTGCTCAGGGGCGTTGGCCGCATCGGTTCGGAGCTGCTTTCCGGCTTTGTCTTTTTGTGGGTGCGCTATCTTTTGCTTGGGTTGTTGGTTCAGTATATTATTTATTCTCTTCGATATACTTTCCGGAATTTTCAAAAAAGAGGAGGAAGTATTTGCGTATTGCCCTTTCTGCTCTATTTTGTGTTTACGTCTCCGATGGAGATTCTAAGAATAAAGTGGCTGTACCTGCCTTTTTTAGACTTCTCGGCGGGCGGAATGAACTCTTTTTCTTTGGACGGCGTCGTTTTGTGGGAGGCTGTTTTATGGGACAATCTTCACTTTGCGGTATATCTGGCGCTGGAAATCTGGATCACAGCGGTCTGGCTCTCCGGAAGATGGGAGTTTTTTGAGAGTGAGGGATTTTTTTGAGAAGAAAAACGTCGACGCTCTTTAAAATCATGGCGAAGGAGTTTCGGAAGGATATCGTCTTTTCGGTTTTCCTGATGGTCTGCGTGGATTTTATCTACGCGAATTTTACCGGGATTCGGCTTGCCGGGGAAAGCGGCATGATTCTCTGGCAGGGAGGAAACGACGCGAATCCGTTCGGCTTCAGTACCGTTTTATTAAAGCTTTTAAATGTTTCGATCGTTCTTGTCGCGGTGGGAAAAATGGCGGATCAATTATCCGACCGTATGATGCTCTATATCCTTGCCAGGATAACGGATTACAGGAGGTTTCTCTATGCGTACTCGGCGGTAATCTTTTTATCGGGGGAGGCGCTTCTCACTGTCTCCCATATCGTGTATGCCTGCTTTGCGGGATTTGGTCCGGAGCAGGCGGCACCGAGTCTTTTTTATTTACTGATGGACGATCTGGGGTTTGCGGGCATCTTGATGTTATATATCATTTTGCAGAATGTTTTTTCCGTAGAAAACAGTTTCCTGTATATCCTTGCGGTTTATCTGCTCCATACTGTTTTGCCGTTCCCGATTCTGCCTGCCATGTCAACCGTGCGGTTTTTCGAGCTTAAAGGTCGGATCGGTAACCTTGCGGTCATACTGTTCATCGCGGGGATGGATTTGGTCATAGCGATTATTTATCATATGTTCATTCAAAAAAGGAGAGTAGATCTATGCTGAAAATAAGCGGTTTAACGAAAAGCTTCCGAAAAAGAGTGGTTCTGGATCATATCGATTTAGAGCTGGAGTTCGGCAATATTTATGGGTTTGTCGGGGCAAACGGTTCCGGAAAATCCGTATTTTTCAAAACGGTCTGCGGCTTCTTAAGAGCCGACAGCGGAACCGTCGCGCTCGGGGACAGGGTGCTGGGAAAGGATATGGATTTTTTGCCGGAATTGGGCGTTCTCATCGAAAAGCCGGGATTTATTGAGAACTACACGCAGTTTGAGAATTTAAAGTACCTGGCGCAGATTAACGGAAAAATTCGGGACGGGGAAATCCGGGCCGCCCTGGAGGCGGTTGGCCTGGATCCAAATAATCGGGAAAAGGTCAAAAATTTTTCCCTTGGGATGCGCCAGCGGCTTGCGATCGCGCAGGCCATCATGGAGGATCAGAAGATCCTTATTTTAGACGAGCCCTTCAACGGCCTGGATAAAGAGGGGGCGGCGCAGATCAGGGGGTTGATTTCGCGTTTAAAGTCACCGGACAGACTGATCCTGCTGACCAGCCATATTCCCGGGGACTTGGAGGAATTGGCGGACGTTGTTTTTGCGTTTGCGGAGGGGAAGATTATCCCCGCGGGCTGAATAGGCTGGGTGAAAGCGGTTCGGGGTTCTCTCCACTGTCGGCATATTGTGGCTGGTGCGGATGGCGTTTATCCCCATCTTCCCTGAAGGGCGGCAAGCTTCCCTTCAGGGAAGCGCAGTCTTTTCGCTGGAGGAGCCTTTTTTAAAAAGCAGGGAAGGAAAAAGAATCGTACAGGAAATTAGAGAAACAGCCCCCGCAGCTTCAGCCCGTCCCGGAAAACAAAGCGCTTCTCCAGAGCGCCGCCGATTCTCCCGATCAGCCAGCCGTTCACCAGCGCGCAGATCACGGTTCCCAGCTTTACCCCTTCCAGGCGGCCGAACCCGAAAAACAGAAAAGACAGGGCGATCGATACTGCGCAGCTGCAGCAGTCATAGACGGTTTTCACCACCGACAGCTTCTTCTGGAACTTCGTCGAGATTTCCTTTACCAGCAGTTCGTAGGCCTCCGGGGAAAGGTAGGTGTGGAACAGCAGGGCGACGCCCGTCGCGCAGAGCAGTAGTCCGACGCCGTAAAATCCGAAGCGCCAGCCTATCGCGTTGTAAGGCAGGAGACCGACCAGCCGGACAAAAACGTCCAGGGCAGCTCCGTAGAGCAGCGCCGTGCCAAAGGAAAACAGGTACGCCAGCTTAAAACGGCGCAGAATCACAGAGGTGACAAGCAGCAGGAAGGCCTGCAGACAATACTCCGCCATCCCGAAGGTAAACCAGCCGATAGTCTGAGAAAGCTTTCGATAGATCAGATAGGCCGGAGCGACGACCATCGACATCCCGAAGTCCGCCTTCTCCATAAGGGCGGTTCCCAGCGCCAGGGCGGCAAGTCCCAGCACATAGGCGCATTCTGAAAGCATTACTTTTTTTCTGCCCGTTCTATCCATCGTTATTTCCTCCGCAGTTTTCGAGAAAGTTGTCTCCTTGCATTATAGCGCATCTCTGTTTTGGTTTCAATCTGTAACTCAAGACGGTGAAGAATCCGGGCAGGAGAGATAATCCTATAGATACCACAGGAATTTATGGACTGGTTTTATCAGCAGAGTGGTGTTATAATGGAACTTGGATCATAGAAAGCTGTTCTTGCTTTCTATGATAGAACTGGCGGGAGTGTGTTTCGAAATATCCCAAAAGGATATTCTGAAACATTGCTGGCGAAATTATCGGAACGTTCCGATAACAAAAGTCCCCCACATACTATGAAAATGTGGAGAAGAACACTTTGCTATACTTATACCATTCGT
>JAMPIG010000048.1 GCA_023662875.1 Roseburia sp. | reverse complement strand
CTCATAAGAGTCCCTGGTTACCATACCCTATTTTCTCACCCCGTGAAAAGTAACTCTCTTTACAGTCCGTCCTGCAGAAATGTCAGAACTCTATACGCACAGGCTTTGCATTCTTGAAAAAATGGGATATTTTTATGAATCCTATTGCAAGGAATGCGCAAATATGATACACTAACAAACATAGGGAAACCATAGAGCAAAAGGCGGCTTTACCCTCCGTTTCGGAGGGGCTACCCTCCAGACGAGAGAAAGGAGGGTGATGCAATGATTACATATTCAGAGCTAATACAGACTGGTATCTTCATTGTCGCCCTTATAAGTTTGTGCTACACAATCTTTAAAGGGAAAAAGAAATAGCCGCTGCTACCGGAAATAGCAACGGCTGGCCTCGTTAAGAGGTCATAACTGTAATATTGAGGGTAGAGCCGCTTCTATGGCTTTCCCTTTTCTATTTTTATCATATCACGTCATGCAAAGATTGGCAAGTGTTTTCCACTCTTTTACAGTCCGTCCACGCAAAAATGTCAGGCTCCTAAGGTTCAACGGCTTTTCTCCAATGCAGGTCAGGAAAGGCAGTCCCGTTCAGTTCATGAACCGGTATACCATCAAAATCATAATTGAAGGAGGTTGTATTATGGAATACAAAATTGAAAAATGGGAAGCGATGGAGCTGCTCGTACACGCTGCAGACTTCCACGCAGAGACAAGCGAGCAGGAAATCCCGGCCTTCTGGGATGCGTATTACGCAAACGAGAAGTACCGGAAAGTCCCCGGGTATCTGGGAGTATGCGCCCAGAAAAAGACAGACGGGGATGTATTTCAATACGGGATCGGCTGTAAGGCTTCCGATGTGGAAGGCGCTCCGGAAGGATTTGAGATCCTTCACATTCCGGAATACTCCTGGGCCGTTTTTAAGTGTGTCGGTCCGTCGCCCGCGGCAATTCAGGCCATGTGGGAAAGGATCTATAAGGAGTGGCTGCCCGTAGCGGAATATGAGCTTATCCCGGATTATGATATTGAAAATTATCTGCCGGGAGATCCCGCCTCACAGGATTATGTGAGCGAAATCTGTATTCCCGTCAAAATTAGGAAAAACTAACTTCCACTTGCGCCCCTAAGAAGTGGAAGTTAACTTTTCACTTCAGCAAAAGCAGGAAGTAGCTGCGGAGTTTCCGGCTGCTGTTGCAAAGGCGGCAAAAGTACGGTATACTGTTTCTGCCGCCGTTCTTACAAAAAATTCAGAAAGGAGTGATCATTATGAAAAGAAATCGTGTGTGGAGGGCCCACGAATCCTGACCCTCCAATCTAAAAGTATGGAGGATTTTTTATGATCAATTTATTTTCTGTCAACGAGCAAAACTGGCTGGATATTATCTCGCTGAGCGTCACGGAGGAACAGAAGAAATTTCTCGCCAGCCCCATCGGAATCTTAGCCAGGGGATATATCTACCGCTCAGACAACGCAAGGGTTTTCGGCATATCCGACGGTCTGCAGACCGTCGGCGTCGCGATGGTAAGGAATCTGGACGAAGCGCCCGCCTGTTATGACCTGCAGCAGTTTATGATCGACCGGCACGTCCAAAACCGGGGATATGGCGCCGAAGCCCTGCGTCTTATTCTTTCGCTGCTTTCCGAAGAAGGCAAATACGATCAGGTCGAAGTATGCGTCCATAAGGACGATGCGGCGGCGCTGCGGCTGTATCAAAAGCTCGGCTTCCGGGATACCGGATATGTCGCCGAGGATGCCCCGGATTGCTATAACCTTGTGTATTCTTTCCCCAGGGACGAAAAAACCTGTTCCGACACCCTGATCTTTGATTTTTCCAATCCTTTGTTTCAGGCGGCCTTCCGGCAGTATTTTTCCGAGTTAGGTCTTCTTGTGCGGGATTGGGACGGACTTTTCCGGGAGATGAACGGCGAGGGCGATAACATGGCCTTTGTACGGACGACAGAGGGCGGAAAAATAATCGGTTTTCTTCAATGCAAGCCCGTAAAGCTCACCGGTTACTTTTTCGAGGAGACCTGCGTCTTTCTGCGGGAATTTTGGGTCGCTGAGGAATTCCGGAACAAAAAGCACGGCTCCGAACTGCTCCGCCTTGCAGAAGACTACTGGAAAGAAAAGGGAATTTATTCGAGTATTCTGACGACGGATACGGCGGCGTCCTTTTACGAAAAGCACGGTTATTCCAGGGCTCCGGGATACAGCGCCAAAAACGGCGATCCCGTATTTTTAAAACGGCTGGACTAATCTCTTTTTCTTCGTTTCCGCTCTGACAATGCAATCGCCACAGGCAATGTGGGCCTCCTTTTTGTCGCCTGTCGGTTGACAAAATGCCGTCTTAATTTGGTAGACTTTTAAAGAGCGGTTCGCTACAATAATGAATAGACCCGGAACGTGTACCGCAAGGTACACAACGTCAGCTTCCTCCAAGCCAGCGCCACCGGCCTGCCTGGAGGAAGTCCTTTTGACAACGGAATTTGCGCTTTGCAAAAAACGGTTAATCAATTCCCGGCAGTCAGGCTGCGGGAAATCAGACTCTGAGAGAAAAGGCAGGAAACGCAAATGACTTTGGGACAGAGAATACAACAGATCCGCAATGGCGCAGGCTTGTCGCAGGAAGCCTTCGGCGCAATGCTTTCGACCAGCAGACAAACTGTGTCAAAATGGGAACTCGACCAGACGATACCTGAGATCGGTAAAATCGTCCTGATCAGCAAATTATTTTCTGTGACCACGGATTCCATTCTAATCGATGGCATTAGCACCTTTGATCTTCCACAGGAACAGTTTCTCTGCGGCGTATACAAGTCCGAACAGTTCGAGATCGTGGAGACCGAGAAATTCTCGCTCGTCTATTTCTGCTCCCGAAATCACGTGCGCTTCGGGACGAATCTGTACAAGGGTATGAAAACGTCGAAAAGGCTGTGCGCCGCCTGCGAATACAATACCGAAAACGGACGGATTATCTATGCCTATGAGACAAAGGAACACAGTATCCGTTCTAACGACAAGGAAATCGAAAAGCTGCTCGGAGAAACCTTTGACAGGAACCTGACCAAAAACCTGAAACGGACGGAAACCTTCTTTGTGAACCACGCAAAGCCTGTGCTGCCCACCGTTGCCGAAGCGGGGATTCGAAAATGCCTGACGCTCTGGAGAATGTCCGCATCCTATCAGGCGGACGCGGAACGGATGAACTTCCTGTTATGCACGGGTAAGACGGACTATGTCTTTCAGATCGTGCCAAAAGACACCAATATTTACTGCGGCATAACCTACCAGGTTCCTTTTGACTTTGGGATCCTGGGCGGCCGACAGTTCTTCCGCATCCGCAATTACCGGGATAATTCTAAACCCTGGTGTCAGTTTTTCAGCCATTTGGGATATGAATGCGGCGAGCTGGAGGTGCCTGTCACACAGTGCGAGCTTGGAAAATGCGTCCAGACGTCGGGCGGCTCTCTTCTGTGGGGCGTAAAAAGATATACGGATGACGAGATCGTGCTGCAGGGCTGCGGGAAAGACGAATATTTCTATTACAGAAATGCTGACCGCGAGGAAGTGTTTTCTCCTGTTTCGAGCGGTCTGTCAATAACCCTGCCGCAAGAGGCGGGGCATAGAACTTGAAACGCCCCAAGAGGAATGTGTCCTTTAGACACATGGGTATTGACCCTCGCGGCATTCGCCAACCTGCCTAAGCCAATCATGGTTGGCAGCAAACGCTGGCACAAAAGGGCTGCGTTGACTTTGCTATGTGCCTGAAGGGCACATTTTGCCCGCGGAAACAGGCGGTTCACCGTCCCGTATTGTTGATCCGATACTGCTTCAAAAAATCCAGTACCTCCACCGTACAGTCTACCACGCGGTTATGACTGTAATGTCTGTTGCAGGAAAAATACCGAAAAAACCTCACCTTATAGTGAACCGCCGGATACTTGCAAAAATCAAGCAGCGATTCCACATGCTGTAAAAATTCCTTCTCCGCAATCATACTTATCTTACTTCTTCCTCAAAACATACATGGTTTTATATCTATTCCGCAAATTCAACAGCCGAAAGATCCTCCCAAAGGCTCTCCGCCTTGTCCCGGATCAACGCCTTTCTCCGGGCTGTGTCCCGTCTCTTTAAACCCGCATCGGAGAACAGCTCCACTGACAGACTTTTCCCCTTCTTTTTCCATCTTCCCGCTACCTGTCCGTCCAGCAGAACCGCCGGCATGACAATCCCCGCGAGATTAAAAATCGCCCTTCTGTTTTCCGGCTTCAAATACAGGCTCTCTTTCTTATCGTAAGCCAGCATCAGCTGATCGAATCCTGCCAAAAATAAGCATTTGGGAATCTCCTCCTGATATAAGCTTCCGTTTTCGATGTAATAATAGGTTCTACCGCCGCATTCTATCGACTCTACAGGAAGCTCTTTCAGCCATTCCTTTACCTGGGCCGCGGAAGTATGAAAATAATACATTGCGTCGTGAATTGTGGCCGGAGCCATATGCGTAAAATAACGCCTCGCTATTTCCAGCTTTGCCTGTTTTTCCGGTATCGGGACAAACTCCGGCGACAGGCAGAACGCTTTCTTCTCCTGAACGACATAGTGCAGAAAGCCGCGCTCGCAGAGCTCCCGGATCCCCCCGCCCCACGCCTCAAACATACTGCTCTCTTCCGCCTCCGTCATACCGCCTGCCCGGCAGACGTCCTTTAGTTCCTCCCGGGTATACGGCCGCTCCTGAAGCGCCGCCAGAATCACCTCCGCGAAATACTTCTGACGCTCCGGGGTAAGTGCCCAACTCTCCCTCTGATTCCAAAAGCTATTCTCGTCCCACTCATTCCGCCTGTAATCCTTTCCGTCATTGCAGTGCAGAAAAAGCGGAAGATCCGTCTCCGCAAACACATGAACGGTTCCCCGGATCGTCCAATTCTTCACGAGGCCGTCTCCCAGAGTACCTTCCTCATAATCATGACACCGAATCTTCAGCGAGTGCATCACATTGACCATGAACTGAGCCTGTATTCCGCACAAATCCCGCACCGCCGTCAGCTTATCCGTCGGTGTAATCAGATGCTGATTTGTCAGCTGGCGGATTTTGATTTCCTCTATGCTTCCCGCTCCCATTTTCATACCCCTCTTCCCTTATTTCGGCTGAACCTTTTTCGGCTCGGTCTTTGCACACTGTTATTTGTGGTACGGTTCCCCCTGTATGATCCGAAAAGCCCGGTAAATCTGCTCTGCCAGAATCACCCGCATCAGCTGGTGCGGAAAGGTCATATCCGAAAAGCTTAAGCGCATATCCGCCCGGCGGATCACGGACTCATGCAGACCTAAGGAACCGCCGATCACAAACACAATGTGACTCGTGCCGCCGATCGCCGCCTTTTCCAGCCAGTCCGCAAATCCTTCCGACGAAAGCTTCTCTCCGCCGATCTCCAGAGCGCATACAAGGGCGTCATCCCGGATTTTCTCCAGGATGCGCCCTCCTTCCCTTGCCTTGATCTGCTCCTCCTGCGCGCGGCTTGCTCCGTCCGGGGTCTTTTCGTCCGCCACCTCAAGGATTTCAAGCCTGCAATAGCGGGAGAGTCTTTTTCCGTATTCCGCCACCGCCTCCCGAAAGAAGCTTTCCTTGATCTTTCCGACGCAAATGATGGTTATTTTCATTCCCGCTTTCCTTCCGCCTCAGCCGTCGCTGGCAAAAATTCCAGCCAAATGTTGACAGCAAGTTTAATTCGTATTCTCGCAGATATATCGCCGCTTTTTCTGCAATTTATACTCTCGCTCGAAAACATTTGCCAAACTGCAGGTATAACGAGTGAGCGCATCGATATTATGCGCCGAAAGGCGGCAAATGAATGCGCTCACGAGTATAAATATCCTGCACTCTTCCCGTCATTCTCTGCTCTCAAATATCTGCTCATAGACATACTCGTCAATAAAGCTGTCCAAGAAGCTTTGATCCAGGTTGACAAACTGGTGGTTCAGCCTTTCCTTGATATACACAAAGCGCCTGAAATATAAAACCTCCTCCGACAACCCCTGCGCGCCGACCCGGCCGTCGATCTCGTCGGCGTCCAGATTTTCCCGGCACCAGTCCTGCAGCGTATTTCGCAGGGAATTTTCCGATTCCGCTTTCTTTTCAAAGAATTTCGCGTTTTTCAGCGAGACAATACCGGCCACGATAAACAGAATAAAAACAGCTCCCATGACGCCGTAGAAAAGATAGGGATTTCCCAT
The DNA here is from genome assembly GCA_023662875.1 of Roseburia sp. Classification (GTDB taxonomy): domain Bacteria; phylum Bacillota; class Clostridia; order Lachnospirales; family Lachnospiraceae; genus Acetatifactor. The sequence goes on along the minus strand of JAMPIG010000048.1, from coordinate 23,750 downwards.
CCGCATCGGAATAACGCCCGCAACGCACAGGACCACCGCAGCCAGTCCAAGAGCCCCAAGAGCCAGCAGGATCCAGGCGGAGGATCTATTCTCGCTGGCCCGCTCGGAGCTGTCCTGATAAATACCGCCCCGGGAACCGGTATTCTTTTTCCTCTTTTTCCCGGCTTCCCAGCGCTCTTCCTCCGGCTCCTCTATTGTCTCCTCCTCCGGAAATTCCGGTTCCGCATACTCAGGGAGGGAACCCTTTGCCTTTTCCTCCGGGGGCTGCTCCGCAACCAGCTCGCTGCCGCAGTCCGCGCAAACGGTAAATCCTTCCCTATACTCTGTCTTACATTTCGGACACCATGGCATACCCTTCTACCTTCTTTCTTCTCCAGCCGTACTGCCTTCGCCGGGAAGGCGCTTCCCGAAAACATTCGGTAAGTGTCCTCCCGTCGCCTTCATCGTTCCCTTTCGCCGCCTTCCCAGCGCCTCATAGCAGGCCACTGTCACAAGCCGGGAAGAATGTCCGCACAAAGAGGTGGACTGCGCCCCTCTTGGACATTCTTCCGTGTGAGATTTAGAATTTCTTAGGCAGTGTACTTTGCTGCCTTAGAAATTCTTCTCACACTCTGCTCAAGTATTCGTCAATCCCTTTCGCCGCCGCCTTCCCTGCGCCTCATAGCAGGCCATGGGCGCTGAGGTTACTTACTGCTCAAGTATTCGTCAATCCCTTTCGCTGCCGCCTTCCCAGCGCCCATGGCCAGGATTACGGTGGCGGCTCCCGTCACGGCGTCTCCGCCTGCGTAAACCCCTTCCTTGCTGGTCTTACCGGTCTCTTCCTCCGCCACAATGCACTTCCACTTATTGGTCTCCAGTCCCTCCGTAGTAGATGAAATCAGCGGGTTCGGGGAGGTTCCCAACGCCATAATTACCGTATCCAGCTCTATGGTAAACTCCGAATCGGGAATTTCCACCGGTCTGCGCCGCCCCGAGGCATCCGGCTCCCCCAGTTCCATCCGAATACACTTCATGCCGGTAACCCAGCCCTTTTCGTCGGAAAGGATCTCGGTAGGATTGGTGAGGAGATCGAAGATGATTCCCTCCTCCTTCGCATGGTGAACCTCCTCCACTCTCGCGGGAAGCTCCTCCTCGCTCCTCCGGTATACGATATGAACCTCCGCACCCAGGCGAAGCGCCGTCCTGGCCGCGTCCATGGCTACGTTTCCGCCGCCTACGACCGCTACCTTTTTGCTCTTCATGATCGGCGTATTGGAATTCCCGTCGAAAGCCTTCATCAGATTGCTTCTGGTCAGATACTCATTGGCCGAGAATACGCCGTTGGAATTCTCCCCGGGAATCCCCATAAATTTCGGCAGTCCCGCGCCGGAGCCGATAAACACGGCGTCGAAGCCTTCCTCGTCGATCAGCTCGTCGATCGTAACGGATTTTCCTACGACAACGTTCGTCTCAATCTTTACGCCCAGCGCTTTTACATTCTCGATCTCCTCCGCCACAACGGCCTTTTTGGGCAGACGGAACTCCGGAATACCGTAGACCAGCACCCCGCCCGGCTCGTGAAGCGCTTCAAAGATCGTTACCTCATATCCCTTCTTCGCAAGGTCTCCCGCGCAGGTCAGCCCCGCGGGGCCGGAACCGATGACCGCCACCTTCTTTCCCTTCTTCTCCGCAGGGCCTTCCGGCTTGATTCCGTTCTCTCTGGCCCAATCCGCCACAAAACGCTCCAGCTTACCGATGGAAATCGGATCTCCCTTGATGCCCCGGATACACTTTCCCTCGCACTGACTCTCCTGGGGGCAGACCCGTCCGCAGACAGCCGGAAGGGCGCTGGAACGGCTGATAATCTGGTAAGCCTCAGCGATATCGCCTCCCTTTACCTTTTCGATAAAAGCCGGAATATCGATGGATACAGGACATCCCTTGATACACTGGGCATTTTTGCAGTTGATGCAGCGCACGGCCTCCGCCTGCGCTTCCTCCTGATTATAGCCCAGACATACTTCCTCAAAATTCCCGGCGCGCTCCTGCGCGTCCTGCTCCCTCACGGGGATTTTTGTTAAAACGTCCATTTATAATCCTTCCTCCCTATTCTTGTCATTTCTCTGTGTTTCGGGGCCTTTCTTATAAATCTCTAAAGTCAGGGAGAAAAAGAAAATACCCGAACCCAGGCCTCCTATCGCAGCGCCAATGTGTCCCCTCGCAAAATTTATAACCGTACAAAAAAGCAGAAATATAGAAAATATCAAACCCAAAGCAAATATTATTTTTCCCTTTTTGCCCATGTAACCTTCTCCTATAATTAACCTACAGCCAGTCAGAACAGGCTATAAGCTTTAAATCCCTTGCCTCACCCGCAGTTCCCACAGCCGCCATGGTGGGTATCGCCCTCCTGGAGCCTCAGCATGGCTCTTCCCTCCTCGGTTTTATAGAGGGTCTGCCGCCGCATGGCCTCGTCGAAATTCACCGCGTGTCCGTCGAACTCCGGCCCGTCCACACAGGCGAATTTTACCTTCCCGTCCACCGTCACACGGCAGGCGCCGCACATTCCCGTGCCGTCCACCATGATAGGATTGAGGCTGACTATGGTGGGAAGATTCAATTCCTTCGTCAGGAGGCAGACGAACTTCATCATGATCATAGGGCCGATGGCAATGCAGAGGTCGTATTGCTTTCCCTCGGCTGCCAGATCCTTGATGGTCTGTGTCACCATACCGCTCCGGCCGTAGGAGCCGTCGTCTGTCGTCACATAGAGATTTCCGGCCACCGCCTCCAGCTCCTTCTCCAGAATCAGCAGACTCTTCGTCTTGCTGCCCACGATGACGTCCGCCGCCACGCCGTTTTCATGCAGCCATTTTACCTGGGGATAAACGGGAGCCGCGCCCACGCCGCCTGCCACGAACAGGATTTTTTTCTTTTTCAGCTCCTCCGGCGTCTCCTTTACCAGCTCGGAAGGGCATCCCAGCGGGCCGACGAAATCATGGAAGAAATCGCCCTCCTCCAGGCCCGCCATCATCGTCGTCGCAGCGCCGACGCACTGAAATACGATGGTCACCGTTCCCTTCTCTCTGTCATAGTCGCAGATGGTCAGCGGAATCCGTTCTCCGTCCTCCCCCATCCGGACAATGACAAACTGTCCGGGCTGGCAGGCTTTTGCCACCCTTCCCGCCTCCACATCCATCAGATAAATGTTTGCGGTCAGTTCCTGTTTCTTTACGATTTTGTACATAATCCACCTCTCTGCGCCTGATCAGGCGCGATTTATTCATGACAATAAAATTTTCGCAAAGCGTAAATTCTATTGTTTATAACAACATTTTTGCACACTTATTCCGCCAGCGGCGTCAGTTTATACCTTCCCAGATAATCCTTTTCCAGCCGGTACAACTCCCTGGTATAAACATTGACCGCGCAATCCGTCCCGGTTCTTGTAACAGAGCCGTCAATCGACTGATACATAACCGAAATCACATAAAAATCGCCTTCCTCATTGATGTTGGATACATATTGAAAATAAAACAGGTATCGATCCTCCGAGTCCGCGGTGATATGCCCATAGTCATCCGCTATCCTGCCCGTATCCAGATAGTATTGCAGAATATCCGCCACTGCCTCCGCAGGTTGATAATCCGTTTCCATCTCAAAGTGGAAATTGCGTTCCGCAATTTTGCCGGTAACGCCGTCCACAATCCTGGCAAATTTAAAGATCGAATCGCCCAAGGGCATGGGAATCGGCTCCGTATAAGGGCTGGAAAGGTAAGTGGGGACGCTTCCGTCCGTCGTATAATAAATATCGCTGGTATCCTCGTCCAGAATCTCGATCCTCACCGGCTCCCAGTAGCTTCCACTTTCCACATTGAGCTCCGGAGCGGGCATTTCCTCATTCTCGATATGATACTCTCCCAACGCCACCTCACTGACAATTCCATAATCATTGATGAACACTGCCTTTACGGTATAATCTCCCGTTTCCAGTAAAATCGGCGTGATATACTGCGTACCGTTTTCATCCGGCTCCGTCCCGTCCGTCGTATAGTAAATCTTCCCGGAACCGAAGGAATTCAGCTTCAGGGGCTGAATCCCGACGTAATATCCCGCCGGAATACTGAACTCGGGTTTTCTCGCGATATAGCTCTGATAGACGGCGATCAATGCCTCGTCTCCGCTGTCCAGCAAAACGTCGTTGATCGTCTGATAGTCTCCCCTGTCGCGATAGATTGCGATCAGCTTCCCGTAAGCCCGGTCGAGCTGTTCGTCCGTAGTATTCGGATGATTCGTAATTTCCCTCAATAAATATTCGTATTCTATTTTGTTGTTTTTCTGCAGATATACTTCCGCCAGCGCAAACCGCAATTCAATATTGTCGGCGTCCAACTCCAGCGCACGGTTATAACAGGACACCGCCTTGTCATACGCGCCAGACTCCGTATACCGCACAGCCTGCCGAACCTGATATTCCCCGGAATAATACAGGTAAAACCAGACGCCCGTGCCGACGGCTCCCACTCCGACCGCGAGAATCAGGACAATCAGGATAATCCACAAAAAATGCCTTCGGGGCTTCTCCGCCGGCTCCCGGTTCTTTTGTACCTCCTGCTCCCGCATATCCTCGATCTCCTCCCGGATACCGTGGAGCGTCTCCTCCAGATCGGATTCCAGCTCCGGCTCAAAGTCAGGTACGATATGAATATCTTCTCCGCAATGTCTGCAATACAGGGCGCCCTCATCCATTTCTTCTCCGCAATGGGGACATTTCATAGTACTGCTTCCTCTCTTAAAATAAACCCGTAATCCGTCCCGTCCCGTCTACGTCGATTCCGTAAGCGGCCGGCTTTTTTGAAAGCCCGGGCATTGTCACCACATCGCCGGTAAGCGCCACCACAAATCCCGCGCCCGCGGAAACATAAACCTCTCTTACCGTCAGCTCGAATCCCTCCGGCCTCCCCAGCCGTTTCGGATCGTCCGAAAGGGAATATTGATTCTTTGCCATACAGACGGGAAAATCCCCGAAGCCAAGCTCCGTCAGCTTTTTCAGCTGTCCTAACGCGGCCGGGGCAAAACGAACGCTTCCTGCCCCGTATATCTCCCCGGCGATTTTCCGAATCTTCTCCTCCAGCGAAAGCTCATCCTCGTACAACACCCGGAAATGACTTTGCTTCGCCTCCAGCGTCTCCAGCACCTTCTCCGCCAGCGCGATTCCCCCTTCTCCTCCCTTTTCCCACACTTCGGAGAGGGCAAACTCGCAGTCGTTCGCCCGGCAGAATTCCCGTACAAAAGCCACCTCCGCCTCGGTATCCGTCACAAAGGAATTCAGGGTCACCACCACCGGGACGCCGTACTTCCGCAGGTTTTCCATATGCTTCTCCAGGTTGACGATTCCCTTTTTCAGCGCCTCCAGATTCTCCTGATTCAGGTCTTCCTTCGCTATACCGCCGTTGTATTTCAACGCCCGAACCGTAGCCACTAAAACCACGGCGTCCGGCTTCAGTCCCGCCATGCGGCACTTGATATCAAAGAACTTCTCCGCGCCCAGATCCGCCCCGAAGCCGGCCTCCGTAATACAGTAATCCGCCATCTTCAGCGCCGCCCGGGTCGCCCGAACCGAATTACAGCCGTGGGCAATATTGGCAAAGGGCCCGCCGTGTACCAGGGCCGGCGTATGCTCCAGCGTCTGGATGAGATTGGGCTTCATCGCGTCCTTCAGCAGCGCCGCCATCGCGCCAACTGCCTTTAGCTGCCCCGCCGTCACCGGCTCTCCCTCCGTATTGTACGCCACGATAATACGCTCAAGTCTCCTCTTCAAATCCTCCATATCTACGGCAAGACAGAGAATCGCCATGATCTCGCTCGCCACAGTGATCACAAAATGATCCTCACGGACGACTCCGTCCGCCTTGCTGCCCAGTCCCACTACAATATTGCGCAGCACCCGGTCGTTCATATCCATGCAGCGCTTCCAGACGATCTGACGCGTATCGATCCGCAGCTCGTTTCCCTGCTGGATATGATTATCCAAAAGGGCCGCGAGCAGATTATTGGCGGCGGTAATCGCATGAAAGTCCCCGGTAAAATGCAGGTTCAGCTCCTCCATAGGCACCAGCTGGGCATAACCGCCTCCCGCCGCGCCGCCCTTGATTCCGAAGCAGGGGCCGAGAGAAGGCTCCCGCAGGGCGACTACCGCCTTTTTCCCCAGCTTTCCGAACGCCTGGCTTAAGCCTACGCTTGTCGTAGTCTTCCCCTCCCCCGCCGGAGTCGGGTTGATCGCCGTCACCAGGATCAGCTTCCCGTCAGGGCGGTTTTCCAGGCGAGCCAAAAACTCATCCGTCAGCTTTGCCTTGTATTTCCCGTAAAGCTCCAGGTCATCCGGCCCTATGCCAAGCCGCTCCGCCACCCGGGCGATCGGCTCCATCACCGCCTCCTGCGCGATCTCGATATCCGTCTTCACGTCTTTTCCCCTTTCCGTCACACAAAATCCTCCACAAGCTGCTCAAACTGCTCCGGACTCATCAGAATCTTTCTGGGCTTGGTTCCCTCTTCCTCGCCTACGACGCCGTATTCGCACAGCTGATCCATAATTCTGGCCGCCCGGTTAAAGCCTACCTTCAAAACGCGCTGCAGCATTCCGATTGAAGCCTTGTCCTTCTCGATGATAAAGCGCCCCGCCTTTTCAAACAGCTCATCCAGCTGAGAGCCGGAGCCGTCTCCCCCTCCGCCGGGCGCGCCGCTCCCAAGGCTCTTGATCTTTTCTTCCACATCCTCCGCGTACACATTGCCCAGCGCCTGGTTTTTCAGGAAATCCACGACGTCCGATACCTCTCCGTCCGACACAAAGGCGCCCTGAATCCGGGCGGGCTTGGAATACCCCTGGGGATAAAACAGCATATCTCCCTTCCCCAACAGCTTTTCCGCCCCGTTCATATCTAAGATCGTCCGGGAATCTACGCCGCTGGAAACGGAGAAGGCGACGCGGCTGGGCATATTCGCCTTGATCAGCCCTGTGATGACGTCCACGCTGGGACGCTGCGTCGCTATGATCAGATGGATTCCCGCCGCCCGGGCCAGCTGGGCCAGACGGCAGATGGACTCCTCCACCTCGCCGGGACAGACCATCATCAGATCCGCCAGCTCGTCGACTATAATCACAATCTGCGGCATCTTTGCTGGAATCTCTTCCCCGCCGCTCTCCCGCAGGGCTTCCACCCGCGCGTTATATCCTTTCAAATCCCGCACATTATAATCCGCAAACCGGCGATACCGATCCTCCATCTCGCTGACGCCCCAATGAAGAGCCGCGGACGCCTTCTTTGGATCTGTCACCACCGGAATCAGCAGATGCGGTATCCCGTTATAGACGCTGAGCTCCACGACCTTGGGATCCACCATGATCAGCTTTACGTCGTCCGGATGGGCCTTGTACAGGATACTCATAATCAGGGTGTTGATACAGACCGACTTTCCCGATCCCGTCGCGCCGGCAATCAGCATATGCGGCATCTTCGCGATATCCGCCACCACGACCTTCCCCGCGATATCCTTTCCCACGGCAAAGGCGATGTTGGACTTAAAATCCTTAAATTCCCGGCTCTCCAACAAATCCCGCAGCGCTACCGGCATATTCTCCTTGTTGGGCACCTCGATACCGATGGCCGCCTTTCCCGGGATGGGCGCTTCGATCCGGATATCCGTAGCCGCCAGATTCAGCTTGATATCGTCGGACAACCCTACGATCTTGGAGACCTTTACCCCCTGTTCCGGCTGCAGCTCATATCTGGTAACGCTGGGGCCCTGGCTGATATCGGTGATCGTAACTCTTACTCCGAAGGTACTCAAGGTCTGCTGCAGTCGTATCGCCGTCTCCTTCAGTTCCCTCGTGGAATCTCCTGTGGCTGTTACACCCTTCTTTAACTTCGACAGCGGCGGGAAAACATATTTTTTGGGGATCAGCTTTACCGCCTGTACCGAGGGCTTTTGCGCCTCGGACGCAGTCTGCCGCTTTTCTGAGGAAAGTCTGTCCGCAGACCGCGCCTTCTCCGGGCTGTCCTCATTCATTCCTTCTTTATGTATCCGGATCGGCGGCTCCGTAAGCACTTCCTTTTTCTGGAATTCATCCCGCCTGCGGGACTCAGACTCCGCAGCCCCTTCCTGCTTTTGACTCTCCGGAAATTCCTCCCGCCTCCAGGGATCCTCCTCTGGAAACTCCTCTACTCCTTCGCTTTCTTCCCCGCAAAATTCTTCTCCTTCCTCCGTCAACTCATTCAGCGTCACCTGATGCATACTGCGAATCCGGATCTTCTCAAAATCAATTCCGAATTCCTCGTCCGACGCCTGCCCTTCCGCCGGGTCAGCCGTCTCCTCGGAATACATAATCTCATGGATATCATCGCGGCGGCGCTGCTGCTCCCCGGGCTTCGTCAGCGCCGTATCCAGCATCACTCCCGACACCTTTTTCTCCATCCGCAAAATCCGCTGATTTTCCTTCTCCTCCGTCCGCAGCCTGCGCTCCTCTTCCCTCCCCTCGGCCCGCAGTCTGCGTTCCTCATCCCTTCTGGCCCGCTGTTCCTCCTGGGCCAGCCTTCTCTGCGCCGCATTCTCCCTGCGCCGCTCCGAATCCTCGCGGGACATCTCCCTCATCCGGCTGCCGCCGTTCTTCACGCTGGTAAGCAGGGATCTCTCTGTCAGCAGAATCAGACTTACCACCGTACACAGAAGAACGACCAGCACGGTTCCGATCGTTTCCAGATAATGCTGCAATAAATAGCTGATGCTTCCCGACAGGACGCCGCCGCCGCTCTTCGTGTCCCGACTGCTTTCGTACAGGGTCTTAACCGCGTAGCTTTCCATCGCCGCCGAGTTTTTCACCACAAGGTCGCACACAACCCCCAGCATCAGAAACAACACAAAGCCCGCGATCAATTTCCGCACTGCAGTAGGACTCCCCTCGTTGGCAAACCAGAAGGCGACCGCCACAAACAGGAGCACCGGCGCGGCATAAGCCGTAAGCCCAAACACGCCGAACAGGAAGCCGCTCACCGCGTCTCCCACCGGCCCTATGATTCCGAAATTACAGCAGAACAAAATAACCATCGCCGCAAACAGGGCGATCAGGCCGATCTCATGGAACAGAGCGCTGTCCGCAGCCCTCTGCTGCTGATCCGCCTTTTTCGTATTTCCCTTCGCGCGGGATGTACCCGCGCTCTTTTTATTCGAAGATGACGTCCTTCTGCCGGTTGAACCTGCCATATCATCCTACCCCTTTATCTCAGATCAATCACACTGAGAAAAGTATAACATTTTTATGGCTACTTGTCATCAAAATTTTCCCGAATCATATCGTGAAGCTTCCGCATAGCCTTGTCGATTCCCCCCACCTCGTCGATAATCCCCTGTTCCACAGCCTCCTTCCCGACCAGGATCGTCCCTACGTCCTTGGTCAGGACTCCGGTCTCCATCATCAGGTTCTCCAATGCGTTCTTTGTAATCCGGCAGTGGGAACAGACAAAGCCTGTGATCCTGTCCTGGATCAGCTTAAAATAGTCAAAGGTCTGCGGCACCCCGATCACCATCCCGTTCATCCTCACCGGATGCACTACCATGGTTCCCGTAGGCACAATAAAAGAATAGTCTGTGCTCACCGCGATCGGGACGCCGATGGAGTGGCTGCCGCCCAGCACAAGGGAAACCGTAGGCTTGCTCAGGGAAGCGATCATCTCCGCGATCGCCAGACCTGCCTCCACGTCTCCGCCCATGGTATTCAACAGCACCAAAACCCCCTGGATCTCCCTGCTGTCCTCGATTGCCGCAAGGCTTGGAAGAATATGCTCGTACTTCGTCGTCTTGGAATTGTTGTTCAGGTTATCGTGCCCCTCGATCTCCCCGATAATCGATATCAGATGAATATCCTCCAGCCGGGCGTTTTCATCCAGCGTGACCTCCCCGGTCTGCCGGATCCGTTCGTCCCGATGTTCTTCCTTTTCGATCCTTTTCTCCTTCTTCTCATCCGCCATGATGACACTCCTTTTCGGTTCATGAATAAAACAGGGAACGCCGCGCGAAACGGTGTCCCCTTGTAGGATTGCCAGATTTTCATTCTTCATGCAGTTAATAATCAAAATCGTCGTTTTCGTCCACAGCCAGGTCGTAGTCATCTTCGGACGCCGTGTCCTGGATTTTGTAATCCATCCTCCGGGGCACATGCTTCCTCGGAAGGGGCAGAGGATTCTCGAGAAATTGTATCCCTTCGACCGGCTTCTCCTGCAGCGCTGTTTCCTCCGCCTCTTTTTCTTCTGTTGTCCGGGTCTTCAAATTTTCCGATGTCATTCCTCTTCTCATCCTTACCGCTTTTGGCCTTTCCGCCGTCCTGTTCGGCCTCCCGCTTTCCGCCTCTGCCCCCGGATCTCCCGCTCTCTTCTTCCGCTTCCCGTCTCCCGCCGTTCCGGCCTCCATACCCTCCGTCTCCTCCGATACAATTCCGTCCGCAGACAGCTCCTTCCTTCCGACGGGGCGGAACACTTCCCCGACGCTGACTCCGGCCAAAATCCCCGTCAGCAGATACAGGAAGAGCGTAACCGGAAGCTCTGCCGTACTGCAGCCGAAGCCTCCCAGCAGGACAGCCGCAATAAGAGCCGCCACCCAGCCCTTCAGGCCGTCGCTTTCCCTGTCTCGCCAGAATCCGAAAATTCCGAAGGTCAACAGTCCCGCCAATATCAGATATTCCACAGGGAATCCAGCTTTCTCAAGCGTAACGGGAATCTGAACATTCTTCGGGGCATACCTCTCCAGCCAAGCCTGCAGCACGAACCCATACCCTTTCCCGCCAAGAAGGGCCTCCGTCCCAATCAAGATACAAAATCCTGCCAAAAGTCCCAAAAGACACAATAATACCGCTCCCGCTTTTCTTCTGTTTTTTACTTCCGCTTCCCTGCGGCAGAAGGCGGCCCCAAAGGCAAGCGGAACCAGAATTACCCCCGCAATATCCAGATAACAGGCGATTCCCAGAAAAAGTCCCGTCAAAAAAAGCTCGCTCAGATAAATCTCTTTCCGATCCTCCGTCACCGTCCAGAGCAAGACCGCCGCCCAGATCACCAGATACAGCATCCCGGGCGACAGCGCCAACGCCTCGCCCCGCAGATAGTCAGAAAAAGTACAGAGACCTAAAAATACCATTCCGCCGAGCTTTCCCGCGCAGCGACGCACCGCCAGGTACAATAAAATCAGGGCTGTCAGCTGCAGCATAATCTGACAGAAAACGCCCAGAACCATTTTGTTTCCCAGAAAATAAAAAATCCCGTGCAATAAATGCAGATAAAGATACATCGCGCCATGAGCGGTCTCCGGCATCTCCTGCCCGGGAATCACGGAAGCCGCTTCGAAATAGGCTGTTCCCTGCCACGCCCCATCCAGACTGCCGATTCGAAAAATCAGCCCTGCCGCCAACAGGATCACCGCAAGAGAGGCTTCGGCCACCAAAGCTGCCCTTCTGCTCTCCCCCGTCTTTTCTTCCCTCCCGCCGGGAGGGGCGGTTTTATTTTTTTCCGCCGCCAACACATGCAGGCCGTACACCGTCAATCCTGCCAAAGACAGCCAGAAAATCCCGGCCGCAGCTCCCCACCAGGCCGGGATTTCGAAAAAACCGCAGACGACATTCCCCAGACAAAACAGTCCCAGAACCGCCGCCAGCAGGTAGATAAACCAGATCAGATAGCTGAACCCATTCTTCTTCCAACGCATAAAACCTATTTTCCCTCGGCGGTTAACACCGTCTCAATATTGTAGCGAGGTCTCTGTTTCACTTCCATATAAATCTTCCCGATATACTGCCCGACAATACCGATTGCCAGCAGCTGGATTCCCCCCAGAAACCAGATCGAGAGGATCAGCGAAGTCCACCCCGGCACAACATGCCCCGTGCAATAGGAAACCAGGGCATAGACCAATGCAAGGAAGGACGCCGCCACGATAAACATACCAATTCCAAGAATCAGACTGATCGGCTTAACGCTGAAGGATGAGATACCGTCAAAGGCCAGCGCCAGCATTTTTTTCAGCGGGTACTTGGATTCTCCCGCCACACGCACTTTACGGTCGTAATAGACGCTGTCCGTCCGATACCCGAGCAGAGGCATCATCCCGCGCAAAAACAGATTCGTCTCCCTGTATCTGGAAAACTCCTCCACCGCCCTCTTCGACATCAGTCGAAAGTCCGCATGATTATAAACCGTTTTTACCCCCATCAGCTTCAACAGACGATAAAAGCTCTGCGCCGTAAAACGCTTGAAAAAGCTGTCCGTCTTCCGCTCCTTCCGGACGCCGTAAACAATATCGCAGCCCTCGTGATATCTGTCAATCATCTCCTCGATCACGGCGACGTCATCCTGCAGATCCGCGTCGATGGATATCGTCACATCACACATATCCTTCGCCGTAATCAATCCTGCCGTCAACGCAAACTGATGTCCCACATTTCCTGCCAGCTTCACCCCCAGAACCCGCGTCGGATAAAGCTCATGCTCCTCCTCGATCAACTCCCAGGTTCTGTCCTTACTTCCGTCGTTCACAAAAAGGAGAAAGCTGTCCTCCGAAATCTTTCCCTTTTCCGCGAGGTCGTCCAGAACGCCCCGCAGGGCTTCCGAGGCGATCTTCAATACCTCCTCCTCGTTATAGCATGGTACAACAATCGCAAGTTTATTCATAGGCACATCCTTTTCGCTTCCTGCCGCCTGCCCGGAACGAACCCTGAAAAATCCTTAAAATCCGGAAGGAATCTGACTTCCGCGCCGTTTTTTTGCAAACTCTGCGGCAACGCCTTCTCACTCGTCCCAGTTGTGATATACCGCCTGCACGTCGTCGTCATCATCCAGAATATCCAGCGTTCTCTGCAGGTTCTTAATCGCCGTCTCGTCGGTAAGGGCCACATAATTCTGCGGAATCATCGTCACCTCCGCGCTCAGCATGGGAATCCCCTGCTTCTCCAGGGCGCTGCGCACCTCCTCAAAGCTGTCCGGATCCGTCAGAATCTCATAGCTGTCCTCTTCCTCCGAAAAATCCTCCGCCCCGGCATCCAGCGCCGTCATCATCAGATCGTCGGCTTCAAGATCGCACTCCTCCTTGTCGATGATGATCTGACCCTTTTTGTCAAACATAAAGGATACGCAGCCCGGCGTCCCGACGTTGCCCTGCCCCTTTGTAAACGCGCTCCTGATATTCGCCGCGGTGCGGTTCTTATTGTCCGTAAGCGCGTCCACGATAATAGCGATACCGTTAGGGCCGTAGCCCTCGTAGGTCACATATTCATAATTTACGTTTCCGATGTCTCCCGCGGCCTTCTTGATTCCTCTTTCGATGGTATCGTTGGGCATGTTGTTAGCCTTGGCCTTCGCAATCACGGTAGCCAGCTTGAAATTGTTGGAAGGATCGGGGCCCCCTTCCTTTACCGCCACCGCGATCTCCCTGCCGATAATCGTAAAAATCTTCCCCTTGGCGGCATCGTTCTTTTCTTTCTTGTGCTTGATATTTGCGAATTTTGAATGTCCTGACATCTGTCTGCTCCTTTATCCTCTCTGTCTTTGTCTGAAAAGCTTTTCTATCATATCATTTTTCCGCGGTTTCTTCAAGTCCCTGTTCCGGCCATAGCCGTCTCCTGCGTCAGCCTGGTCGCCAGAACGCTCTGGATCATCTTGTTCCCAACCGTCAAAATCTTAAAGTTATAGCCCTTATAATCCAGCTCAAACTGCTCGTCCGGCTCCGGAATCTTATCCATCCTTGAGATCAGGAAGCCGTTCAGCGTATCAAATTCCTCCTCCTCAAAGGAAATACCCAGCCTCTCTTCCAACTCCTCCAGCGGCGTCTTCCCCTCGATTACGTATTCATCCTTTCCCTTCTCCTCGATGTACGCGCTCTCCACATCGTACTCGTCCAGAATATTTCCGACGATCTCCTCCAGAATATCCTCCATGGCTACCAGCCCGTCCGTCTGGCCGTATTCGTCCACTACGATGACCATCTGCAGCTTCCTCGCCTGCATCTCCCGGAAAAGCTCGTCGATATTTTTCGTCTGGGGGATAAAAACCGGCTCCCGCATCAGCCCTTCCAGCTTTCTTAGGGGAATATCCCGCTCGTCCACCGTTCCGTGAAATCGCAGTGCGTCCTTCAGGTGCAGTATACCTACGATATGGTCGATGTTCTCCTCATATACAGGATAACGGCTGTTTTTTCCGTCCAGCATAAACGCGATGGCATCCTTCAGGGGTGTGTCCGCATCGATCGCAACGATATTTTTCCGATGCGTCATAATATCCTGCGCTTCCTTGTCGTCGAATTCAAAAATGTTGGAGATCATCTCAGCCTCGCTGGCCTGAATCAGACCCTGCTCGTGCCCCTCGTTCACCATGCTGATAATCTCTTCCTCCGTCACATCCGTCCCGACGTCCTTTCCGCTCATACCGAAAAGCCGGAGAATCCCAGCGGTCGTCGCCGTCACAAGACCCGTAAAGGGAGAAAACAGCTTTACCAGATAATACACCGGAGTAATAGAAAAATAGGCCCATCGGTCGGGTGCCCTTGCCGCCAGCTTCTTCGGGAGCAGAACGCCCAGCGTAAGCGTTATGTACAGGAGCAGCAGCGTAGAAAGCACAGACGCCAAAACCATAATGACCTCAGTCGGAATCACCTTCAGCTTCAGCTGTCGCTCCGCGACAAACTGCAGTCCGTTCTCAATCGAATGCAGCAGCAACCCGAAATGTACGGCACCTATAATCACATTGACCAGCGTCGTAACCAGCTGAATCACGTTTACAAACTCCGCAGGATTGCCGATCATTTTCTTCATTCTGATCGATTTCTTATCCTTATCCTCCTCGGCCCTCCTTTCCACTTCCTTCTCGTTCACCAGCCCGAGAGCCGATCCGAAACCGTAAAAAAACAGATCGATCAATATAAGAACCATAAAGAAAATAATACTGGCAGTAGGCCCACTGTCGTCCATAGTAAATCCTTTTCCTCCAAATCTTTCCTGATTCCGCTGCTTTTACCGCAGTGTTATCCCTAAATATACCATCTTGCACGTCATTCGTCAAGAACCGCGCCGACTTTTCTTACGCCGGAATGCTTCGCTGAAGTGAAAAGTTAACTTCCACTTCTTAGGGGTGCAAGTGGAAGTTAGTCTTTCCGGAATGCTTCCAGGGGGCGGCGACGGGATTCGCGCGCCCGCTCCATCTTATGTATCCAGCTCCAGGCTGATCATCAGCGCGCGGTTCACCTTCTGCATGATATCGCCGTCCAGATGACATACCTTCCCCTTCAGCCGCTTCTTGTCTACCGTCCTGAGCTGTTCGAGAAGCACCACGGAATCCTTATCCATGTCATACAAAGCGGCGTTCAATTCTATATGAGTAGGCAGCTTCGCCTTATTCATCTTCGAGGTGATCGCGGCACAGATAACCGTCGGACTGTGCTTGTTTCCCATATCGTTCTGCACGATCAGAACCGGTCTGATCCCGCCCTGCTCCGAACCGATTACCGGTCTTAAGTCCGCATAATATACGTCTCCTCGTCTCATATTCCCTCCAGATAATCATCATATTCTGGAAAAAGTATTACCGCTTTCGGCTGATCTATTCACTGCAGCCCACAACTTCTCCTCCTCTGGTATAAATCCGGGGAATTCTTCTGCCCAGGTCGCAGATCAGCTCATAGTGGAACCGGCCGGAAAGCTCCCCAAGATCCTGTGCACTGATGTTTTCCGTCCCGTCCCTGCCCAGGAGCACAACCCCGTCGTCCTCCTCCGCCTCCGGAATTTCCGTCACATCCGCCATAAACTGATCCATACAGATCCGACCCAGAATCGGCGCGCGCTTCCCACGGATCAGAACATACCCCTTCCCGGAAAGCTTCCTGGGATAGCCGTCCCCGTATCCCAGGGGAACAGTCGCCACCCGCATATCCTTCTGTGCGGTAAAGGTTCCGCCGTAGCTGACAGACTGTCCCGCATGAATCGTCTTGATATAAACAATCCGACTGTACAGGGACAGAACAGGCTCCAATTCCACAGCGCTTTTGTCTGTCTCGTTGGAAGGATACAGGCCGTACATGGCAATCCCGGCCCTCGCCAGATCAAGCTCCGCCTCCGGCATCTCCAGAAGCGCGGCGCTGTTGGCGCAGTGCTTCAGCGGAATCCGGAGCTTCAGCCGTTCCTCCGCCGCCTCCGCAAACTGCCGAAACAGCTGAAGCTGTCCGTACGCGTCCGATTTATCCGCCTCGTCCGCCCTGGCAAAATGGGTAAAGATTCCTTCGATCTCGATCCCTTTCCGGCTTTTCAACTCCTCCAGGAAGCAAAATCCCTCCTCATCCGGCTTGATGCCGATCCGGTTCATCCCCGTATCCACCTTGACATGCACTCTCACAGGCTTTCCGACTCTGGCCGCAGCCTCCTGCAGCTGTTCCAGCGAGTCCCGGCGGAAAACCGTCGGGCGGATCTCCTCCCGGATCAGCGTCTCATAACAATAAGGAAAGCTATATCCCAGAATCAGCAGCGGTTTCCGGATGCCTGCCTCCCGCAGGGCAATAGCCTCCTCCGCCGTAGCCGTGGCAAAGCCCCACATAAAATCCAGCCCCTCCAGCTCCCGGGCAATCGGAATGCTGCCGTGACCGTAGCCGTCCGTCTTGACGACGCCCATCAGCCGGGTTCCGCTTCCCATGCGCTCCTTCATATTACAAATATTGCGGACAACCGCGTCCAGCTTCACCTCCGCATAGCCTCTGCTGCAATATGCGGGAATATCCTTTCGTAAATCCATACTCCTACCCTCTTATTTCCGTCGGCCGGTTTCGCCGCCGCAGCGCCCTCGCACGCTCCGCCGTCCTCTCTTTCCGTCGGCCGGTTTCGCCGCCGCAGCGCCCTCGTCCGCTCCGCCGTCCTCTCTTTCCGTCGGCCGATTCCACCGCCGCAGCGAACCCTCGTCCGCTCTGTCAAACGCCCCTTCCGATCAAATCCCCCGCCATACAGGCGTGCTCTCCGATCCGGACAGATATTTCTTCTCCTCTTCTTCCATGGATACAGGCCGCCACGCAGGCGGCCCGAAAAGGCTCCATCCCCTGGGCCATCAGCCCGCTGATCATACCGGCCAGCACGTCGCCGCTTCCGGCCGTGGCAAGCCCGCTGCATCCGCTAAGGTTTACGCAGACAGGGCCCTCCGCCCGGCAGATAAACGTTCTGGCATCCTTTGCCGCTACGACAGCCTGAAGCTCCATGGCCAGTTCCCTGCCGCAGCCCGCAGGATCCTCCTTCAGCTCCGGAACGCTTTTTCCGGTAAGCCGGGATAGCTCTCCCATATGCGGCGTCAGCACAACACTTCGTCCCCGGCGTCCCTGGGCCGCCAGAAGCTCCCTCAATTCGCGCCTTTCCGCCACCAGGTTCAGCCCGTCCGCGTCGATCAACAGCGGAAGACTGCTCTCCCGAATCAGCTTTTCCAATATCCGCAGGGCCCCGTCTCCGGTTCCCAGCCCCGGTCCTACAGCAATCACATCCGCCCATGCCAGGCTTTCCCCCAGATCTTCCTCCGTTCCCAGCAGTGCCTCCGGCACCGCTGTCTGCAGGATCACTCTGTTTTCCGGGGGCGTGATCACCCTTACCATCCCGGCTCCCATCCGATAAGCCGCCCGAGCCGCCAGAATCGCCGCCCCGGCCATATTGACGCTGCCGGCCGCCAGCAGAACCCGTCCGAAGGTTCCTTTATTTCCCTGATTGTCCCGGGAAGGCAGAAGATCCTCCGTCCTCTCGTCCAATGCAAACATGCCGGGGTTTACGCCGTCGAAACCGATCTCGGAAATACCGATGTCCGCCGTCCGGACTATTCCCGCCCTGATGCAGCCGGGATAGAGAACAAGACCCCGCTTGCAAAAGCCGAAGGTTACGGTCTCGTCCGCCTGTACCGCCGCGCCCGAAATACGGCCCGTATCCGAATCGACGCCGCTGGGCAAATCCAAAGCCAGCCTCCAGCCCTTAAGGCGGTTGAAAAGCTCTATGCTCTCCGCATATATCCCGCTGATTTCCCGGGACAGACCCACGCCGAACAGGGCGTCGACTAAAATAGTATATTCCTCTCTCCCCGGTTTGGTGACAAAGGACACCGGATAACGGCTTAAAATCTTTCTTTGCAGTTTCCATAGCTCGGATCCTCGCGCTTCGTCCCCCGGACACCACACCTCCGTCCGATATCCGGCCTCCGCCAGAAGCCGCGCCAGCGCCAGCCCGTCGCCTCCGTTGTTCCCTGTCCCCGCCATGACGAGGACGCAGTTCCCGCCGATTTCCCTGCAGTACTCCCGAATCCTCTCAAAAGCCGCCAGGGCCGCCCGCTCCATCAAAACCGCCGCCGGAATCCCTACCTCTTCGATCATATACCGGTCATAGCTTCGCATCTCCTCCGCCGTTACCAGATACCGCATACCTTCCCTCCCTGTTCGAAAAAAGACCGCTGCGGCTTTCCGCACCGGTCCGTTCACTCCTGTTTCTGCTGTGCCGACTCCCCGCCCTGCTCCGCGGGATGCCGTTCTTCCGGATTGTATTTCATATCGAAGAGCTCCGTCACCTCTGCTCCAAATACATCATGCAGATAGGAATACATCTCGTAGTTTTTCCGCTCCATCTCCTGCTTCCGAATCAGCTGCTTTTTCAGCTCGATCCGAATCCCCGTTACCCAGGCCGAAATCTCCTCGATCTTTTCCGTATTTTCCTGCATGATGTCATAGCAATGCTCCATTGTCGCCAGCATCAGCTGGGAATTCAGCCCTTCGATCTCTCCTGGCAGCTCCAGCAGCTCGTCCTGATATTCCGCCAGCCTCTGGTTGCATTCCTCCACCAGTTTTTTTCGCTGTTCCAGCTTCCGCTCAAGCTCCTCGCCCCCGCCATGCTCCGCCTCATCCGCCAGAACAACGATCTCCGTCATCAGCTGTTTTTTTACTTTTTTAACCTTCCGGGTCTCCGTATTCAGCCTTCCCTGCTTCTTCAGAAGCTCGTTCAGCTGCTCCTCCGTACCGGCCAGCGCCGTCTTCGTCTCCTCGTCCAGCAGGCGATACCATTTGTGATCCAGCGTCAATATGGGAATCTTTCTGCCCTTCAATGCTTCCGGAAATTCCTGTCTCATAAGACTCCTCCCGTTCCGCTATCCCTGCTCCTTCATGTAACGGTTAATATTGTACGAAAGCTTCATCAGGCTGTCGGAAAGATGAACGTTTTCCACCTGTATCCCCTCCGGCACATTCAGATCCACATGGGCAAAGTTCAGGATGGCGCGGATCCCGTTTTTCACCAGCCGGTCGGCCACCTCTACCGCTCCGGTCTTCGGAATTGTCAAAACGGCTATATCAATATTGTTTTCCCGTATAAAGGAATCCAACTTCTCCATGGGAAGTACCTGCACTCCTCTGACCTGCTGCCCTACCAGCCCCGCATTCTGATCGAACATTCCCCGGAGAATAAATCCCCGCCTTTCGAAATTGATATAGTTTCCCAGCGCCCTGCCCAGATTACCGGCTCCTACGATAATAAAATTATGCTGTCTGTCCAGGCCCAGGATCTTTCCGATCTCCGTATAAAGATACTCCACATTATAACCGTATCCCTGCTGCCCGAAACCTCCGAAATTGTTGAAATCCTGACGGATCTGGGACGCTGTGACCTTCATCAGTTC
Organism: Roseburia sp.; assembly: GCA_023662875.1. Lineage (GTDB taxonomy): Bacteria > Bacillota > Clostridia > Lachnospirales > Lachnospiraceae > Acetatifactor. The sequence continues at coordinate 4,071 of JAMPIG010000048.1, read as the reverse complement.
GCTCAGATCCTGGGACGATATTCTCTCGACCCCCTCGTCCTTCAGCTCGCCAAGATACCGGAAATACCTGGGCAGCCGTCCGATGACCGCCTGTGAAATTTCCCTTTCCTCCACTACTGTTCCCTCGCTTACCTGTCCTATTACGCTGAACCCTGCCGAGCATTCCCTTCCAGCTCAGCGCGCCTCAAGCAGTCCCTCTGTTTTTCAAGTACCTCCGGCTCCTGCCATCGGCGGAGCCCGCTTTTTTATCGCGGTAAGCTGCCCGGCTGACAGCCTGCGGAAAGGTTCTGCTTTCTTACATAATAACAAGCCGCCCGGCTGATGTCAAGTTTTCTGAAAGCGCTTACACATTCTGCCGCGCATCCGATTCGACTGCATCCTGTCTCCGTTGTCTCACGGTTTGCGGGGCGGACAGTTCTCCTTTCCCCGCCTGTTCGACCGCACTCCGCCTCCGATACCGCACGGTTTGTCAGCCACGTAATTCCTCCAGCGTATCCCGGATCGCCCGGATAAAGTCCAGGCTGTTCAGGATCACGGGATTCGGGCAGGTCGAAATCAGGGACAGGCTCTTCGTCATCCTGCCGCTCTCCACCGTCCGGACGCAGGCCTTCTCCAGCTGATCCGCAAAGCGCTGCAGCGCTTCGTTACCGTCCAGCTCGCCGCGTTTTCTCAGCGCCCCCGTCCAGGCAAAGATCGTCGCGATGGAGTTGGTCGAGGTCTCCTCTCCCCTCAGATGCTTGTAATAATGACGCTGTACTGTGCCGTGGGCCGCCTCGTACTCATAGACGCCGTCGGGAGATACCAGAACGGAGGTCATCATCGAGAGATCCCCGTAGGCCGTAGCCACCATATCCGACATCACGTCTCCGTCGTAATTTTTACAGGCCCAGATAAATCCGCCCTCCGAGCGGATCACCCTGGCTACCGCGTCGTCGATCAACGTATAAAAGTACTCGATCCCCAGCTCGCGGAATTTCTCCTCGTACTCCCGCTCATAAATCTCCTGGAAGATATCTTTAAAGGTATGGTCGTACTTCTTGGAGATCGTGTCCTTCGTGGAAAACCAGAGATCCTGCCTGGTATCCGCCGCATAGCCAAAGCAGGCCCGGGCAAAGCTGCGGATGGATTTCTCCGTATTGTGGATGCCCTGAAGAATGCCTGGGCCGTCAAATTCATGGATCAACTCCCGGGTCTGCGTACCGTCCGCCGCCGTATAGACCAGCTCCGCTTTTCCCGCCCCCGGAACCCGGATCTCCGCGTTTTTATAGACGTCGCCGTAAGCGTGCCTCGCTATGGTAATCGGCCTGGTCCAGTTTTTGACATAGGGTACGATACCCTGAATCAGGATCGGTGCCCGGAATACCGTGCCGTCGAGAATCGCACGGATCGTCCCGTTCGGGCTCTTCCACATCTCCTTCAGGTTGTATTCCTTCATCCTGGCCCCGTTGGGCGTAATTGTGGCGCACTTCACCGCCACCCCGTATTTCAGCGTGGCCCTCGCGGAATCCACGGTCACCTGATCGTCCGTAGCATTCCGGTTTTCCAGCCCAAGATCATAATATTCCGTCTTCAGATCCACATAAGGCAGGAGCAGCTCTTCCTTGATCATCCTCCAGAGCACCCTTGTCATCTCGTCCCCATCCATCTCGACCAACGGCGTCGTCATCTCAATTCTGTTCATAGCTTCTCTCCCTTTCATAGGCCTCATGCAGACCATTTTTTACCATGTTTTCATAAGCGTTGATCATATGCTGATGGGCCAGCTGCTCCGCCAGAGCGCCGTCGCCCTCCCGGATTGCCTCCATGATTTTCCGATGCTCCTCGTTGGACTTCGGCCCCCGGTTGGCGTTGGCCAGCGTCTTCTTCCGCACCCGGAGGACATACTGGTGCAGATCCTTCAGCTGGTGCTCCAGAATCTTACTATTGCAGGCCTCGTACATAATCTCATGGAATCGGTTGTCAAGCTCCGCCAGCTGCTCCAGATGCCCCTTTGCTGCGTGAAAATCCGCCAGGTAGACGTTCTCCTCCATCTCCTCCATCTGCTCCCTGGAAATATGCTCTGTGGCCCAGCGGGCGCAAAGCCCCTCCAGCTGGGAACGAATCATGTAGATATCCTTCACATCCTTTTCGGTGATGCCCGTGACATAAGCTCCCTTGTTCGGGATAATCTGGATCAGCCCCTCCAGCTCCAGCTGCCGGAAAGCCTCCCGAACCGGAGTCCGGCTGACCCCCATCTCCTCCCCGATCGCCACCTCCTTCAGCTCCTCGTGCTCCTCAAATTTTCCGCTGAGGATATCCTCCCTCAGCTTGTGAAAAACCCGTCCCCGCAGGGAGTATTTGTCCGTCACTTCCTGCTTCACATCATAACCGCTCATTTTTATCCTTCCTCCAAATTTGTGGCCAGCGTAAGGCCCTTCTCCCCGCAGACCCGGTTCACGCAGGCTACAATCTCCTCGTCGGTCAGAACGGTCACTCGTCCTCCCGCGTACTCCCCGTCCACCCACTTCTTGATCTCCTTCACCAGCTGTGCGTTCTTCTCTACCTGCTCCTCTCCCCTCAGACCGTAATAAGTGTTAAGCCAGTGGGCGATTCCAGCCAGCCCGGAGGTATTGGACACGGCGCAGAGCACCGGCCGGTTCAGGAATTTTTCCGTGTCGAAAATATTGTAGATCTCCTCGTTTTTCAGCAGCCCGTCCGCATGGATCCCGGCCCTGGTCACATTGAAATTCTTCCCTACAAAGGGTGTCCGGGGAGGAATCTGATAGCCGATTTCCTTCTCGTAATATTCCGCCAGCTCCGTGATCACCGTGGTATCCATCCCGTTTAAGTCTCCCTTGATCTGGGCATACTCGAATACCATAGCCTCCAGCGGCGTGTTCCCGGTTCTCTCCCCGATTCCAAAGAGGGAGGTATTGACGCCGGAGCAGCCGTAGAGCCAAGCCGTGGTAGAATTGCTCACCGCCTTATAAAAATCGTTATGTCCGTGCCACTCGATCAGCTCGTGGGGTACGCCGGCGTGGGTGTGGAGGGCGTAGACGATTCCCTGTACACTCCGGGGGATTACGGCTCCGGGAAAGTTGACGCCGTAGCCCATGGTATCGCAGGCCCGCACCTTAATCGGAATTCCATACTCATTCATCAGCTTCATCAGCTCCAGGCAGAAGGGCACCACATAGCCGTAGATATCCGCCCTGGTAATATCCTCCAGATGACAGCGGGGGCTGATCCCCTCCTCCAGACACTCCCGGATCACGCTGAGGTAATGCTCCATGGCCTGACGTCTGCTCATCTTCAGCTTCAGGAAAATATGATAGTCGGAGCAGCTGACCAGGATCCCCGTCTCCTTCATGCCGAGCTCCTTTACCAGCTTGAAATCCTCCTTGCTGGCCCGGATCCAACTGGTGACCTCCGGAAACTGATATCCCCTCTCCATACATTTATAGACAGCGTCCCTGTCCTTCTTACTGTAGAGGAAAAACTCGCTGGCCCGAATCATACCGTTAGGACCCCCCAGCCTGTGCAGATAATCGTAAATCGTTACGATCTGCTCCGTCGTATAAGGTGCCCTGGACTGCTGACCGTCCCGAAAGGTAGTGTCCGTGATCCAGATTTCCTTCGGCATATTATGGGGTACAATCCTGTCGTTAAAGGGAATCTTCGGTATCTCGGAATAGGGGAACATATTCCGGAATACGTTCGGCTTCTCCACGTCATCCAATATGTACATATGCTCTTCTATCTCGAGAAGATTGTTCTTTTGGTTCATTGTGACCGGGCGATTCTGAAATGCCTCGTTATCTCTCATGCTCCTGCCTCCTGCCTGTATGACAATCAAGTTTGTTACACATGGGGCAAGCTGGCACGCCTGCCGTTAAACTCCGGTCAGCCTGCGCATATTGCCCATAAATTCAGTATGAAAATCAGGTTATTACAAAACAACACATCTCGTATGATTGTATACAATAATACGAGATGTGTCAATGCCTTTTTTTAAAGCCCTCTATGTCAGATCCTCCAGCGTTACTTTTCACGGGGTGGGAAAACAAATTGAATAATTACTTTAAGCACTGT
>JAMPIG010000047.1 GCA_023662875.1 Roseburia sp. | reverse complement strand
GATGATAGTTTCTCTGGATGAAGTCGCGGACGTTGACTTCTTTGTCCCATTTGCCACGTACGAAATCGGTCTCAATTGGTTTCATTTTGAATACCTCCTGTTAAAATTTGATTAGTTATAATGTGAAAAGTGTTACCGCTAATCCTGACTTCTATTATAAGAAAAACCGGCGCAAGAGTCAAGGAGTGACAGGGCACTTTCATGCACTTTTTTGTATACAATCGGTCGAAAACGAAGGGACAGGTTTTGGAGGAAAGAATAACTTGTCATATTTGGGGGAAAGTACTATACTTGTAACAGGTATCCGCGGATGCGGGAAAGGAGAAGAGAGGTATGAGTGGAATCACAAAGGAAATGACCATCGGCGAAATTCTGAGTGCAAACCCTGATGTGGCACCTGTTCTGATGGAGGCGGGAATGCATTGCCTGGGCTGCCCTTCCGCGCAGGGAGAGTCCCTGGAGGAAGCGGCTATGGTTCACGGGATCGATATCGACAGCCTGATGCAGGCGATCGAGGAGCTGTAAGTGGGAGCAGCCCGCCGCAGGCGGCCGGAAAGCTGAAAACAAAAACGATCCGAAAAGAGAAAAGCCTGGCGGAAACCCGTCAGGCTTTTCCCAACGCCTGAACAGCGTTGCCGTCGATCAGAGTCTCACAGTGCTCCGCCAGGAAGCTTCCGCCGGCCGAGCGGCGCTGCAAAACGCCGTACTCGGACGCAATATTGCAGATCCGCTCAAAGTCGCCGCTGTTCTCCCGGGAACCGGTCAGCTGCAGGAAATACTTTCCGGAGGAAGCGTCTTTATAAAGCGTGCTGGGTTCCCGGTACAGAGGGGCGATCAAGCGACAGACATCCATAACCTCCCGCAGGGAGTCCAGACGGAAAATGCCGAAAAAGCTTTCCGGCTCCCGCGCGTCGTCGATTCGGGCGGCGTCCGGGCTATCCGCCTGCTCCGGCTGAAGCTGGCGGAACAGGTCAAAGACATCCTCTATTTCATCCCCGTATTCCTCGTCGTCCCCGTAATCCTCCGTGACGGAGGGGGCGAAGCGGGAAAAACGGGTATCCAGCTCTTCCGGATCCTCTACCTTTGTAATGATCAGGACGATACACTCTGTATTCAGGGGGATGGCCTCAATCATCAGCGGAATATCCTCCGCCTCAAAACCGAATTCATAGTTAGCCTGACGCATCATATCGCGAAACAGGTTTTTGGCTTTTTCCGTGCCGTAGGCAAGTTCGCTTATCTTTAACTCGCGGCTTGCCAGATCCTCCCGGGTCAGCGTACAGCGAATCTGGTTTTCGTTTACCTTTTCTATTTTCATACGACAACCTTCCTTTCTGCATTGCAGGCATGCCGAGTAATTAAAAGTATAATATCCTCTCACATCCCCTAAGTCAATAGACTTTAATTTTTTTTTATAATTTGCAAGATTGTACTTGCATAAAAGGCGCTGATAGAATATAATAATAGCGTAAATGCCTCCGGCAAACAGTACGGGAAGGGAGGCAGCGGTCTGTACTTCAGTTGATATAACTTCAACGGGGCGGTTCGCCCTTATCATCCTATCATATTATATGGCAGTTTTGTGAGTTGTGACATATATTCTACGGATGTCTTGCAAGTGTTGGCATAAGAAAGCTGGTGCCTGCGCGATCATGGTATTTCAACTAATATTTATCCACAATAATAATTCATTTAATCTTTTTTTTCACTGGCAATTTTTGCCGAAACGTACAGCCGGGCGCATTTACGATTCATCACAAATCCTTTTGGTTGAGCATTCAGATAGGAGGTAAGTACTTGTATGGTAAAAAGGGCAGAATAGAAAACATAAGCGCTGTCAGGGAACAGTTCAAAAGTCTTCTCGGACAGATGAGAGACTGCGGCGTAGAGCTTTATATAGACGGCAGGAGGGCGCTTCCGGAGGAGGCGGCCGCTAAGTCTGTCTGTGAGGACAGTCCCTATATGGCGGATTATGTATTCGGGGATGCCGGAAAAATCGAAGAGGTGCATTTTGACAAAGTGACCGGAAGGTAAGCGGTGTGCCTCCTGCGGCTCCGAACGCCTGTCGTAAAAAGAAAACGGATTGCCTCTCGTGCTGAAACGGCAGGAAAAGGAGCGCAGCCTGTAAAAAAATGGTAATGACTTAAAGCTCCAAATGTGGTAAGATGTAACTGTCCGTGCTTCGGCTGCGGGCAGTTACGTCCATACACATTACAAAAGGAAGGAAATGCGTCAGATAATGAAAAAGGTAATACCGGTAATTGTAGCGTTGCTGCTGATCGCGTTGATCGCGGGAATCAGCTTTGGCGGAAAGCTTATGGATAAGTATTCGTACAGTAAGGAAACCGCCGATTTGGATGAATATTACGGAGTGACGGACGCCGCCGTGGACGGAGGGGACGGCGGACTGGCCATCATCCTGCAGGACGGGATGGTCGGGGAACAGGCTGTGATAAAGGGAGGCGTGGTCTACTTCGATCTGGATACTGTGCATACCTATTTTAATGAAATCTATTATGCGGACAGGGAGGAGCAAAAGCTCTTGCTCACAACGGCCGACGATACCCTGACGGCGCTGTTCGGCCAAACCGGCTACAGCGACGGCGCGGGAGGGCATGCGACGGACTATACGGTCTGCTACGAGGAGGACGGGACGGTTTATATCGCGGCGGACTATGTGCGGCTGGCCTGTAATTATACTTACGAGGTTTACGATCGGCACCTCCAGGTCTATACGGAATGGGGCGTAAAGCAGACCTATGACATCGCGAAAAATACCCAGCTGCGGGTGAAGGGCGGGATCAAAAGCCCGATCCTGCGGGAACTGGAAAAGGGAGAGGTTGTCGAGCTGCTGGAGCAGATGGAGACCTGGAGCAAGGTAAAGACCTCGGACGCCATGATCGGGTACGTGGAAAACAAGCGCCTGACCAATGTGAGCACAGAGCTGGAGAATCCGGCGGAGGGCTATGTCCCCGCCGAATATACCTCGGCGCGGCTGGAGGGAAAGGTAGGGCTTGGCTGGCACGCGATTTACGGCGCTCAGGGGAACGACACGCTGGACGCCATGATAAAGGAAGGCAAGGGGATGAACGTCATAGCGCCCACCTGGTTCAGCCTGACGGACAGCGAGGGGAATTTTCAATCCTTCGCCTCCGCGGGGTATGTGGAGAAGGCGCATAAGAGCGGACTGAAGGTCTGGGGCGTCTGGGACGACTTTAACGCCGGGGAGGTCATCGACAGCTATCATCTGTTCTCGGCTACGACGAGACGTCAGGCACTGGCCCAGAGAATGCTGGATACGACGCTGGAATACGGCCTGGACGGAATCAATCTGGACTTTGAGAAGATGTCCGGGGAGAGCAGGCCGCACTTTAACCAGTTTTTGAGAGAGCTCTCGGTGCTCTGCCGGAAAAACGGAGTGACGCTTTCGGTGGATAATTATGTCCCGCTGAACTCCAACAATTCCTCCAGGCTGGATATTCAGGGGCAGGTGGCGGACTATGTGATTATCATGGGTTATGACGAGCATTGGGGCGGTTCCCAGACAGCGGGAAGCGTAGCCAGCATCGACTTTGTGTCGGGCGGAATCGACAGAACCCTGGAGCAGGTAGCGGCGGAGAAGGTGATCAACGCCCTTCCCTTTTATACGAGAGTCTGGAAGACGGAAGGGACGAAGGTGACGGACGACGCGATTCCGATCTGTAATATGGCGGATTATTTGAAGCGCGTGGGCAAGGAAGACGCGGCGGAATGGGATGAGACGACCTGTCAGAATTATCTGGAGTGGCAGAGCGGCGACGTGACCTATCAGATTTGGCTGGAGGATGTGGAATCCCTGAGGGTAAAGCTGAATGTGATGAGCTCCCGGAAGCTGGGAGGGGCGGCCGTCTGGCGGCTGGGCTACGGAACATCGGCGGTCTGGGAGCTCGTGGCGGCGTTTACCGGGGCGGAGTAAGTGTATAAAAGATTTTCTAAGCCCGCAAGAGGGGGCGCAGCCCACCTCTTTGAGGGGCGCAGCCCACCTCTTTGGGAAGCGATTCTTCCCGGAAACGACAGATTCCGTGGAACCGAGTGGTTCCGTGGGATTGGTTCATGACAATAGAAAGCCTGCACTGTGGTTTTCTATTGTAGAACTTGGATAATAGAAATTATGTAGTAATTTCTATTATATGTGCCGCTGGCGGCATGACGGGAAAGCGGATTCTATAAAACGGTGCCCGCACGATTGTGCGGGCACCGTTGCGCTGCCTTGCAGGTATTTAACGTCAGTTCGATTTCTTCCGCAGGATGAAGCTGCAGGCTCCAAATACGGCCGCTGCGGGGAACAGCCAGAGGTAAGCTAAGCTGTCGCCGGTTTTGGGAACCTGATCGTACTCGTCCGATGAAGATACGGGAGCGGGCGCGGGAGTCGGAGCCGCGTTCGGCGTGGAAGCGGCAGGGGCGGAAGAGCTTTCCGTGGCGCTGGTATATTCTTCCGAAGGGGTACGGCTGTATGTGCCCTCGGGCATCCAGAAGTAGCCGTTCTGCATGATTGTGCCGCCCGTTTTCACATTATAAAACGTATTTACCGCGGAATCCGTTGACAGGGAATGCACATAAAAGCGTCCTACCGTGCCGACGCATGCGATATTGGAGCCGTCCGGCGACACCGGGTTGCTGTTTTGAACATAAAAGGTCATATCCCGCACATTGTCGTTAAAGTTACAGGTCACGGAATCGTAAAGGTACGCGTTGGTGACGTTGCCGTTGATCGCGCAGGTGGCTCCCGCCAGGACATAGCAGTCCTTTATGCCGTTGGTTTTTATGACTGCTGTGGCGTTCTGGTGCACGGTCAGGCTCTCCAGCTTTACAGCGCTCAGATCCAGCATCTGGTCGGTGTTGTCGCCCGGATAAATTACGATATGGTCACCGTCCTTCAGGTACAGATTCAGGTAGTTGAGATCGGCGTCCCCTTCGCTCTGGCGAAATTCGGAGCCGGGCTGGCAGCGCCAGCCCTTGTCGCTGAAATATTTCAGGGAGTAGGTCGCGGCTTCCTCCGCCTGGGCTGTGAAGGAGCTGACAAGCGGGAGCAGAACGAGAAGAACGACTGCCGCAAGCGATAGAATGACTGCTTTGCTTCTTTTTTTCATGATAAATCCTCCTTTTAAGGTTTATGTATTTATTCTTCAAGGGGAAGATAAGTATCGCCGCTTTCGACTTCCTTTGCGACGACGACAAATCTGCCCTGCTCTACATGTTTGGAGCAGGTGGAGAGGGTGATAAAGCGGTCTCCGAATTCTGCTGTGACACCAGTGTCATAAATTGCCAGCGCCATGATATTGTCGTAAAAATCATCGAACTCCTCCTGCGTGTCCGCCTGGAAAAACTGGTAGAATTTAAATGTTTTATCCGTCTTTTTATAGACCTGCGAGCGGAAGACGGCGATGACCTCGTAGTTGCGCTGACATTCTTTCGTATACAGGATAATCTGCCTGTGCTCCCGGAAAAAATCCTCGCTTTCATAGTCGTTCAGGGTTCCGAACATGGTTCCCGCTCCCATATTATGCCCATGAATAATCAGATTTGTCGTCAGCGGTTCCAGACAGCTGTCCGTATCCAGAATCAGGCAGCCGTTCCTGTCCCGGGAACCGTCGAAGCCTCTGCGCAGGTAATACTCTTCGTTTTCAGGCGTCCACATGACGGGATAGTCGATGACGGTGTCCGGAATCTGCAGCCACCCGGCCATATCGCTGTTGGCCAGAAAGCTGTCGCGGTAGGGATTGACAACGGGATCAGGGGCCGGCTCCGGGGCGCTTCCGTCGGCCGCGGAGGGGTTATTGGCCGCAGGGTCACCGCTCGCCGCGCCGGAGGGGTTGTCCGCCGCAGAGTTATCGCCCGCCGTGCCGGAAGGATTTTCCGCCGCGGAATTATCGCCCGCCGCGCCGGAAGGGCCGTCCGTCTCCGAAGCGCCGCCCGCCGCATCAGGATCGGGCGGCGCTTCGGAGTCTTCGGAAGGCCTCAGAGTCTCCATGGTGTTTTGCAGATGAATTTGATCCATCAGGCGTCGGGCCGTTATCGTTACCGCGGCAATGAGACAGACTGCGGCGATTACGGCGAGCAGAATGGATAAATACTTTTTGGGGCGATTCATAGCTTCCTCCGTACAGGTACGCAAATACTGATAATATTATCTTATCCCAAAAAAACAGGCTGTGCAAGACTTTTCGCGGTTTTAAAGAAAAATTAAGAAGAATATATATTAACAGGTTTTCAAAGGCGGCCTCGTCAAAGGGTAAATATCGATGAAACAGCGCGCTGCGGCGCAAGGGGGTGTGAGCATGGATAAATGGAATCGGAGACTTCTTTCGACGGCGGCGGGTATGGCGATCCTGTTATCCCTGATTTATGTGGGGAAGGAGACGGTTCTGTATACCGCGGGGAAGGGAGTGAAGGCGGAAGAGGAGGTAAGATGCGTGGTGATCGACGCCGGGCACGGAGGAAATGATCCGGGAAAAATCGGGATCAACGGAGCGGAGGAAAAGGATCTCAATCTGCAGATCGCGGAAAAGGTGAAAAAATATCTGGAGGCCAGCGACGTGAGAGTAGTGATGACCCGGGAAAGCGACGAGGGTCTGTACGATGCGGACGCCTCCAACAAGAAGGTGCAGGATATGAAGCGAAGGATCGAGCGGATCGACGAGGTGTCGCCGGATGTGACGGTCAGTATTCACCAGAACAGTTATCCGGAGGAGTATGTGCACGGCGCGCAGGTGTTTTACTATACGGGAAGCAGGCAGGGGCAGGAGCTGGCGGAGGCGATACAGAGGCAGCTGGTGGGGAAGGTGGATCCGGAAAACAAACGTCAGGTCAGGGACAATGACAGCTATTATCTCCTGAAAAGGACAGGGGTGCCCATTGTGATCGTGGAGTGCGGTTTTCTCTCCAACGCCGAGGAGGCGGAAAAGCTTTGCGACGAGGAGTATCAGGATTATGTCGCCTGGGCGATTCACATGGGGATTCTGCAGTATCTGAACAGTCGGACGAGATAAGCGAAATGAGCTTCATCCCGGACTGTAATTCATGACGGTAGAATTTTCGCGAAGGCAGCCGGAATCGACGGCGCGGAGGGGAAGGAACTTTTTCATTGCTATAAACGGGAAATTGCAGTATAATACTGAAGAGAGAGAGATTTGGGATGAATACAGTAACAGTAAAAATCAGGCAGGATACAGAGGAGTTTTCACCGGAGGAGGAGGAAGCCCTGCGCAGGGCCGGAAGGATCCTCCGGGAAGGCGGGCTTGTAGCGTTCCCGACGGAAACGGTCTACGGGCTGGGCGGGGACGCGCTGAACCGGGAGTCCGCCCGCAGGATATACGAGGCAAAGGGACGACCGCAGGATAACCCTCTGATCGTTCATATTTGCCGATTCGAGGATATCGGGCGGATTGCGGCGGAGGTGCCGGAGGAGGCGGTTCGGATTGCGGAAGCCTTTTGGCCGGGGCCGCTGACCATGATTTTGCGGAAGGCGGACTGCGTCCCCAGGGAGACAACGGGCGGCCTGGATACCGTGGCGGTACGCTTTCCCTCCAATCCGGCGGCCCGGAAGCTGATCGAGTACGGCGGCGGGTATATAGCCGCCCCAAGCGCTAACCGCTCCGGGAGGCCGAGTCCGACGCTGGCGAAGTATGTAAAGGAGGATATGGACGGCCGGATCGATATGATCCTGGACGGCGGGGAGGTGGGGATCGGACTGGAGTCCACGATCCTTGACCTGACCGTGTCGCCGCCTCAGATTCTGCGGCCCGGCTATGTGACCCGGGAGATGCTGGCCGATGTTCTGGGCGAGGTGGATGCGGATATTACGATTTTGCGGCCGGACAGCGGACAGGCTCCGAAGGCACCGGGGATGAAGTACCGTCATTACGCGCCCAGGGGAGAGCTTGTGATTGTGGAGGGCAGTCCGGAGGCCGTGACAGCTTATATCAACAAGACGGCGGAGCAGGAGCGTTCCCGTGGAGAAAAGACGGGGGTCATCGGAACCAGCGAGCTTTTAGACAAGTATCGGGCGGATGTGGTAAAATGCGTGGGGAGCAGGAAGGACGAGGAAAGCATCGCCCGGCGTCTCTTCGCCGTACTCAGGGAGTTCGACGAGGAGGGAGTCACCAGGATTTATTCCGAGAGCTTCGAGACCTCCGGGCTGGGGCAGGCGATCATGAACCGGCTGCTGCGGGCGGCAGGCCATAAAGTGGTGAGGGTGTAGAGGCAGCCGCCGGAAGGGCTGATTAAAAGGCGCAGCGCCAGTCAGCGCGCAGACGATGCATTTGCGATAGAATGGAAAACAGAAAGGCAGAACAGAAAGGCAGAACAGAAAGGCAGAACAGAAAGGCAGAACAGAAAGGCAGAACAGAAAGGCAGAACAGAAAGGCAGAACAGAAAGACAGAACAGAAAGACAGAACAGAAAGGCAGGGACGAAGATGATAGCGATAGGATGCGACCACGGCGGGTACGATTTAAAAGAAAGGGTGATCCGCCATCTGGAGGAAAAGGGGCTGGAGTATAAGGATATGGGCTGTCCCGACAAAAAGTCGGTGGATTATCCGGTCTATGCGCGGGCGGTGGCGAACGCTGTGGCGGAGGGAAGCTGTGAGAAGGGAATTCTGATCTGTACTACGGGGATCGGGATCAGCATCGCGGCTAACAAGGTAAGGGGAATCCGCTGTGCGCTTTGCTCGGACACCGTGTCCGCAAAGCTGACAAGGCTTCATAACGACGCCAATATTCTGGCTATGGGGGCTGGCATTTTGGGCGAGAATCTCGCGCTGGAGATTGTGGATACCTTCCTGAATACGCCCTTCTCCGGCGAGGAGCGTCACCGCCGCCGGGTGGATTTGATCGAGAATGATTCCCGCGGGCAGTGAGCCGGGCTGCCGCGAGACGGTTGACAAAAAATTATAAAAATATACAATCAGGAGGAAAAGAAAGTGGCAAAAGTAGTTATCATGGATCATCCCTTGATTCAGCACAAAATCGGTCTCATCCGCAGGGAGGAGACCGGAACCAAGGATTTCAGGCAGACCATAGGCGAGATCGCCATGCTGATCTGCTACGAGGCGACCAGAAATCTGAAGCTGGACGATGTGGAGATTACGACGCCGATCTGCAAAACCGTTGTGAAGGAGCTTCGCGGAAAGAAGATGGCGGTCGTGCCGATTCTGCGGGCCGGACTCGGCATGGTGGACGGTATGCTGACATTGATTCCGGCGGCGAAGGTAGGGCACATCGGCCTGTATCGGGATCCCGAGACCTTAAAGCCGGTGGAGTATTACTGCAAGCTGCCCGCGGACTGCGCGGAGCGCGAGGTGTTTGTGGTGGATCCTATGCTGGCGACGGGCGGCTCCTCTATCGCGGCGATCCAGATGCTGAAGGACAAGGGCTGTAAAAATATTCATTTCATGTGTATTATCGCCGCGCCGGAGGGCATTGCGGCCATGGAGAAAGCGCATCCCGACGTGGATATCTATGTGGGCGCGCTGGACGAAAGGCTGAACGACCACGGCTATATTGTTCCTGGTCTGGGGGATGCGGGAGACCGGATCTTCGGGACGAAGTAAGAGGACAGGAACTTTGCGGCGGACTGCGGCAAGATCGGAAGCGATCTGACGAACCCGGGAAAAGACTGAACCGGGAAAAGCTGCAAAAGACGGAGACAGAGATGAAACGAGAAGATTATATCAGCTGGGATGAGTACTTTATGGGGGTGGCTCATCTTTCCGCGATGCGCTCCAAGGATCCCAGCACGCAGGTGGGCGCCTGCATTGTCAGCAGCGACAACAAGATTTTGTCCATGGGCTACAACGGCTTCCCGCAGGGCTGCTCGGACGACGAATTCCCCTGGGAGCGGGAGGGCGGCGACCTGGAGACAAAGTATCCCTTTGTGACCCATGGGGAGCTGAACGCGATCTTGAACTACCGCGGCGGCTCGCTGGAGGGGACAAAGCTGTACGTTTCCCTGTTCCCCTGCAACGAATGCGCCAAGGCGATTATTCAGGCGGGAATCCGGACAGTGGTTTACGACAGCGATAAATACGAGGGAACGTCGGCAAACCGAGCCTCCAAGAGGATGTTTGACGCGGCGGGGGTGCGGTATGTCGCCTATTCCCGTTCGGGTCGGCAGATCCATATAACCGTGTAGGTATCCGGTTCAGACAGGCGGCTTCCCGTAAACGGCAGGAGGCCCCGGCCTTCGGGAGCTCGCCGTCCCGCGGCATCGGAAGGCGGCCGTCGCGGGGGCATGGCGGAGATGGAGAAAGGGAGAAAAGGAAGGACGCGGCAGTGAGGAGGTTCAGAAAAAAAACGGCGGTTGTAATAGCAGTGATCGCCCTTATCGTGGCATTCAGGGACATCGGAGAGGTAAAGACGCCCCCCGGTGTGATTGTTGCGTCTGCAACCTCCAGCACACAGCAGCAGATTAACGAAGCGGAGGAGAGACGGCGGGAGCTGGAGGAAGAGAGAAAACGGAACGAGAGCCAGCTGGAGGGCCTGAAGGGAGAGCAGAAGGATCTGAAGAGGGAGCTGAACAAGCTGAACGAGCAGCTGAGCCAGGTGAGGGCGAACCTGGAGGATCTGGAACGTCAGATCGCGGAGAAGGAACAGGAGATCCTGGACGCCCAGGCGGCCCTGGAGGAGGCAAGGGCGACGGAAGCATGGCAATATGAATGCATGGTAGCCAGAACCCGGGATATGTACGAGCGCAAGGAGGACAGCTACCTTTCCGCCCTGCTGAAGGAGAACAGCCTTGCGGGGCTGTTGAACGCAGCGGATTATATCGAAAGGATCGCGGCCTACGATCGGCGTAAGATGAATGAGTTTATGGAGAACCGGGCTTATATCGAGCAGGAGGAGGCGCGGCTCCAAAGAGAAAAGACGGAGCTGGATAACCTGAAGGTAGAGGTAGAGGCGGAGAGAAGCAAGATTGCCGGACTGATCAGCAAGACCTCGGGCTCGATCGCCCAGTACGGCGACCAGATCGCGGACGCGGAGCAGCGGGCCAGGGAGTACGAGGATAAAATCAAGGCGGAAGAGGAAAATCTGGAGGTTCTGCGGAAGAAGCTCGCGGAGGAGATGGCTCTCTCCCGGGCGGCGGCCAACGGTACATGGCGGAATATCTCGGATATCGTCTTTACGGAGAACGACCGGTATCTTCTGGCGAATCTGATTTACTGCGAGGCGGGGGCGGAGCCCTACGAGGGGAAGGTGGCCGTGGGCAGCGTGGTCATCAACCGGGTCTTAAGCTCCAAGTTTCCCAACACGGTTCTGGGCGTAATCTATCAGAGCCGCCAGTTTTCACCGGTGGCCAGCGGCAGGCTGGAGCTGGCGCTGGCTACCGGCAAGGCGACGCAGAGCTGCTATCAGGCCGCCGACGAGGCCATGTCGGGGGTTACCAACGTGGGAACCTGCGTGTTTTTCCGGACGCCCATCGAAGGACTGACGGGGATCAATATCGGCGGCCATGTATTCTATTAAGGAAAGAGCGGATCCTGAGCAAGGAGTCGGACGACCGCGCCTCATGTCGGCCAGCGGCTTATTTGGACAGATTGACTCAGAGTTCCAGCCGGTTTAAAGGTGCCTGGAGACGGTCAAATTTATCGCGGTAGATCAGGGAGAGCAGATAGTTCAGACTGCGCAGGCAGGAGGACATCTGCTCTTTTGTGAGCAGTCCGCGCTCCAGGGCCTCGGCCAGCTCGTCCAGATCCACGACCTGTACGCGGCCGTCCGGATACAGGATCACGTCCGCCAGCAGATCCGTGACGGTGAGGGACTGCTCCGCCGCGTTGTGGGAGAAGGCCGCGACGTCGCAGTACCAGTAGAGCAGGGAGCTGTCCGCCCGGTAGATCTTGCTGACTTTGAGTCCCTCCCGGAAGAAATAGCAGGAGCATCCATGGGAGAAATCTGGCTTGGGGCGGAGGGTCGTCCACTTCGTGACAAGGTATTCGTCGTTCTGCTCCACGATCACGTCATCCTTTAAGAGAATGCATTCCGCGGGAATCAGACGGCGGCGGTAAAGAGAAGAGATATTCATAGTCTGAGGTTCCTTTCTTTGGTGTCTTCCGAGCGGTTTGTCTGTGCCCTTAAAAAAATACTACAACCCCGTCGGCCGCAAGTCAATGTGTATCCGAAGAAAAACAAAGAGAAGGCTAGACAATTTTGACAAAATTGGATATAATCTTCTACATGAGGCCAAGAAAGGATGACAAAAAGAAAACGTTTCAGACGCTGACGCTGATCACGCAGCTGGGACTGATTATGATCACGGCAATCGGAATGACGACAGCGCTGGGGGTCTGGCTGGATCATAAGCTGGGGACCTCCTTTCTTACGGTGATTCTGTTTTTTGTCGGGGCGGTCGGAGGCGCGCAGGCGGCCTACCGGACCATAAATCAGATTTTCGGGGATGATGACGGAAAAGATGATAAAACTTCTGAAAAGGACGGATAGAATACTTCTGGAAATGCATACGGGTATGCTGTTGTTCGGACTGATCTGTCAGATTGCGGGTTTCTTTCTGGCCGGGAATCAGGTCAGGTATGCCCAGAGCCTTTGGTTCGGGATCCTGTTTGCCGCGGTGAACTGCGTACATATGGCGCGGACGCTGGATCGGGCGCTGTCGGCAGGCGAGGCTGCCGCGAAGACGATTGCCAGAGGGTATGTGTTCCGGTATCTGATGTTGATTGTGATACTGGGCGTCGTCTCGCTGACGGGAATCCTGGATACGCTGATCGTGTTTCTGGGGTATATGAGTATGAAAGTAACGGCTTATCTTCAGCCGCTTACCCATAAATTTTTTAATAAGCTGTTCGGGGAGACCGATCCGGTTCCCCAGGCGCTTCCTGAGGAGGAATGTCCGCAGGAGGTATCTGAAAACTGAAAAGAAGGAGGTGAGAGTATGGAACATGGAATTTTGTTATCCGGCGGGGGCGAAGTGGATTTTATGATCCATGGAATATTTCAATATTCCTTTTTCGGCCATGAAGTCTGGATAACAACGACGCATGTATGTATCCTGATCGTGATGCTGGTTCTCGTGGGTTTCGCGGTGGCGGCGAACCGATGTATCGCCAGGGCTGCCGAAGTGCCCGGGGGCTTTCAGAACGTGGTGGAACTGATTGTGGAGAAGCTGGACGGTATGGTAGACACATCCATGGAACAGGCGGCGCCGAGGTTTTACAACTATATCGGCACGGTGTTCGTTTTTATCCTGTTCAGCAACATTTCAGGTCTGCTTGGACTGAGGCCGCCTACAGCCGACTACGGCGTGACTTTGCCGCTGGCTCTGATCACCTTTACGATGATCCATGTGAACAAGTGGAAATATCAGAAGCCCATGACCATCTGGGAAGATATGTGCTCGCCGCTGCCGAAATGGCTGCCCATCTGGGTTCCCATCAATCTGATCAGCAATATAGCGGTGCCGATATCTCTTTCCCTGCGTTTGTTCGCAAACGTGCTTTCAGGGACTATCATGCTGGCTCTTGTCTACGGACTCCTGCGATGGTTCGCCGTCATATGGCCTGCGGCGCTGCACATCTATCTGGATCTGTTTTCGGGGGCAATTCAGACATACGTATTTTGTATGCTGACCATGACTTATATCGCGAACGAGATCGGGGACGGTACAAGAAGGTAATCCATCAATTTACGATATTATAATTTCAGGAGGAAAGAAAAATGGATTTCAACGAGAACTTTATTTTAGGATGCTCTGCAATTGGCGCGGGACTGGCTGTTATCGCCGGTATCGGACCTGGCGTGGGCCAGGGTATTGCGGCGGGCCATGCCGCGGCTGCTGTGGGACGGAATCCCGGCGCACAGTCACAGATCAGAACCATGATGCTCTTAGGCCAGGCGGTTGCCGAGACCACAGGACTTTACGGCTTGCTGATCGCGTTTCTGCTGATGTTCGTAAAACCTCTTCTGCCTTAAAAGGGCGCGTTAATTGCACCGATTTAGAAGGCAGAAAGGAGGCAGAGAATGATACTTTTAACAGAGGTTCAGGGGATGGCGAGACTTTTCGACCTGGACTGGCAGCTGATCGCTGATGCCTGTCTCATGATGATCGCAATCTTTGTCCTCTTCCTTTTGATGAGCTTTCTTCTGTTTAATCCTGTCAGGAAGATGCTGAACGGCCGTAAGGATAAAATCCGTACCGAGCTGGAGACGGCAAGACAGAATATGGAAGAGGCGGATCGTCTGAAGGCGGATTATGAAGCGAAGCTGAAGGAGATCAATAAGGAAGCGGAAGGGATTCTCAGCGAGGCGCGGCGGAAGGCTCTGAATAACGAGACTCAAATCGTGGCGCAGGCGAAGGAAGAGGCGGCGCGTATTCTGGAGAGAGCCAGGGTCGAGGCTGAGCTGGAGAAGCAGAAGGTGTCCGACGAAGTAAAACAGGAAATCATTTCCGTCGCTTCGATGATGGCCGGGAAGGTGGTTGCGGCGTCGATCGATACCAACGTGCAGAATCAGCTGATCGATGAAACCTTGAAGGAAATGGGTGATAAAACATGGCTAAGTTAGTATCTGACACATACGGGGAGGCCTTGTTTGAAGCGGCGGCGGAGGCCGACGCGGAAAGGCCCGGGGAATTGCTGGAGGAGATCAGGGTTCTTCAGGAGATTCTGACGGCCAACCCTCAGTTTGACGAGCTGATGAAGCATCCGGGCATTCCGAAGCAGGAGAAGCTCCAGGTCGTTGACACAGTCTTTCGGGGACGGGTCAGCGACGAGCTGGCGAATTTCCTGAATATCGTCGTTTCCAAGGAGCGTTACGGAGAACTCCCGGCGATCTTTGCGTATTTTACGGACAAGGTAAAGGAACAGCAAAAGATCGGCGTGGCTTATGTGACCGCGGCCGTCGAGCTTTCGGCGGCGCAGAAGGAAGCCGTCAGGGCAAGGCTGCTGGAGACGGGCGGATACCGCGAGATGGAGATGCATTACAGGACAGACCCTTCCGTAATCGGAGGAATGGTGATCCGGATCGGCGACAGGGTTGTGGACAGCAGTATCCGTACAAGATTAAACAATTTGACGAAACAATTATTACAGATTCAGCTGGGATGACCGGCTGAAAGAAAGGTGCGACAGATCCATGAATTTAAGACCGGAAGAAATAAGTTCAGTGATTAAGGATCAGATCAAGCGGTACGAGTCTTCGCTGGATGTGTCCGATGTGGGTACGGTCATCCAGGTGGCTGACGGCATTGCCCGCGTCCATGGACTGGAAAAGGCCATGCAGGGCGAGCTTCTGGAGTTCCCCGGCGAGATATACGGCATGGTGTTGAATCTGGAAGAGGATAATGTCGGCGTGGTACTTCTCGGCAGCGCCAGGAACATCAACGAAGGGGATACGGTCAAGACCACCGGACGAGTGGTTGAAGTACCCGTCGGAGACGCTATGCTGGGACGTGTCGTAAACTCGCTGGGACAGCCTCTGGACGGCAAGGGGCCGATCCAGGCGTCGGGTTATCGTAAGATCGAGCGTGTTGCGAGCGGCGTTATCACAAGAAAGAGCGTGGATACGCCTCTGCAGACCGGTATCAAGGCCATCGACGCCATGATACCCATCGGAAGGGGCCAGCGTGAGCTGATCATCGGCGACCGCCAGACCGGTAAGACGGCGATCGCGATCGATACGATCATTAATCAGAAGGGACAGAACGTAAAATGTATTTATGTGGCGATCGGCCAGAAGGCATCGACCATCGCCAATATTGTAAAAACACTGGAGGAGCACGGGGCTATGGCTTATACCACGGTCGTGGTATCAACGGCCAGCGACCTGGCGCCGCTGCAGTACATCGCGCCCTATTCGGGCTGCGCGATCGGTGAGGAATGGATGGAGAAGGGGCAGGACGTTCTCGTCGTGTACGACGACCTGAGCAAGCACGCCACCGCATACCGTACCCTCTCCCTGCTGCTTCGTCGTCCGCCCGGGCGTGAGGCTTATCCCGGCGACGTATTCTATCTGCATTCCAGGCTGCTGGAGAGAGCGGCGAGAATGAGCGAGGAATACGGCGGCGGCTCCCTGACGGCGCTCCCGATTATCGAGACGCAGGCGGGAGACGTTTCCGCGTACATCCCGACCAACGTGATCTCGATTACGGACGGTCAGATTTACCTGGAGACGGAGATGTTTAACTCCGGTTTCCGCCCCGCGGTCAACGCCGGACTTTCCGTGTCCCGTGTAGGAGGCGCGGCTCAGATCAAGGCGATGAAGAAAATCGCAGCGCCCATCCGTACCGAGCTTGCGCAGTACAGGGAGCTTGCTTCCTTCGCGCAGTTTGGCTCCGAGCTGGATGCGGACACCAAGGAAAAGCTGGCTCAGGGCGAGAGAATCAAGGAGGTCTTAAAACAGCCTCAGTATAAGCCTATGCCGGTGCAGTACCAGGTTATCATCATCTATGCCGTGACCCATAAATATCTGCTGTCGATTCCGGTAGAGGATATCACCCGGTTCGAGACGGAGCTTTTCGAGTTCCTGGATACCAAGTATCCGGAAGTACCCGGAAACATCGCCTCCGAGAAGGTGATTTCGGAAGAGACAGAAGGCATCCTGAAAAAGGCGATCGAAGAGTTTATCGCGTCATGGAGCTAATTGAAGGAGACTTAAAACTATGGCATCAATGCGTGACATAAAACGCCGCAAAAGCAGTATTCAGGGGACGCAGCAGATCACTAAGGCGATGAAGCTGGTCTCTACCGTCAAGCTGCAGCGTGCCAGGGCAAACGCGGAGCGCTCGAAGGATTACTTCCACTGTATGTACGATACGGTAAACAGTATCCTGAGGCGCGTAGGGCATATCGAGCATCGATATCTGACGGCGGGAGCTTCTCCGAAGAAGGCTGTGATTGTAATCACCTCGAACAGAGGACTGGCCGGCGGCTATAATTCCAATGTGATCAAGCTGATCACAAGGCATCCGGAGTGGAAGAAGGACGAGCTGGTGATTTACTCCCTGGGAAATAAGGGGCGCGAGGCTTTTCGGCGTTACGGCTATGAGCTGCGGGAATGCAATAATGACATTGTAGACAGTCCGGTTTACGCCGATGCGATGGCGCTTTCCGCGGAGCTGCTCAGGGCGTTTGCGGAGGGCGAGGTAGGCGAGATCTATCTGGCTTATACCTCGTTTAAAAATACGGTAAGCCATATTCCCACCCTGCTGAAGCTGCTGCCGGTGGATCCGGCTGTGGAGCAGGAGGAAGAGACGGCGGGCGGCCCCAAGGCCATTATGAATTTTGAGCCGGAGGATGTGGAGGCACTGGATCTGATTGTCCCCAAGTATGTGACAAGCCAGATCTACGGAGCGCTGATGGAAGCGTCAGCCAGCGAGAACGGTGCCCGGATGCAGGCGATGGATAACGCGACAAGCAACGCGGAGGAGATCATAAGCGACCTGACGCTGAAGTACAACAGGGCGCGCCAGGGTTCCATCACACAGGAGCTGACGGAGATTATCGCGGGTGCGGAGGCTCTTGGCTAAGGACTGGCGCTAATTGTATGTGCCGGCTTTGTCGGCGAATGGAATTAAGATTTACGCCCGCGTAAAGCGGGCGGGAAAGAGGTAGAAATGGCAGGAGAAAACAGGGGTAAGGTTACCCAGGTCGTCGGAGCGGTATTGGATATCCGTTTCGACGAGGGTAAGCTTCCCGAGATTAACGAAGCGATTCGTATTCCTACCAGGGATGGCGGCCAACTGACCGTGGAGGTTTCGCAGCATCTGGGCGACGATACCGTCCGCTGCATAGCCATGGGCAGTACCGACGGACTGGTCAGAGGGATGGATGCGGTCGCGACCGGCGCTCCCATTTCCGTTCCGGTAGGAGAGAAGACGCTGGGACGTATTTTTAATGTGCTGGGGCAGCCGATCGATAATAAGCCCGCGCCGGAGGATGTAAGCTACGAGCCGATTCACAGGGCGGCACCCGCGTTCGAGGAGCAGTCTACGGAGACGGAGCTTCTGGAGACGGGAATCAAGGTGGTAGATCTGCTCTGCCCTTATCAGAGGGGCGGTAAGATCGGTCTGTTCGGCGGTGCCGGCGTAGGAAAAACGGTGCTGATCCAGGAGCTGATCCGTAATATCGCCACAGAGCACGGCGGATATTCCGTGTTTACCGGCGTTGGCGAGCGTACCCGTGAGGGTAACGACCTCTATCATGAGATGACGGAGTCCGGGGTTATCGATAAGACCACCATGGTCTTCGGTCAGATGAACGAGCCCCCCGGGGCGAGAATGCGCGTCGGCCTGACCGGCCTGACGATGGCGGAGTATTTCCGTGACAAGGGCGGAAAGGACGTGCTGCTGTTTATCGATAACATCTTCCGTTTTACCCAGGCGGGCAGCGAGGTGTCGGCTCTGCTGGGCCGTATGCCCTCCGCGGTGGGATATCAGCCCACGCTGCAGACGGAGATGGGCGCTCTGCAGGAGCGTATCACATCGACCAGGAACGGATCCATTACCTCCGTACAGGCGGTTTATGTGCCTGCGGACGACCTGACGGATCCCGCGCCTGCGACGACCTTCGCCCATCTGGACGCGACGACGGTATTGTCCCGTTCTATCGTGGAGCTGGGCATCTATCCGGCGGTGGATCCGCTGGAGTCCACGTCCCGTATCCTGGATCCCAGAATCCTTGGGGAAGAGCATTACAGGACGGCCAGAGGCGTCCAGGAGATTCTGCAGAGATATAAGGAGCTGCAGGATATTATCGCGATTCTGGGTATGGACGAGCTGTCCGAGGAGGATAAGCTGGTGGTTTCCCGCGCCCGCAAGGTGCAGAGATTCCTGTCCCAGCCCTTCTTTGTGGCGGGTCAGTTTACCGGACTGGAAGGAAAATATGTGCCGATCAGCGAGACGATCCGCGGCTTTAAGGAGATCCTGGAAGGAAAGCACGACGATATTCCGGAGAGCTATTTCCTGAACGTGGGCGGTATCGACGACGTTCTGGCGAAGGTAAGGAAATAGATCCGAGAACCTTTTCCCAAAATGACTGTTTCAGGCGCGGGAATTGCGCCTGAGGCAGGACGGGAAGCGACAGGAGGATGATAGAAGATGGCGGATAAGAGCAGCTTTCTTCTGCGGGTTATTACACCGGACAGGATTTTTTATGAGAATCAGGTCGAAATGGTGGAGTTTAATACCACAGAGGGAGAGATCGGAGTACTGCCGGGACATGTACCGCTTACCGTGATCCTGAAGCCGGGAAGACTGGATATCACCGAGGCGGAGGAAAACAGGACGGCCGCGCTTCACGCGGGCTTTGCCGAAATCCTTCCGGACAGGGTAACGATTCTGGCCGAGATTATCGAGTGGCCGGAGGAAATTGACGCGGATCGGGCGGAGGCGGCCCGGGAGCGCGCGGAGGAGAGACTTCGCTCAAAGACTCCCGAGACGGATCTTGTGAGAGCGGAGACGGCTCTCCAGCGTGCGATAGCAAGAATACAGGTACTGCGATAAAAGACGGCAGGAACGAACGGGCAGGAAGCTGCATATGCTGTTAAAAAGAGATTTTCGGGAACGCATATGGAATTTCATTCGAAACTGTCACAGCCGTCTATGGAGCAAGAGGTAAGGGGCTGGAACGGGCCCCTTCCTTTTTATATGACCTATCCGGGCTATTTCGGACAGGGACAGGAGGCACAGCTGCTGAAGGATCTGGAGTATCTGCAGCAGACCTATCCGGAGGACGTCAGGCGATATCAGAGACGGATCGCCGAGATGCTGGATAAAACGGATTATGAGGGCAGCATGATCTACGACGAGTATCCGGATAAGTACAGTCTTCGGGCGCTGGCGGGTTCCATGAGGAAAACCCTGGAGCGGGAAGAGGAGAACTGCCCGTCCGAGGATATGATCATGATTCTTTTATGTGATGAGGTTTACAAGCGCCGCCACGGCGGGAGGCGGGGACTGTACGGCATTTTATTCTGAACGACGGAAAATTTTGCGAGGCGTGAATCAGACATTTCCCGGTTATGGGGTACAGAGGTTTGGGGCGTATCGGGAACAGGGCGGTATCGCGGCTTTCGAGGGACATGGGATGGAAGATTACAGGGAGATTTTTCAGCGGACGCTGAACGAAAAACTGATACGGATTACCCTGAGCAATACCCGGGACGCGTCCCGGGCGGAGAAGGTAAAGATTCGCCCGGTGCGGCTTGGGGGAAGCCTTGTCTTCCAGGAAACCCTTTACCGCGGGAAGCAGGTCTTCCATACAAATCTGGAGGCGGCCCCTATGACGGACAGGCTTCAAGGCTATCTGGAGGAGTTGTTCCGCCAGGCCCAGGTCGTCTGCGAGGAAGAGGAGATTACCCTGCTGATCAGCAAAAAGGGCAAGGCTACGGTAAAGAGGAGAAAAAACGCGGGGGCGGAGGGGGCCTCGACGCAGAAGGATTTCAGCCATAACCGGATCAAACGCTATATTCTGCCCGAGGGGCAGCCGGCGGACTTTCTCGTAGGGCTGGGCGTCCAGACTCCCGACGGCCGCGTGGTAAAGGCTTATTATGATAAGTTCAGGCAGATCAACCGCTATCTGGAATTCATCGAGGATATTCTGGATATACTTCCCGGAGACCGTACCATCCGGATTATCGACTTCGGCTGCGGGAAGTCCTATCTGACCTTTGCCATGTACTATTATCTTCATCAGCTGCAGAAGCGGGATATCCGGGTGACGGGTCTGGATTTGAAGGAGGACGTAATCCGGCGCTGCGGGAGGCTTGCGGAGGAGCTGGGATATGACCGCCTGGATTTCCAGGTGGGAGATATTATGAACTATACAGGCGAGGAGAAGGTCGATATGGTGGTCTCCCTCCACGCCTGTGATAAGGCGACGGATTACGCTCTGGAGAAGGCGGTAAGGTGGGGAGCGGAAGTTATCCTGGCAGTACCCTGCTGCCAGCATGAGCTGAACGGTCAGATTCGCTGCGAGACCCTGCAGCCGATTCTGAAATACGGGGTGATCAGGGAGAGGATGGCCGCGCTGATTACAGATGCGCTGCGAGCGGAGCTTCTGGAGCAGCAGGGGTACGATACGCAGATCCTGGAGTTCATCGACCTGGAACATACCCCGAAGAATCTGTTGATTCGGGCGGTAAAGAGGACAGGTATGCGACCGCGGGGTAAGGCTTTCTCCCCGGAGGAGGCGATGCGTTTCCTGCACGTGGAGCCGGAGCTGCAGAGACTGTTGGGGAAGAGTTTTTCAGGGTAGCGGGAAATCCCGGAAGAACCGGTTTGCTTTGCGCGAGAGATTTTGGCATCTCTTGCCAAAATCCGAGACAGCGGGCACCAAAACATCGCCCTATGGCGTTTTGTGTGAATCAACTTGCTGCCATAGGCTTTCATGGCCATTTGTGCCAGGAATGGCATGGCGACAAGTTTGGAAGTAAACTTCCAAATTATGAAATTAGTGCCCGCCGGAGGCGGGCATAGGGGTATTGGCATGAAAAAAAGCGTGATAAAATCTGTCGTTTTCGCAGCCGTCTTTTTATTATCGCTGTTTGTGATCTGCAGAATCATGAATAAGGGACATGACAACCTGACGGTGGAGATGGCTCCGGCCTCCCTGCCTCTTGTCAGCATGGAATTAAACGGGACAGCCTACAACCAGCTTCACGGATATGTACAGACTATGGACACGGCCTTTCAGCGGGATACCGTAACCGTGCTGGGGAAAAACCGGGATACGGACTTTCGGATCGATACTTATGGGGCGGAGGTTACCAGAATCTCCATCGAGGTCAGGAATCTGGATGGTTCCCGGCTGATTGAGAATACGGAGGTCACTGAATATGAAACAAGAAGGGGTCGGATCCAGGGGCGGCTGGCGCTGAAGGATCTGATCGATTCCGGCGGGGAGTACTCTCTGGCCCTGATTTTGGAGTTAGAGGGAAGCCGGGAGGTTTATTATTATACGAAGGCCGTCTGGAGCGACTCTCTCCACGCGGAGGAGAAGCTGGCCTATGTGGTTGATTTTCATCAGCGGCTGTACGACCGGGAGGCGGCGAGGGAGCTGACGAAGTATCTGGAGACCAACGCCAGACTGGAGGATAACAGCAGCTTCCACAAGGTAAATATTCACAGCAGCTTCCGGCAGATTACCTGGGGAGAATTGAACGTCCGGGAGATCGGCGAGCCGGTGTATCGGCTGAAGGAAATCGCGGGCCAGACCGCTTCCTTCCTGGTGGATTATATGGTCTCGACCTCGGAGGGGAAGGAAACGACGTACTATATGGTAGAGGAGTATTATCGGATTCGTTACTCTGCCGAGAGAATGTATCTGCTGGATTATGAGAGAACCATGACCCAGATCCCGGATCCCGCCGAGATGTACGGAAACGATAAGATCCTGCTGGGAATCACAGGGACGGATGTCCCCATGCGGGAGAGCGAGGACGGCAATATTCTTGTTTTTGAGGCGGCGGGCGGCCTGTTCAGCTACGATATCACCACGAACCGGCTGGCTGTGCTCTTCCGGTTTTACGATGAGGATAACGCTGACGCCCGAACCCTTTACGGCGGACATTCAATTAAGATTCTGGATGTGGACGAGGGAGGAAACGTTCAGTTTGCGGTTTACGGCTATATGAACCGCGGAAGACACGAGGGCGAGGTCGGAGTACAGGTCTGTACCTATAACAGCAGCCTGAATACTGTGGAGGAGCTGATCTATATTCCCTCGGACAAGACCTGGTCCGTCCTGGAGGCGGAGATTGACAGGCTTCTGTATCTGAACCGGGAGGGGCTGCTTTATCTGCAGTGGAACGATATGGTATACGGGATCAACCTGTCGGAAAAGGTCGGCACCAGGATTGTAGATGCCAATC
Source organism: Roseburia sp. (assembly GCA_023662875.1). Classification (GTDB taxonomy): domain Bacteria; phylum Bacillota; class Clostridia; order Lachnospirales; family Lachnospiraceae; genus Acetatifactor. The sequence continues at coordinate 7,054 of JAMPIG010000047.1, read as the reverse complement.
GAAGCGGCAGTCTCCGCGTTTCGGAGAATCACAGAATCATCATCTGGTCGGAGGAGGAAGACATCTACCACAGCGGCGCGCTCAATATCCGGAATCTGAATAATGACCGGAGAAGCCAGATTCAGGCGGCGGAGGGCGAGGCGCTTCTGCCCTTGGCCTTTATGGATGAGGATATTATCTACGGGACGGCCCGGATGGAGGATATCCGCCAGGACAGCTCCGGGAGAATCTTTTTTCCCATGTATAAAATCAGTATCTGCGATTCCGGAGGAGAGCTGTTGAAGGAATACAGTCAGCCGGATATCTATATGACAGGCTGTACCGTAGAGGAAAACCAGATTGTGCTGGAGAGGCTCAGAAAGCGGGAGGATGGAACCTACCAGGAGATCGAACAGGATCATATCATGAACAGCGTCGAGACAAAGGCCGGGAAAAACGTGGTTGTGGCGGCGGATATCGATATCTACGAGCGATACGTCCAGATTCGGATCAAGAGCGATATCGATGTGAAAAATATTAAAATTCTGACGCCCAAGGAGGTAGTATACGAGGGCGGCAGAATCCTGATGCTGCCAACGGAGCAGAAGACCAGATACTATGTCTACGGTCCGTATGGTGTAGACGGAATTTTTGATTTCCCTGCGGAGGCTGTAAACCTGGCTTCGGATACGGCCGGCGTCGTCATCAACGACAGCGGCCGACAGATCTGGCTGCGGGGAAATCGAGTGACCCGGAACCAGATCATGGCGATCAAGGAGCCGGAAAAGACGGAGGCCGGGGACAGTCTTGCGGCCTGCCTGGATACGATCTTCCGCTACGAAGGGCTGGTGCGCAACTCGGAATATCTGCTGGCCCAGGGGAAAACTGTGCCGGAGATTCTGGAAGAGAATCTGGACGGCGCGGAGATTCTGGATATGACAGGCTGCAGCCTGGACGACATGCTTTATTTCGTCAACCAGGATCTCCCCGTCCTGGCGCTCCTGGAGAACGGGGAGGCGGTTCTGGTCACGGGCTTTAACGAATATAACGTCGTCATTATGGAGCCTTCCACGGGAAGGCTGTATAAGAAGGGGATGAACGATTCGGCGGCCTGGTTTGAGGAAAACGGAAACACCTTTATCACTTATCTCAGAAGGGAGTAAGGGTGGGGAAGAGATATCGCCGATACTTCTGCAATATGCCGAGCAACAGCATCCCCAGGACGCCGCAGGACAGAATCTCACCAGCGCAGACCGTAAGGAAGGAAAACCAAAGGGGCCGGATTCCATAGGCATACAGCAGTACGAAGGGTACGATCAGGGTGTTCGCCAGGATCGGCGGAAGCGGGACAAGGCATTTATGCTGCCGCAGCTGATAGGAAAGGACGGCTCCCAGCAGGGTTGCCAGCGTCCCGAAGATAATATCCGGAAGAGCGCAGCCCGTCAGAATATTGGAGAGCAGACAGCCGACGCAGAGTCCCGGTATGGCGGCGGGCGTAAAATAGGGTAAAACGGTAAGGGCCTCCGAAAAGCGGAGCTGAACGGCGTAGTTCGCCAGTCCCAGAGTGTTGGCCAGCAGGGTCAGCACAACATAAAGAGCGGCAATGACTGCCGCGTGAACGGTATACAATACTTTCTGATTCATTTTTCTTCTCCTTTAGTTTTGTTTTACGTCAGGAAGGTCTCGAACTGACGGTGGAAATGGACGATCTCAGGTTCCACAGGCCGCCGTGAACCGTAAATCCAATCTGATCATAACACATTTGCGAAAAATGCAACAAGTGGAAAAATCAAGAATTTTCATACTGAATCTGCTGGGCAGTATGTGCAAGCTAACCAAAGGTTCGCCGCATGCGTGTCCGCTTGCCTTATGTGTTACAAATTTATAGCAGTTCGGTTACGCGAAAATGTTATACCAGGGCATTTTGAAATAACCGTTGCAAAAATCACAAAATTTTGGCGTGTCTTAGAGTTGATGTTGATTTCCGCAAGCATTTTCGATATAATTTTTATGGTGCAATCGGATCGTGGAATCGGCTCCTTACTTTTACGGGAAATCCTGGAGTACAGGCTCCGCGTCCGACTCCGGGAAAGGTTCCGGAAGCGTACAGAGCGGAGCCGACGGAAGTCGGCGGAATGAGAAGTAAGGCGAAAGAGAAAAGAAGAGAAAACGGAGGTACGAAAAATGGCGGCGGACAGAAGACCGGAGGATATGGTAAGGATTACGACTCCCGAATTGGCGGATGCCTTTATCGAGGAGCAGATCGCGGAGATTCGGGCGCAGGTAGGCGACAGGAAGGTGCTGTTGGCGTTGTCGGGCGGAGTGGATTCCTCCGTGGTCGCGGCGCTCCTGATTAAGGCGGTAGGGCAGCAGCTGGTGTGTGTGCATGTGAATCATGGCCTTCTGCGGAAGGGAGAGCCGGAGCAGGTGATCGAGGTGTTCCGGAACCAGATGAAGGCGAACCTGATTTACGTGGACGCGACGGATCGTTTTCTGGATAAGCTGGCGGGAGTTACGGAGCCGGAGCGGAAGAGAAAGATTATCGGCGGCGAGTTTATTGAGGTTTTCGCCGAGGAGGCGCGTAAGCTGGACGGCATCGAATTTCTTGCCCAGGGTACGATCTGGCCCGATATTCTGGAGAGCGAGAAAGGCATCAAGGCGCATCACAATGCGGGCGGTCTGCCGGAGGATATGAACTTTGAGCTGGTTGAGCCGGTAAAAATCCTGTTCAAGGACGAGGTGCGAGTAGTGGGCAGGCAGCTGGGCCTTCCGGACGGCATGGTGTACCGCCAGCCCTTTCCCGGACCCGGACTGGGCGTCCGCTGCCCCGGCGCGATTACCCGGGACAGACTGGAGGCGGTTCGCGAATCGGACGCGATTCTGCGGGAGGAGTTCGCGAAGAACGGTCTGGAGGGCAAGGTGTGGCAGTATTTCACTGTAGTGCCGGACTTCAAGTCTACGGGTATCAAGGACGGGAAGCGTTCCTTTGAGTGGTCCGTTATCATCCGGGCGGTCAATACGACCGACGCCATGTCCGCAACGGTGGAGAATATTCCTTATGACCTGATGTGCCATCTGGTAGACAGGATTACCCATGAGGTGCCGGGGGTGAATCGGGTGCTTTATGATTTTACGCCGAAGCCTACGGGGACGATAGAATTCGAGTGAGATTTTTAGCAGAAACCCGGGAAGCCGCATAAACAGCGAGCTTTCCGGGTTTTGATGTAGGCGATGTGGGGTCTGAAAATATTGCTGCTGTAAATATTGCCCGCAAATATACGTGTGAATTTACTTGTAAAAATATACTGGTATGTGTATAATAAAGAAAAAGCTATTGAGGAGATGATGTTATGCCAAATATAAAGCCGATTTCAGATTTGAGGAATTACACAGAAGTATTAAAGCAGGTTGATATCTCAAGACGAGTGTACCTTACACGCAATGGACATGGGGAATATGGTATTCTAACCATGGCTGAAATAGATGAACTTGACAGATATCGGGCTGCATATACACTTTTTTCCAAACTGAAGAAAGCAGAGGAACGGGCAGATAAAGAAGGTTGGATTTCTGCAGACGAATTAGAAAAAGAGTTGGAGGCAGCGGATTGAAGAAGTTAAAGTATTCTCCAGATGTCCGCGAGAAGCTAAAGCAGATTAGACGAGATGTGACGCAGAAGCTTGGGATTGATACAGCTAATAAAGTTATCAGGGAAATGACGAATTCCTTTCGGGATTTGCAGCAGTTTGAAAACAAAGGTGTATCCGTAGAAAACATTGTGGGTATTTCGTGTGATTACAGGATGTTGTATATTCAGCATAATTATGCTCTTTACCAAATAGAGGCTGATGCAGTAAAGATTATAGACATATACAATGAGAAAGAGGATTTTATGCGGAAGTTGTTTGGGGTAAAAACTACTATGAAGGAAACAGAGGATTATTGGGGAGAGTAGTGGCAACATTTTGGTAACAGAAAATCAGTAAACATGGACTCAGGCATAAGAAAAAGAAAACGCTATGGCGAAGAAAAAACTTCTGAAAAAGCATTAAACATAGATAATAATCTCAAACTTCCCACATCAAATCAGGGTATAAAGCCTTAATAAATACGGGTTGGGACACAAACCAGTTGATCAGTTGTGTTTTTACTTCACTCGTGATAGTGATGGCACGGTTTTTGATGCCATCACACAGGATTTTAATCAGCCGCTTCAATGCTGTGCTCAGTTTAATATCCTGGATATCGTCACAGCAGACATAAAACAGTTCGCAGATGGTCTTCTAGTCATTGCCATTGCGGCGCAGCCACTCCAGGATAATATATCTGGTAAAGACAATCGCCGTACTGCTGACTGTCATGTCATAGCTGAGGCTCTGGGATTCATCCCCGAGATCCAGCAGGAATGAGCTGATAGGCATATTTTTGGAATATGCGTTAGACAGGTGTGTTTTAGAAGAGGAAAAGGGCTGACAACACAGAATGAAATTGTCAAAGCCGAGGAATAATGTAAAGAAAACAATAAAACATGCAAAGAAAACACTTTACAAAGCTGATGAATACGCTATAATGGAATAAAACAGCAGGAGGTAGATACTATGGCGCAGACAAGTGTAAATTTCCGCATAGACGCAGATTTGAAAGAATCCGTAGAAGAAATCTGCCGGAAAATGGGCATGAACCTTACAACGGCAATCACGATTTTCTGTACAAAGGTAGCGCAGGAAAGGCGAATCCCCTTTGAAATTACCGCAGACCCGGATCCTTTTTACAGCGAGAGCAACATCCGATATCTGGAAAAGAAAATGGAAGATTACAAGGCGGGACGGTTGAAGCTTGCGGAACACGAACTGATAGAGGAATGAAGGGATTATGTAGATAGAGCGGATACAGTGGGATTATGACGCATAGGAAGACTATTGTGAATGGCAGAGGACGGACAATCGGTTGTAAAGCGTATCAATTTGCTGATAAAGGACATACGGCGGAATCCTTTTGAGGGCATCGGTAAGCCGGAGCCGCTGAAAGAGAATTTGAATGGTTTCTGGAGCCGCCGAATTGACGAAGAACACAGGACTGTCTATGCGGTGGAAAAAGATGTTGTAGTGATTTTTGCGTGTAAAGGGCATTATGAAGCGTGACAGAGGTTGTACCATGTGCGGTAATACGCTGTTTGCGTGAGTGCATTTTGAGTACAATATCTTTGAAAAAGTGCGATAATGGCGAATAAAAACAAAAATAGCGAAAATACACAGGTGTACATCAATGGAAAATGGGTAGGATAAATTCTTGTGAGAAGAGATGGATTTAAATGTATTATCTTCTGGATATGCACTTGAAGCTGAAGCAGTTTCAGAAAAGATTATTTACTTTGATAAGGAATTTGAAATTGTTAGGCAGAAAGATATATCTGTAGGTAATGTAGTTTTTACAAAATCGGGACAAGCATTATGTCAATCAATAGATGTAGACATGATAGAAGGGTTTTGGGAAACATATTGTTTGCCATTTTGGAAGGAACATAATAAAGAGGAAAATGGCAACACTTTGGCAACAGAAATCAGTAAGCTAAAATAAATTGTGTAATTTGAAGTAAAATATCGGTATTTTTGCAACAAACATTAAACAAAATAGTTTAGGGCACAGAGTAAATATGCCGAGATTGAGTGAGATTTTTAGCGGAAAGCCGGGAAGCCGCATAAACAGTGAGCTTTCCGGCTTTTGATGTGGGCGATATGGGGTCTGCAAATGTTGCCTGCAAATATAGCTAAAACTCTCCTTTTTTCGTGAGATTATCTTGATATATATGTAACTTTGTGTTATACTATCAAAAATTAATAATGAATATAGAAATGTTGGGAGATATAGAATGTCTGTATGTTACGATAAGTTGTGGAAAATATTGATAGATAGAAAGATGAATCGTACAGATTTAAAAGATGTGGCAGGGATTAGCTTTAATGTTTTGGCAAAAATGGGAAAAGGGGAAACAGTCTCATTGGAAAGCCTGCATAAGATTTGTAAAACGCTTGATTGTAATATAGGAGATATTATGGAATTTGCAGATGATGAAGCTGATGCATAGCAGTAGGAATGAATTAGGGAGGTAGGAGGATGCATTATGCAAAGACCATTAACTTGCGTTGAAATTTGTGCAGGAGCCGGCGGACAGGCTCTTGGGCTTGCATTGGCTGGCTTTACTCATGTTGCACTTGTTGAATTTGAATTAGATTATTGTAAAACTTTGAAAATCAATCGGCCGGAGTGGAATGTAATATGTGCAGATGTACATGATTTTGATGGGACACCTTATCAAGGGATAGATTTATTAGCTGGCGGAGTGCCGTGCCCGCCTTTTTCAATTGCTGGAAAGCAGTTAGGAAAAGACGATGAGCGTGACCTTTTTCCGGAAGCGATTCGGTTGATTCGGGAAATGAAACCCAGGGCTGTCATGCTGGAAAATGTAAGAGGCTTTTTGGACTCTGGTTTTGATGAATACCGCAAACACATTCTTAAATCTATTGAAAAGCTTGGATATAGTACTCAAATCAAATTGTTAAACGCTTCTGACTTTGGAGTGCCGCAACTCCGCCCGCGTGTGGTTGTTGTTGGGATACGAAAAGATGAAAATGGATTTTTTTCATATCCAGAGGGGAAACCGGGCTGTGCGCCTACAGTTGGAGAATCCTTATATGATTTAATGGCAGAAAATAAATGGGAGGGTGCTAAAAAATGGGCCAGGGAAGCGAATAAGATTGCTCCCACTTTAGTTGGCGGCTCAAAAAAGCATGGAGGTCCTGACCTTGGTCCAGTGAGAGCAAGAACTGCGTGGGCTGAACTTGGAGTAGATGGGCGAGGAGTAGCTAATGCTGCACCAGAGCCGGATTTTGAGGGGATGCCTCGTCTGACCAGCAGAATGATGGCTAGAATACAGGGCTTTCCTGATACATGGACATTCGGGAAAAAGAAAACCGCTGCGTGCCGCATGATTGGAAATGCATTCCCTCCGCCAGTAGCACAGGCAGTAGGAGAAAAAATAAAGGAGTGTTTGGAATATGGATGCATTAATAGCGAA
>JAMPIG010000046.1 GCA_023662875.1 Roseburia sp. | reverse complement strand
TGTGTAACAAAGCAATTCAAAGTCTGTTGAGAAGAGTAGGAACCTGATATGAGCAAGAAGAAAAAACAAGAAAACATCGAAAAAGAATATCACAAGAAGCTGATCAAGAGAAGGAAACCGAACCGCTCCGTGGCGGGAGACTTTTTCCTGTATCTGTTCCTGGCGCTGGTGGCGCTGGTGATGGCCTTCCCCATTATCTATTCCGTGGGAAGCGCGCTGAAGCCGCTGGATGAGCTGTTCCGGTTCCCGCCGACGATCCTGCCGAAGCATCCCACGACGGATAACTTCTCGGATCTGTTCGTGACCATGGGGAAATCCTGGGTGACCTTCTCCAGATACCTGTATAACACGGTGTTCATCACGGCGGTAGGAACCGCGGGACACCTGATCATCGCCTCCATGGCGGCGTTCGTGCTTGCAAAGTACGAATTCCCCGGCGGGCCCACCTTCTTTAAGCTGGTCACCGTGGCGATGATGTTTACCGGATATGTGACGGCGATCCCCAACTACCTGATCCTGAACGGACTGGGCTGGATCGACACCTACTGGGCCATCATCATCCCGGCCTTTGCCTCCCCCATGGGACTGTTCCTGATGAAGCAGTTCATGGAAGGACTTCCCACCTCCCTGATCGAGGCGGCGAAGATCGACGGTGCAAACGAGTGGAAGGTCTTCATGAGCATCGTCATGCCGAACGTAAAACCGGCGTGGATGACCCTGATCATCTTCTCGGTGCAGGGCCTTTGGAACAACAAGGCGTCAACCTATATCTATTCGGAGGAAAAGAAGACTCTCGTATACGCCATGCAGCAGATTCAGAGCGGCGGTATCGCAAGAACCGGTCAGGGCGCGGCGGTCAGCGTGGTGCTGATGGCGGTTCCCATCGCGATCTTCATCTTCTCAGAGAGCCAGATTCTGGAGACCATGGCGAGCTCCGGTCTGAAGGATTAACAGGGAACGAGGTGGCGTATGAAAAAGATAACAAGAAGAATCGGAATCGTTTTGGCAGCCGCCGTCATGATGTTAAGCTTTCCCCTGACGGCAGACGCTTCGGACGAAAAGTATACATATAATTACGACTGGTGGGGGGACGTGCAGGACTCGCCGGACGCCTATACGGTGGTAGGCGTGTATACGGCGGTGGATCTGGGACTGGAACAGGGCTTTTCAAACCCCTCCGGACTGTTTGCGCAGGACGATACCCTGTATCTCTGCGATACGGGCAACAACCGGATCCTGGAGATTAAAAGGACGGCGCTGGAGACCTACGAGGTCGTCCGCATCATCGACAGCTTTAAAGGAGGAAGCGGCGTCAATACCCTCTCGGGTCCTACCGATATCGCGGTTTCTCTGGAAGGAGATATCTATATCGCCGACAAGGGAAACGCCCGGGTGTTGAAGCTGGATAACGACCTGAATTATATCATGGAGTTTAACAAGCCCGACGATTCGGCCCTGAACGATACGCTGGATTTCCTGCCCGGCAAGATCGTCATCGACACGGCCGGAAGAGTCTACTGTACGGCCACCGGCGTCAACCAGGGTCTGATCAAGTACGAGGCGGACGGACAGTTTTCGGGATTCGTCGGGGCGACCAAGGTTACCTACGACTGGACGGATTATATCTGGAAGCGTCTGGCGACGGAGGAGCAGAGAGCCCAGATGGCCTCCTTTGTCCCGACGGAGTACGACAATATCTATATCGATCACGAGGGCTTTATCTACGCGACAAACGCCCATGTGACGGCGGAGGATCTGGATTCGGAGAGCGCCGACGCCATCCGTAAGCTGAACCTGATGGGAAACGATGTGCTGGTGCGGAACGGCGCCTGGCCGGTTTACGGCGACCTGTACATGGGAGAGGGCGGAGGCTTTGACGGCCCGTCCCTGATCACGGATATCACGGTCATGGATAACGACGTGTACGTCGGTCTCGACCGGAACAGAGGCCGTCTCTTCGGCTACGACGACCAAGGCAGAATGCTCTTCGCCTTCGGAAGCAACGGCAATATGGACGGTTATTTCAGAAGGCCCACGGCCATCGAGCACATCGGCCACGATCTGTATGTGCTGGACTCCCAGGACTGCAGTCTGACGGTGTTTACCCCGACGGAGTTCGGCTCCCTGGTCTATCAGGCCATCGAGGAGTTTGACGACGGTAAGTACACGGAGTCCGGAGAGACCTGGCAGAAGGTCATGGATATCAACGGAAACTACGATCTGGCTTACATCGGTCTGGGCAGATCGCTGCTGAGGCAGGAGAGATATCACGAGGCCATGGAATACTTTGAATTAAAGCTGGATGAGGACAATTATTCCAGAGCCTATAAGCAATACCGGAAGGAATGGGTGGAGGAGCATATCGTCGTGATCGTGGTCGTGATTCTGGCGCTGTTCCTGATCCCCTTAAGTATCGGCAAGGTGAAGAAGATCAAGCATGAAATCGAGATTGCGGATATCTTCAGAACGTAGAAAAACGGAGGCGGACAGATATGTTAGCAGCATTGAAAAAGAAAGAGACCTATCAACATTATATTGCGACGCTGAAGTTTGCCCTGTACTGCATCACGCATCCCTTCGACGGCTTCTGGGATCTGACCCACGAGAAGCGGGGCTCTTACGCCGCGGCGAACACGATCCTGTTCCTGACGCTTCTGGCGCGGATTATGAAGCTGCAGTTTACAAGCTTCATCTTCTTAAAAGTGTACTGGGAGGGCATCAACATCTTCCTCTACATCGCCAGCGTGTTGTTCCCTCTGGCCCTCTGGGTCGTTGGCAACTGGGGGCTGACTACCCTGTTCGACGGCAAGGGCCGGCTGGGGCAGGTATACATGGCGACCTGTTACGCGCTGACGCCCTATCCGCTGCTCCAGTTCCCACTGATTATCTTCAGCAACTTTGTGACAGTGGACGAGAGGGAGTTCTATACGGTGCTGAGCGCGATTTCCCTGGTGTGGGCGGCGCTTCTGATCCTGTCGGCCATGGCGCAGATCCACGAGTTCACCATGAAAAAGAATCTCCTGTTTACCGTATTCAGCCTGTTCGCGATGCTGATCATGGTGTTTATCCTGCTTCTGTTCTTCAGCATGATAACGCAGGGTATTTCCTATTTCATTTCCATCGGCAGGGAGATTTTGTTCCGAATGTAGGCGCGGGAAGACGAAAAAGGACGGTCCGGGAGCAACGGGCAGATGGGAGTCGTGATGAAAAAAGATAAGGCAGTAAGAAAAGCAGAAATAAAAGCGGCGATTGTCGGCAAGCTCAAAAGCCTGGCCGTACCGCTGATTTTGACGGGTATCATCCTGATCGCGGTGATCGTCATCATAAATTACAAGAGCGCGGAGGAGCCGGTTGAGGTTATCCGGATCAACGCCTGGGAGGGCGGCAGTCAGGACTTAATTCTGGAAAACGACCAGCTGAAGCTGGTCATGGACGCGGGCTCCACGCAGTTTCGCATCGAGGTAAAGTCCACGGGGAAGGTCTGGTACTCCAACCCGTTGGACGGGGCGAGCGATCCGCTGGCGCTGACCGCGGAGAAGGGCAGGGTGCAGTCCACCCTCGCTATGACCTACAGCACGCCCAACGGCACGGACGCTCTCTACAATAACTATGATTACAGCATGGTCAACGGGATCTACGATATCGAGATGGGAGAGGACTATATCAAGGTCTACTATTCCATCGGCGATGTGGAAAAGCAGTTTATGATTCCCCCTGTGATCACGGCGGCGCTGTTCGACGAGATGACCGCGGACATGGGGAAGCAGAACCTGACGACCCTGAAGCAGTATTACAAGAAATACGACGTGAACAACCTGGGCAAGGACGACGATAAGGACGCGCTTTTGGCGGCCTACCCTATCCTGGAGCAGGAACCGATCTATGTCCTGCGCGACACGACGAGAGACGCCCAGAAGCAGCGTTTCGAGATGTGGTTCGAGGAGCTGGGCTACACGGAGGAGGATTACGCGAGAGACAAGGCGCTGGACTTCTCCGAGGCGTCCAGCGACAAGAAGACCTTTAACATCAATATGATCTACCGCCTGGAGGGCAACGACATGGTGGTGGAGCTCCCCTTGAGGGAGATGGAATACACCTCGGATTTCCTGATCTACAACGTGACGCCCCTTCCCTTCTTCGGGGCGGGTACAAAGGAGGACGAGGGCTTCCTCCTCGTGCCGGAGGGCGGCGGCGCGCTGATCAATTTCAACAACGGCAAGCTTGCCCAGAACAGCTATTACGCTAACATGTACGGCTGGGATATGGCGCTGGCGAGGGACGCGGTAGTACATAATACGAGAGCCTACTTCAACGTCTACGGGATCTCCAGCGGCGACGATTCCTTTATCTGTATCCTGGAGGAGGGCGCTCCCTACGCTTCCGTACAGGCGGATATCAGCGGAAGATACAACAGCTACAATACCGTCAACGCGGTATACAGCATCGCCCAGAGAGAAGAGTACGACGTGGGCGACCGGTCCAGCTCGAGAGTATTCGTCTATCTGCCGGAGCTGCCCGATGAGAGCCTGGTGCTGCGCTACAGCTTCATCGACTCCGGAAGCTACGTCGATATGGCGAAGGAATACCAGGGCTACCTGGAGGAGAAGTATGGCAGCTACATGACCTTAAACGACGATACGGAAGCGCCTGTGGCGGTGGAGATCGTCGGGGCGGTAGACAAGATCAAGCAGATTTTGGGCGTTCCGGTCTCCAGACCCTTAAAGCTCACTTCCTACAAGGAGGCGCAGGAGATCATGGAGGAGCTGAAGGCGGACGGCCTGAACAACCTTTCTGTCAAGCTTTCCGGCTGGGCCAACGGAGGCGTACAGCAGAAGATCCTGAACAAGGCGAAGACCGTCTCTGCCCTGGGGAGCAAGAAGGATCTGCAGAATCTGGTGAACAGCGCGAACAATCTGGGCGTGGATCTCTATCTGGACGGTATCACCCAGTACGCTTACGACAGCACTTTCCTGAACGGTTTCAACGTGTTTACGGACGCGGCCAGAAGAATCAGCAAGGAGAAGGCCGAGCTGCATATCTACAGCGATGTCACCTACACCGAGCGGGACAGGACAGACCCTTATTATCTGCTCCACGCGGATCAGATTATCGAGATGGGCGAGACGTTGGCCAGCGCGGCGGAAAGCTACGGGACAGGAGTGTCCTTCCGGGAGAACGGCAAGGACCTCTCGGCGGACTATTACCTGAAGGGTACGGTGAGCCGTCAGGCGGCCATGGAAAATCAGGCGGCGCAGATGCAGGAGATGGACGATCGGGGCCTGAAGATCATGATCAACATGGGCAACAACTACGCGGCGCTCTACAGCGACATGGTCACCAACATGGATCTGCGGGGAAGCGAGTACACCATTTTGGATACCTATGTGCCCTTCTATGAGATCGCGCTTCACGGATATGTGAACTACACGGGCGAGGCCTTAAATCTGACCGGCGATACCCAGGACGAACTGCTTCTGTCCGCGGAGTACGGCGCAGGGTTGAGCTTCACCGTGATGCGGGAGACGGCCTTTATCCTGCAGAAGACCCTTTACACGGAATATTTCGGCTCTGACTATGCCGTATGGCATGACAGGCTGGTAGATATTTATACAAGATATAACGCCGAGCTGGGCCACACCTTCAACCAGAGAATGTCCGGACACGAACAGCTCTCCGCCACGCTCTCCTGCACCAGCTACGAGGACGGGACGAAGGTATATGTGAACTACGGCTACACAGACGAAACAATAGACGGCGTAACGGTTCCCGCGAGGGATTACAAGGTAGTCCGGTGACAGTTATCTTAGAAAAAGCAGAAAGGATTGTGTGATATGAAGAAACAGAAGAATAAGTTAGCAGGTCTTCAGAAACGCAAGGCGATCGCCGGATACATTTTTATCGCGCCGTTTATCATCGGATTTCTGGTGTTTATGGTGCAGCCCCTCTTTCAGTCCCTGTACATGAGCTTCTGTAAAGTAAACCTGGGAGCCGGGCAGTTCGAGCTGGTCTTTAACAAGATTGAAAACTACCGGAAGGCCTTTCTGGTGGATCCGGAGTATAACAGGCTGCTGGTGGAGGAAATCTCCCGCATGGTGATCAACTCCCTGGCGATCATGGTCTTCAGCTTCTTTGTGGCCCTGATCCTGAACCAGAAATTTAAAGGCCGGGCGCTGGTGCGCGCCGTCTTCTTCCTGCCCGTGATCCTTTCCTCCGGCGTTATCATCGGTCTGGAGACGGAGAACGAGCTGATGGCGAGTATGGCGGAGTTGATCCAGGAGACCAGCTCCGAGGGAAGCATCACCGCCGTGCTGGAGGAGATTCTCGTGACCAGCGGCGTGGGCGCAAACGCCTTCGAGCAGGTGTTTGAGATCATCGACAACATTTACGACGTCGCCATCGCCTCGGGAATCCAGATCATTATCTTCCTGTCGGGTCTGCAGACCATCTCCGAGAGCATGTACGAGGCGGCGGACATCGAGGGCTGTACGAAGTGGGAGAGCCTCTGGAAGATTACCTTCCCCATGATCAGCTCCCTGTTCCTGGTAAACTGGATTTACACGATCATCGACTTCTGTATGCGGTCGGACAACGAGGTCATCGAAAAGATTTCCACAGTCATGACGCAGCAGCTGGAGTACGGATTTGCGTCGGCCATGTCCTGGGTCTACTTCGTGATCGTAATCGCCTTTGTGGGCGTCAGCTCCCTGATTATCTCGAAGACGGTTTACTATTATGACTAAGGCGGCGGTGAAGAAGAAAGGCGGTTTAACGATTATGACGAAAACGGCGGCGGTGAAAAAGAAAAGCGATTTCTGGGAGAGAAACCGAAAGTCCGGCGGATATCTGATCAAAAAGAAGGTAATGGGCGTGGCGGTAAGCGTCTGCCGGTTTATCCTGCTGTTCGGCATGTGCTTCCTGATTTTACAGCCCATCCTGAACAAGATTTCCGTCAGCTTTATGGAGCAGCAGGACTTGTATGACCCTATGGTCATTTCGATCCCTCTCCACTTTACCACGGACAATTACCAGATGGCGGCAAAGCTGATGGATTACAGCCATACCGTTGTCAATTCCCTGGTGATCTCCGTGACCATAGCCATCCTGCAGGTAGCCATGAGTACCCTGGTGGGCTACGGGTTTGCCCGGTTTGAGTTTCCCTTTAAAAAGTTCTGGTTTGCCTGTGTGATCCTGGTGATCCTGGTTCCGCCTCAGGTTATTTCCACTTCCCTGTTCCTGCACTTCCGGTTTTTCGATATTCTGGGGATCTTTGAGGCGGTGACGGGAAGCACGATCAACTTACGGGGCTCGGCCCTGCCCTATTACATGATGAGCGCGGGCTGCATGGGACTGAAGAACGGCCTGTATATCTACATGATCCGGCAGTTCTTCCGCAATATCCCCAAGGAGCTGGAGGAGGCGGCCTATGTGGACGGCTGCGGCACCTTAAAGACCTTTATCCGGATCATGCTGCCGGATGCGAAGCCGATTCTGACGTCCTGCTTCCTGTTCGCCTTTGTGTGGCAGTGGACTGACAGCTTTTACTCCAAGATGTTTTTGGGCACGGTTCGTCTGGTGGGGCCGGAGCTGGCAAAGCTGGTGGATTCCCTGGGAGCCTTTATCATGCGTGAGACCGGTATCACCAGCGCGGTATCCCTGGGATACGCCAACTGTATCCTCTCCACAGGTACGCTGATGATTATCATACCTTTATTGGTTTTGTACCTGTTCGCCCAGAAGGGCTTTGTGGAGAGCTTAAGCAGTTCCGGTATTAAAATGTAATAGTGTGTAAAGATTTTCTAAGCGGTCAAAGTACGCCCGCTAAGAAAATCTAAGTTACACACAGAAGAATGCCCAAGAGAGGGGCATTCTTCCGGACTTGCAGAAAGTTGTATATATTGCTCCGCGGCGGGGGCATCCGGAACTGTAACAGGCTTTCCGCGCAGAGCTTTATATAAATTAAAAGGAGGATGAAAAATGAAAAGAAAAATGTTCAGAAAACTGATGGCGGCATCTTTAGCAGCTGTCATGACAGTGAGCCTTGCGGCCTGCGGGAATAACGACAGTACCCCGGGCAGCGAAGGCGGCGACAACAGCAGTACACCTGAGTCCAAGGAGGAGCAGCCTTCCGATAGCGCAAGCTCTGAGACCCCTTCCGAGGAGGATCCGGTAGGCCTGTACACTGTCCTGACAGATGAAAACGGCAATACCTATGATCTGGGCGGTATGGAGATTATCGTCCGCGACTGGTGGAGCAGCGGCGAGGTTACCCTGAGAAACGACTACGAGGAAGCGCGTCAGGCGTACCGCGAGTGGTGTATGGATACCTATAACTTTACCATCAAGCAGATTTCGATTTCCGACTGGGGTTCCGCTCCGCAGGATTTCGTGGACTACGTTACCACCGGCGGCGACGACAACAACTATGTCTTCGTTCTGAGAGAGGATGCATCCATCACGGCGGCGCTGGACAGCGGTCTGATGTATGACCTGAATACCCTGGACTGCCTGGATTTCTCGGAGAAGAAGTTCACCGACAACAATGTGCATCTTGCGATGTCCCGCGGCGATTACTACGGCTGTATGTACACCGGCAAGCTGGAGCCCAGAGACGGCTTCTACTTCAACAAGAGACTGCTGACCGAGGCGGGTATCGATCCTGCAGATATTTACGCTTGGCAGGAGAGCGGCGAGTGGACCTGGGATAAGTTCGAAGAGGTTCTGGAGACCGTACAGAGAGATATCGACAACGACGGCGTGATCGACGTCTGGGGCTTCACCGGCAATTCGGCGGGAATGTGGCTCGAGGCTGCCTGCTCCAACGGCGGCGAGTGGGTAGGTATGGATGAGACCGGTCACTACACCTATCGTCTGGAGGATCCCGAGACCCTGGAGGCGCTGAACTGGTTCTATGAGCTGTTTAACAAGTACAGGATGCAGGATCCTACCGATGCGCAGTGGGATTACTACAAGGAAGCGTTTATCACCGGCAAGGCGGCGTTCTGTATGGAGGGCGCTTACTGCGCAGGCGTTGACGGACAGTGGAGCACCATGACCGACGAGTACGGCTTCGTGTGCTGGCCGAAGGGACCCCGTATGGACGACTACATGAACGTAGCGGCTCCCAACCCCCTTGCAATTCCCGCCTGCTATGACGCGGACAAGGCTTGGAAGATTGCCTTTGCTTACAATCTCTACACCGATCCCGTTCCCGGCTGGGAGGACTACGAAGGCTGGATGACCGACTATCTGAACTATGGCTTCGATATGGAGACCATGGACTACACGATTCCCAGGATGATCGACAATATCGTTCAGACTTATTCCGGACAGATCCAGAATCTGGATACCGGCAACGGCTTTACCTGGAACTTCCCTTGGGAAGGCGTTTCCGCACCCGTTGAGCGTATGAGAGACGCATGGAAGTCCTACATCGACGCTACCAACGCCCGTGTAGATTCCAACCAGTAAGAGTATTTGACGGCAGAACGACGTTTCTGTTAAAATGAAAAAGGAAGGGTAGTGTTTTCCGGGCACTGCCCTTCTTTTTCAAAAAGAGGAAAAAATATGGAAGTCAAATTTCATCTGCCGGGACTGAGGCAGAATTATCCGTTGAATATGCTGGTGGTCAGCCTGCTGGAGCAGAGGCCGGAGTATTTCCGGGAGGGAATTAAAATCGCTTCCTTCTTCGGGGAGTTTCCCATGTCCCTCTGGAACGGCGGGCGGCCCTCCAACTATGACCAGTGCGACGAAAATTTTGTGCGCAACGTGATCAAAAACGTGAACGAAAAGGGGATTCCCATCCGTTATACTTACACGAATATGCTGCTGAATCAGGAGGATTTAAAAGACCCCTGGTGTAACTTCTGTATGCAGGCGGCCGACAACGGGAAAAACGGCGTGCTTCTTTTTTCCCCCGTTCTGGAGCAGTACATCCGGGAGCGGTATCCCGGCTATAAGCTCAACAGCTCCACCTGCAAGGAGTTGCGGGATATCAGTCTGGTCAACGAGGAGCTGAAGAAGGATTACGATCTGGTGGTGCTGGACTATAACTTCAACAACCGGTTTGAGGAGCTGGAGAAGATCGAGGACAAGGGGCGGTGCGAGATTCTGGTCAACGCGGTTTGTACGCCGAACTGTCCCAGGCGGGGAAAGCATTATGAGAATGTTGCCAAAAATCAGCGCATCATGCTGAAGAACCGAAAGCTTCCCCCGGATAAGCAGATTCCTCTGGATCACTGGCACTGCGAGTACGGAGAGCGCAACTGCATCCATACCATTCAGGGCTACAGCACCTATATCTCGCCGGAGGCGATCTGGGAGAAGTATGTGCCCATGGGCTTCCACAACTTTAAGATCGAGGGGAGGACGGCGAACCTCTTCTCACTGGTCGAGACCTACTGTCATTTCCTGATCCGGCCCGAGTATCAGGGACAGACCAGGATCCTTTTGTTAAACAATCTGGCGGCGGGCGGCGTCATCACGGTGAACCGGCCCAGACCGGCCGGGAGGGCAAAGTAACAAAGACAGCTACGCATTTTTCTCCGGTGGGGAGGAATGTGAGTCGGAGGAAGTTTGGGCGCAAGAAGGAGGAACGAGGATGCAGCGGGAGGTTTACTGGCATCTGCCGGGCTTTTGTTATTTCCGATTATTGAATCAGGTGGTCATCAACCTGATGAAGGACTATCCCCACCGGTTCCGGGAGGGCTATCGGGTGGGCTCCGTCTACGGAACCTTTCCCGGGGCGATCTGGAACGGTGGGCGGGCCGTCTTCGGGATCACGGGAAAGTCGGACATCGAGTCGATTTTAAAGACCTACAACAGCAGAAATATCCCCGTCCGCTTTACCTGGACGAACTCCCTGCTGGAGAAAAAGCATCTGACGGACACCTACTGCAATCTCATCATGCGGCTGGGGGACAACGGGCTGAATCAGGTATTGGTCAACACGCCTGTGCTGGAGGACTATATCCGCCGGGAATATCCGAACTATAAGCGGATCTCCTCCACCACAAAGCGGATCACGGATCTGGGGGGGCTGAAGGCGGAGTTTGAGAAGGATTATTCGCTGGTGGTGCTGGATTATGATCTCAATCACGACGAGGCGGCGCTGCAGGCCATCGAGCCCTACGCGGAACGGACGGAAATCCTGGTGAACGAGGTCTGTTATCCGGGCTGCCCGAAGCGGGTGGAGCACTACCGACAGCAGTCGCAGATGCAGCTGGAATTTGACGTGAACACAGCGTTCCCCTGCCCCAATCACACAAGAGAGCAAAGCTTCAAGAAATGCATGGAGCGGCCCGCCTTTATCTCCAACGAGCAAATCGGGGATTATATCGACCGGGGCTTTGTGAACTTTAAGATTGCGGGGCGGGGGATGCCCCAGGATTATGTGGAGGAATCTTACCTTTACTTTCTGGTGAAGGACGAGGACAGGGATTTCATCCGGGGAAAGATCGACGGCCTGATGCGGCAGTTTGCGACGGCGAGGCAGGCGAATCGGAATTTGCAGAAACGGAATTGAAAGGTTTGCGCCGACTGCGTTGGCATAATGGGAAGCATGAAATGAGGATAGATCCATGAGAAGACAAATTATAAAGCATATAACGGCGGCGATTCTTTTGTCGGCGCTTCTCTGCGGGTGCGGGCAGGAAGAGGAGGGCGACCGGCTGGTGATGATCGAGCAGGAGGAGCAGGGGCCGGACTATCAGTTTGCCGTTGCGACGGTGGGAGACATCGAAAAGACCACCCGGGTGTCCTGTACCTACACGCAGCTGAAGGATCAGCCGGTGAGCTTTGACTGGGACGGGAAGATCGTGGAGAAGGTCTATGTGGAGGAGGGCGACACCGTCAAAAAGGGTGATCTGCTGGCGGCGCTGGCGGGGGACGCCCTGGCGGACGAGATCGAGCGTCTGGAATACACGGTTGCCCGCACCGAGCTGCTTTTGAGCTATCTGGAGACGGACGAGGCCTACGATATCTCCGACGTCTGGCTGAGTTACCTTTACCGCTCCGGCCAGTCCGAGTACGACGCGAAGAACCGGGATAACTCCGTGAAATCGATTCAACAGAGCTACCGTTACCGCCGGGAGGACTACGAGGATACACTGGAGATGGATCGGAAGCAGCTGGAGGAGTACCGGAAGGAAGAGCGGCAGAGCAGGGTCTATGCGGCAATGGACGGCACGGTCTATCAGATGAAGGAAAATCTGGAAGGATCCACCACCGAAAAGGGCGAGGTGGTGATGACGATCGTTGACAACTCGCAGTGCGTATTCGAGACGGAGGCGCAGGAGTATGCGGATCGGATTCCGGAGGGCGCGGAGATTTCGATGAACGTCTCCTACGGCACGGGCGCGGGACAGTATGTGCTGACGCCCTGGAACCGGGAGGAATGGGGCGAGAAGCAGTTTTTCAGCGTGCTGGAGGGACCGTCGGGCGAGGGAGTCGAGGTGGGCGCCAAGGGAACCATGGTGATCGTGCTGGAGAGGCGGGAACAGGTACTCAACGTCCCGCTGCTGGCGGTGTCCGAGGCGGAAGGAAAAAGCTTTGTCTATGTGGTGGGCCAGGATAATATGCGGGAAATAAAGTGGATCGAGACGGGATTGTACGGGGACAGCGCCGTGGAGGTCACGTCGGGTCTCGCGGAAGGGGACAAGGTGATACTGCGATGAGGAGACAGAGAAAGAAACGGAAATTATCGGGATTTCTTGCCCTGCTCTGCGCCCTGACCCTTGCCGGATGCGGGCAGGAGGCTGCGGAGACTACCCCGGAGACAGTGGAGCTTTTGGAGCCGGTGGGCTCGGCCTCGGCCTGGGAGGAGGTCGTCCGCCGGGATCTGTATGACGCGAAGGTGTACGCGGGGGCGGTGCTGCCCTATGTGGAGGAGTACGAGTTTTCCGAGAGCAGGAACTTTGCCTCCTATTCAGCTTATCCGGGAGATGAGGTCAAAATGGGCGGAGCGCTCTTAAGCGGCGATACGAAGGCTCTGGACGAGCAGATCGAGGCCATGGAAAAGGCCCTGGCTGAGATGGACGAAGCCTATCAGGAGTATGTTAAGGATACGGAGGAAGCCCTGAAAAAGCCCAGGGAGAATGTAAAGATTTACGGGGAGGCTATCGAGCGGCTGGAAAAATCCAGGCCGGAACAGTATATAGCGGACAAAAGCGGCGGGGAGAACGAGACGGAAAACGCGACAGAGAGCGAGACAGTGAACCAGATAGAGAATCCGGAGTACACGGCCTGGAAGAGGGATTATGATTACTGCGACTCCGGATACCGGGACGCCTGGCTTCTGACGGCGAGGCTGGAGCAGGGGCTGAAGGAGCGGACGGAGCTCTATGAGTTGGATCGGGACTACAACGCCTCCCAGCTGGAAAAGCTGAAAAAAAGGCGGCGGGCGTGTACCCTGACCTCGGAAATACCGGGGACGGTAGTCGCCATGCAGTATTACGGCCGGGATATGGGAAGCTGGGACGGTATGACCTATATCCGCAGCGGAATCCCGCTGATGGCGGTGGCGGATCTGGGGCGCAAGCGGGTCTGCTGTGAGTTTATCAACGAGATCAAGGCGACGAAGGCGGCGGATCTTTACGCCTTTATCAACGGGAAGCGCTACGAGGTGACCTACGAGCCGCCGGAGGATGAGGCGGAGGTGCGGTCGCTGATCCAGTCCAATATCCCCGTCTACTCTACTTTTTGGCTGGAGGACGCGGAGGATGTGGAGATCGGGGACTTTGCCGTGATTGCGCTGGTGTCGCAGAAGCGGGAAAACGTCATAAGCATTCCCCGGACGGCCCTGTACCGGGATGAGGGCGGCGATTTTGTCTATGTGCGGAACGGGTCGGAGAGCGTCTATACGCCGGTGAAGACGGGGCTGTACGAGGGACTGTACGTCGAAATTCTCTCCGGGCTGAACGAGGGGGATCAGGTGCTGGTGACCCAGGGCAGTCAGCCGGGGAAGACGGTTCTGACTCTGGAAAAGGGAGAGATTCAAAGCTCCTTTGAGGACTCGGGAGAGCTTTATTATTCCGATACGACGGAGGTCTTAAACCCGGTAAAGAGCGGAACCTGTTACTGTGTGGAGATGCCTGTGCTCTATCAGCAGGTGGAAAAGGGGCAGGTCATCGCAAGGATTAAGGTGGAGCCGGACGAAAACGCGATCGCGAGACTGGTGCGGCAGATTCAGCGGGCGAAGGAGCGGCTGGCGGATTATAAGGCCGGGCAGGAGAACCCGGACGAGGAGGCACTTGCCCAGCGGCAGAAGGCCATCGACGAGCTGGAAAAGGAGCTGGCCGACATCCGGGCGGATGCGGCGGTCACGGAGATCAAAGCGCCCGTCAGCGGGATTATTATCAATCTGGCCTCCTATGAGGAGGGCAGCCGGATGGAGAACGACGAGGCCTTCTGCGTTATCGCGGACGCCGAGCGGGTCTTTATCCGGGTAACCGACGATAACGGCCAGCTGCAGCTTGGCAGCGAGGTCACGGTGGAATACCAGAACAAGCTGGCGCAAACCGCCGCGGGAACCGGCGAGGTCGTGACGGTAAACAGGATGGGGGTAAGCCCGGAGCTTCGAAGCGGCTGGGCGCTGATCCGGCTGCCCCGGGATGTCGTGGAGGATATGTCTGCCAGCTATCTGGGAAGCGGGCGCTACTGGAACCTGGCATGGTTTCGGGTCAGCGCGGTGACCAGGACGATGGAGGACGTGATCCTGATTCCCAAGGCGGCGGTGACCGAGAGCGCCGGGAGCACTTATGTGGACGTAAAGATGCCGGACGGATCGATCGAGAGGAAAAGCTTTTTGGCCGGGGGCTCCGACAGTAAGAATTACTGGGTGCTGGAGGGTCTGGCGGAAGGAATGGAAATATGTTCAGAATAATGCTGCAAAAATTATGGTCGAAAAAATGGATGAATCTCTGCCTGCTTTTGGGGAGCATCCTGCTGATCGCGACGGTGGTAAGCTTCCCCTTATACGAGGCGGCGGTCTACGACGGGATGCTGCAGGACGTGTTTCGGGATTATATCGAGGAGACGGGGAAATGGCCCACGATAAACCGGCTGCAGGTGATCTCAAAGCGGGATAACGGCGGAAAGACGGTCAGCCGGATGGAAAAACTGACGGAGGAGATCAGCGGCTCCCTCGGGGTGACCCTTCGGGAAAATATTCATTATTACGCTCTTTCCAGCGTCCAGGCCCACAGCCTGATGAACCGGTCGGACGAGGGAAAGCTGGAGCTGCGGCTGGCTTCCCTGTCGGGCCTTGCGGAGCACGCGAAGCTTCTGACCGGGGAGATGTATTCCGAGGAGGGACTGACCGAGGACGGGGCCATCGAGGTGGTGGTCAGCCAGGCCTGCCTGACGAAAAACCGGCTTTTGATAGGGGAGACTCTTGTGCTGGAGGGGCTGCGGGACGCGGAAAAGCAGGAAATCCGGATCTGCGTCAGGGGCGTGTTCGATATGGAGGACCGCACGGACGTCTATTGGCAGATAAAGCCCGACGAGATGGAGCTGGCCTGCCTGATGAACCCGGAGCTTTACACGAAGCTGTTTACCGGGGAGAACGCCGGGCGCTATACCATGACCTGTACTTATTATTCCCTGTTCGAGTATGAGGATATCGTCGCGGGTCAGGTGGCGCACCTGGCGGAGGCGACGGAATACTTGACGGACGAGAGCGAATACCGCAATACCTTAAGCCCGCCGGATTATCAGGGGCTTTTGGAGGAATATCTGAAAAAGCAGGAGAGGATCCGGGCGACGCTGGTGATTTTACAGATTCCGGTGCTGATTATGCTGGGGGCCTTTCTGTTCATGATCTCCTGCCAGATGTACGAGATGGAGGGGAGCGAGATCTCTGTAATCAAGAGCAGAGGAAGCTCCAGAGTCCAGCTCTTTCGGCTGTATCTGTATCAGAGCTGCTTTTTAACCCTTGTGGGAGGGCTTCTGGGACTGCCCCTGGGCGCGGTGTTCAGCAGGCTCCTGGGCTCCGCCCGCAATTTTCTGGAGTTTGACCGGAACAGGAATTTAAACGTGGCCGTCACCGGGGAGGCCCTCGTCTATATGGCTGCGGCCATGGTGGTGACGCTGCTCATTATGACTCTGCCCGCCATCCGGCACAGCCGGGTCAGCATCGTCCACTTAAAGCAGCAGAAGGCCTTAAAAAAGCGCAACTGGTGGGAAATCATCTTTCTCGACGTGATCCTGCTGGCGCTGTCCCTCTACGGTTATTACACCTTTTCCAGAGGGACGGAGGAGCTGCAGAAGAGGGTTCTGGCGGGCGAGACCATGGATCCCCTGCTCTATATCAGCTCTTCCCTGTTCGTCGTGGGGATGGGGCTTCTGGCCTTAAGACTGCAGCCGCTTCTGGTGCGCCTGATTTACCTTTGCGGCAAACGCTTCTGGCGTCCCGCCAGCTACGCGTCCTTCCAGGAGAACCTGAAAAACGGCAGAAAGCAGCAGTTTATCATGCTGTTTTTGATCATGACGATCTCTCTTGGCATGTATCACGCCACCGTGGCCCGAACCATCATGCAGAACGCGGTGGAAAACAAGACCTATCTGGACGGGGTGGATTTTGTCCTTCGGGAGGTCTGGCTGGACAACGGGACAAAGGAAAAAGCCGCCACCCGGTACATTGAGCCGGATTACGCGAAATATTCCACCCTGGACTGCGCCGAAAGCTATACCCGGGTGATCCGGGACGAGGACGCCCGCTGGGAAAATGCGCTGCCGATCACGCTTCTGGGGATTCATACGAGAGAGTTCGGGGAGAATACCTGGGTGGATCCGGAGCTTTTGGGCGAGCATTACTATGAGCTTTTAAACAAGCTGGCCGTGGCGGAGGACGGGGTTTTGGTGTCCGAGAATTTCCACACGAAGCAGGGAAGAAATCTGGGAGATCGGATTACCTTTCAGAACAGCGACGGGAACGAGGCCTCGGGGAAGATTGTGGGATTTTTCCGCTACTGGCCCGGCTACCGGGAGACGGAAAGTACTTTAAATCCCGACGGGACGGTGGCGACCGTGAACAATTACATGGTGGTGGCCCACTACGACGCGCTGCGCCTGAAGTGGGGCGCGACGCCCTACGAGGTGTGGATCACGCTGAAGGAAGGCAGAAGCAGCGACGAGGTCTACGACTGGATCGAGGAACAGGGGATCCGGGTGAATCAGTTTGCGGATCGCCCCGCTGCCCTGCGGCGCACGGCGGAGGATCCGCTGCTGCAGGGAACCAACGGCGTCCTGACCATGGGCTTTATTGTGACGCTTCTGCTCTGCGGGGTGGGCTATCTGATCTACTGGATCATGTCAATCCGCTCCCGGGAGATGATTTTCGGCGTGCTGCGGGCCTGCGGGATGCACAAGGGAGAGCTGTTCCACATGCTGATGAACGAGCAGATTTTCTCCGGGGCCTTTTCCGTGGCGGTGGGAATCGGGGTCGGCAAACTGACCTCGAGGATGTTTGTGCCGATGCTCCAGCAGACTTACGCGGCGGCGGATCAGGTGCTTCCGCTGAAGCTGGTGACGGATTCCGCCGATATGTTCCGGCTCTACGGGGTGATCGGAGCGGTGATCGTGATCTGTCTGGCGGTGCTGATCGTGCTGTTGTTGAAGATGAATGTGGCGAAAGCGTTGAAATTGGGTGAAGAATAATGGAAAATCAGTTTTTGATTGAAGTAAAAGGGATTAACCGGATTTTCCCGGTTCCGGGCGGCGAGTTTCAGGCGCTGAAAAATATCAATACCGCGGTTCCCCGGGGGAACCTGGCGATTCTGCGGGGGCGTTCCGGCTCCGGGAAGACGACGCTGATGAATATCATAGGGGCTCTGGACGACCCCACCTCCGGAGAGGTAATCATCGACGGGCGGCGGATCGGAAAGCTTTCCGCAAAGGAGCGGGAGAACCTGAGAAGAAAGGAAATGGGCTTCGTGTTTCAGTCGGTGTCCCTGATTCCTACCATGAACGCCTTCCAGAACGTGGAGTTTTCCATGCGGCTGGCGGGCGTCAAGGCCGGAAAGGACAGAGACAGGCGGGTGGAGGAATGCCTGAAGATGGTGGGGCTTGCCAACCGGATGCACCATATGCCGGCGGAGCTGTCCGGCGGCGAGCAGCAGCGTGTGGCCATCGCCCGCGCCTTCGCCCACAGGCCGAAGCTGATCCTGGCGGACGAGCCTACGGCGGAGCTCGACAGCGCCATGGCGGCACAGGTCACGAGGCTGCTGCAGGAGATGACCCGGAAGGAGAACGTCACGGTTCTGATGACGACTCACGATGTCGGACTGATGGACGCGGGGGATATGATTATTGAGTTGGAGAATGGGGAACAAGTACACACGGAATGATTTTGTGGAGGGCTGCAGCGATCGTTTGCGCTGACTGCGACGAGGAGGGAGAAAGATGCCGGAGGCTATGATACAGGCGGACGGTCTGGTGAAAATTTATAAGACGAAGCAGACGGAGGTGCTGGCCCTGCAGGGGCTGGATCTGACGGTGGAGACGGGGGAGCTTACCGCCATCATCGGCAACAGCGGCAGCGGCAAGTCTACCTTCTTAAATATGATAGGCGGCCTCGACCGGCCCAGCGCGGGGGCGCTTCTGGTGGACGGCAGGAATCTGTTTACCATGACGGAGCGGGAGCTGGTGCGGTACAAGCGCGACACGGTGGGCTTTGTCTGGCAGAATAACGCCCGTAATCTTTTGCCCTATCTGACGGCGCTGGAAAATGTGATGCTTCCCATGAGCCTGTCGGACACCAGAAAGAAGAAAGAAAAGGCGCTGGGGCTTTTGGAGACGGTAGGGCTTTCCCATCGGAAGCGCAGCAAGATGAACATGCTCTCCGGCGGAGAACAGCAGAGGGTGGCCATCGCCATCGCCTTGGCCAACTCGCCGAAGCTTTTGCTGGCGGATGAGCCAACGGGAAGCGTGGACTCGAAGACGGCGGATTATATCTTCGACGTGTTTACGGAGCTGAACAAGAACGGTCAGACGATTCTCATCGTCACCCACGATGTGGCGCTGTCCCGGAAGGTGAAGCGCGTGGTGGCCATCCGGGACGGGAAGATCAGCAGCGAGCGCGTGCTGAAGGAGGCCTATGCGGATCGGCTGCAGGAGAGCAATATCGACTGGCGGCAGGAGGAGACCCAGAACGAGTACTCCGTCGTAGACCGGGCGGGGCGAGTACAGATTCCCGCGGAGCTTTTGGAGGAGCTGAACCTGACGGACAATAAGGTCAGCGTCAGCATCCAGGACGGGAAGGTTGTTATTGCGAAACCATAGGGGGATATCATGAAACATACGGATTTTGTCACAAAGGAGACGAATCCCGTGATCAAGGCGGACTATCCGGGCCCGGACGTGATTCGGGCGGGGGACGTCTATTATATGCTGAGCGCTACGCTGCATTTTCTGCCGGGCGGCGCGATTTTGCGTTCCTACGATCTGATTCGCTGGGAGATCGCGGGCTATGTCTTCGGGAGCTTTGACGGAAGGGAAGAGACCCGGATGACGAACGAGCGGAATTATTATGGCGGCGGCATGGGGCCGGGCTGCATCCGTTACCATAACGGACGTTTTTATGTGAGCTTTGCGGACAGGGAGACCGGGAGAACTTATTTCTTTTGGGCGGATCGGGTCGAAGGGCCTTGGCGCAGCGGTCATATCGACTGTTATTTTCATCACGGCTCCCTGTTTTTCGATGAGGACGACAGGGTCTACCTGATTTATGGATATAACGAAATCCGAATCGCGGAGCTTCTGCCGGATTTCAGCGGCGTGAAGCCGGAGGGCTTTGCGCGGACGCTGATCGAAGAAAAAGAGGACGTCTGGCTGGGGTACGAGGGGACTCATTTTTACAGGATCCGGGGAAAATACTATCTGTTTACTGTGCATTGGCCGAAATCCGGAACCGCACGCAAGACGCAGCTTTGCTTTTGGGCGGACAGCCTGGACGGGGAGTTTCAGGGCGGTACGGTGTTGGACGACGACCTGGACTTTTGCAATAACGGAGTAGCCGAGGGAGGCCTTGTGGAGACCAACGGCGGCAGCTGGTACGCTCTCCTCAGCCAGGACAGAGGCGCGGCGGGCCGATCGCCGGTGCTGGTTCCCGTGGAGTGGGAGGGGGATCGCCCTGTGTTCGGGAAAGGCGGCGAAGTTCCCCGGACGGTGAAGGCTCAGTCAAACCGGCCCTATTATGAGTATGAGTCCTTATACTGCTCCGACGATTTTTCCTATCGGACGGACGACGCGGGGCACTGTACCTTCCGAAAGCCCTGGCAGTGGAACCACGAGCCCGACCCGGAGCTCTGGAAGGTTTCAGGCGGGGTATTTCGAATCAAGACGGGCAAGGTGTGCGTCAATGTGACCCAGGCGGCGAACACGCTGACCCAGAGACTTTTCTTTCCCAGATGCAACGTAAGGCTGACGGTGGACGCGACGGATTTAAACGACGGGGACTTTGCGGGGCTCTGCGCCCTTCAGGGCTGCTACAGTATGCTGGCGGTGACCAAGGAGCTGCACCGGTATTATCTGGTGCGTTTGGAGCGGAAGCAGACGGAGAAAAACAAAAATTCCAAAATTTCCGATTACATGCCTGCGCGGATCACGGAGAAGATCAGCCTGGTGACGCCCATCGTGCGTCTTAAGCTGGAGGCGGACTTTGCCCGGGGCGCGGATACCGTATTCTTTTCCTACCGGGAGCCCAGAGAGGGCGGAAAGTGGAGAAGGGTCGGGGAGGGATACCGGCTGCATTTCGGCCTGGATCACTTCGCGGGAGCGCGCTGCGGGCTGGCGGTTTTCGCCACAAAAAAGGCGGGGGGATCCGCCGCCTTCCGGAATTTTGTGTATGAGTGTGAGGAGGGGAATGGAGTTTAGATAAAGGAAGCGATAAGATTCTAATTGAAAAAGAAGGGTATTCTTTGTATAATACTCCTGAGAGCGGTAAGGAGGTGGTATGCTTGCCTATGACAGAAGAACGGCGGGCAGTCCTACATGAACAGGATCTGCAGAGACTACGGGGGTTTCGTTTGATAGACGATGATTTTTTGTCTGCCTTTTTTAGAGATAATATTGAGGATACAGAGTTTATTTTACGGATAATTTTGGATAAACCAGGGTTAAAGGTGCAGAGCGTTCATGCACAGCATGAGTTGAAGAATCTGAACGGGCGTTCCGTGAGACTAGATGTCCATGCGATAGAGGATAATGGAACCGAGGCGGACATTGAAATTCAACGCGATGACCGCGGAGCGGGATTTAAGAGGGCGAGACATAACAGCAGCCTTTTAGATGCTTCTCTCTTAAGACCGGGGCAGAGGCCGGAAGAGCTGCCGGAAACTTACGTGATTTTCATTACGGAAAGTGATGTGATTGGAAAGGAGAAAGCGCTTTATCCGATAGAAAGGTATATTTCAGTTGATGGAGAATACATTCCGGTTAATGACGGCGCGCATACTATTTACGTGAACGGGGCAAAGCAGGGGAGTAAAACAGACCTTGAGCGGCTGATGCATGACTTTTCCTGCATTAAAGCAGACGATATGTATTTTTCGCAATTAGCTGCAAAAATGCGGTATTTCAAAGAAGATGAAAAAGGAGTGGAAACCATGTGCCGGGTTATGGAAGAAATGAGGACTGAGACCGAGTTGGCTACAAGAATAGAAAATGCCCTTGAGATGATTAAGGGTGGTAAGCTTTCTCTCGAGGATATTGCGCAGTATTCGGGATTACCTCTGGAGAAAGTCAGGGAGCTTGCAGAAGAGAAAAGCGCTTAGAAATTGAAGATAAAGCAGAATAGAAAAAGACCATTCTATCGAGATGATTTTCGGTAAAATGGTTTTTTGTCTTTTTTTTATATCAACTTAAGCTTAGCATGAAGTCTGCGTTTAAACCGGACGTTCCCCTTCCGCAAACTGTGCCGCAACGGAGCCTAAAAGCATCAACATCGCGGAGTTCCAATAGATCGTGACCTCGTTGGTGGAGTAGCTTCCGGTCATATCCGCCAGACATTTGGCGGGAGGAGTGTCAATGGTGAAGATACTCTTCGCCGTCTCGTCGGCCAGCCAGCTGCAGGGGCCGCCGGAGAGCATACCGGGCATAGCCTTTCCCAGAAAGCCGGAGGGTCTGTGATGGGGGCGGCGGATGGCGTCGGTGCCGCAGCCGGTGACGTAGCAGAGTCCCATGGGATTGCGTCCCAGCAGATAATGCAGCTGCTCTGCGGCGGCGTTGAAATACTTTTCTTCGCCTGTGAGTTTCCAGGCGTCATAGAGCGTCAGTCCATTGTTGGCGATGCTTAGATTACTTCCCCAGGAATACTGATTTTTGGTGAGAGAAGCGCCATATCCGTCCCGTGCCGAGATGTCGAGGAGATTGTCCGCCGAGGCGGTCATCGCTTTCTCGATCGCGGTTTTCAGCGCCTCGTCGATTTCGCGGCCGCAGCTTAAATAGGCCAGATTGCCGTAGCTGCCCATGTCCGACCAGCCGTAGCCCTGATAGATTTTTTTCGCCGCGAGGCGCTCGAAATCCTCCCGGTATTCGTCGTCGCCGAAGGCCCGGTACAGCTCCGCGGCAGCCCAGTAGCGCTCGTCCTCGTCGCAGCTGTCGCCGTATTCGCCGGTCTTGATCTCCGGCGGGTTTTTAAAGCCTCCCGGAAGCTCCATATTCTTCAGGGCGGCGTAAGCCCTGCGGGCCGCCTCCGCCAGACGTCCGGCGTAGGCGGGGTCGGATTCTTCGTAAAATCTTACGGCCATGGCGCAGACCGCCGCGAAATCTCCCGTAGCGGTAGCGGAGACGGGGCTGAGAACCAGCTCGTCCCGCTCTTCATCGGGCATGATAAAACCACAGAAGCGTCGACAGGACGCCTTGTGGTAGGGAGCGCCGTCCTCCCGTTGCATTTTCAGCATCCAGTCCAGCTCATACCGGATTTCGTCTAAGAAAGCCGCCTTTCCCGCTTCGGGGCCGGAAAAGCTTTCTTTATTGCCGCAAGCATCGGAGCCGGAGTTTACGCGGCTTTCTTTCAGACAAGCCGCCCCTTCTTCTTCGGAGAAATCTTTCTTACCCTGGGGAACGTCGGGCTCGGAACGGAAGCGCTCCGGCGAGACATAATTTCCGCAAAGCCCGGGATTCCGCTCCAGGGCGTAGAGCAGCTGGGCGCAGGCCATGGCACCGGGTCCTACATAGCGCCCGTAGTCCCCCGCGTCGTGCCAGCCTCCGGACACTTCTCTCTTTTCTTCCGTTCCATAAACCAGGGCGGGACTTGTATGACATGCCCCGTGGGCGTAGATCCCGGCGGCCCTTTCGGGCAGCTTCATGCCGCAGCGCTGGAGATAAAAGAAAGCGGCCGATTTTTGAAACACGTCGTCATAGGCGTCCGCGCCGATGGGGAAGGCGTCGGATTCGCCGTGTCCTTCGGCGGTGATATAGTAGCGGCCAGGGGCCGTTACCGCGGAGAAATCTCCCACATAATCGGTCTCTCCGGCGGAAGCGTTCTCCAGTCTTTTGTCGGCCATGCCGCGGAAGACGCAGGCTCCGTCGGTCTGGAATACCGAGAAGGAGACGGGCCTGTCGCTGCGGATAGTGACGCGCTTCTGTATACCCGGGAGGTAGCCGCATTGATTTACAAAAATGCTCTTGTACATAAAGACCTCCGTTTCCGAGACGGCGCGGAGTCCTCTCCAGGGCAGTCTCTGTGAGATTTTTTTATTCCCGCGAGCCAAATGTGTCTTTCAGACACATAGCCAAACGGCCGTGCTTGCAGTCGGCTGTGGCTGACTTGGACAAGTTGGCGAATGCCGCGGGATCCCTTTTGACATTGTTCCAAATCGGGCCTCTGCACGCCGTTTCAGGAACGGTCAGGCTGTCTGACGCGCAAAAACTGGTTCTTTTCCCGATACTCGCTGGGCGAGCAGCCCTTGACCTGACGGAACACCCGGTTAAAGGTAGAAATACTGGGGAACCCGGCCTGCAGGGCTACCTCTGTGACAGAGAGGCCCGGCAGAGCCAGAAGCTCCTCCGCGATCTTGATTCTGCGGTGGGAGAGGTAATTGCAGAAGGTGTAGTTGGTGTACTGCTTGAACAGTCTGGAGAAGTGGTACTTGCTGAAGCCGAAGGTGCTGGCGATCTCCTCCAGGTTCAGATTCTCCGTGTAGTGGGTGTCGATGTAATCCATAACGGAGTTGAACTTGTCAACATATTCCTTTTGCTTATATACCCGCATATTCGGGAACAGGTCGATGCTTTCCAGATGATTGACGCCCAGCTTGACCAGCATATTCAGCAGCAGGGAATAGATTGTCAGCTCGGCGAATTCGTTTTTCGCAAAGTATTCGTTGCGCATCTGTACCAGAATCTGATACACATCGTCGTAGATATTGGGATAGGTAGCGCGGGTCATGTGAATCGGGCTGCTTAAAATCGGCTGCAGACCGGCGAAGCCTTTGAACCGGGTAAAGGCGGAGAGGTCGAACATAAAGACGAAACGGCTTCCCGTCTCCGGCGCCTTCAGGGCGTGGAGCTCCCCCGGCGGGATAAAGAAAATATCTCCCGGCGAAATATGGAAGGATTCGCCCCCGACGGCAGCGTCATACCAGTTTTCCATGGGAACGATGACCTCCAGCGCAGCGTGCCAGTGAGAAGAGTAGTCAAAAGCAATATCATTATACCAGATGCGCAGCAGGGTATCCTGACGGTACTGGACGATCTCCTGTCCGCCGCCGGTCAGGATCCGAGGGCGTGCGATATCCGAGTTTGCATCGTTAAAGGTCCCCAGATTTTTCGAATTGGGGGGGGTATTCAGGTTTGTTTTAACAGACATCCGAATCCATACCTCCTTATGACTTTATTGTAGCATCAGTTTTGAAAAAAGTAAATTCCAAATAAAGCAAAATCTGGGGGATAAAAAGCAAAAAATATCAAGAAGCAAAAAAGGGTTTTTTGTATAATAGAATCGAAGGGCGGATTTTATGCTTCAAGGGTTGTAAAGCAGGCGGTAAAGCAGGCGGGAGGAGTCGAAGAATGATTAAAAAACGGATGATATTTTTGCTGGCGGCTGCGGTAGCGCTGACCGCGCTTGGCGGCTGCAGACAGGGCGCGGGAAGCCTTGAGGGAACCGGGACGCGGGAGGAAATCCAGGGCGGCTCGTTGGAAGACGGAGCCGGTCAGGCGTCCGGTGAGAGCGGAGGAACGGGGAGCTCGGGCAGCGGAGAAAACGGCGGCGGGCAGGAGGCTTCCGGGGGAGGCTCCGAAGAAACAAACGGGGAGGTTCCGATTTTGAAGGATGAGGTAATGAAGACGATGGGCTGTCGCGTCGGCTGCGCCGCCACGGCGTCGGAGCTGGAGGACGAGAAGGTCTGGGAGATTATCACGACGCACTTCAACGCCCTGACGATCGGCAACGAGCTGAAGCCCGACGCGATGGTGGGTTACAGCGTGTCGAAATGTCCCGGCACGGAGGAAGCGGAGTTAAACGGTGAGACCATCGTCGTCCCGAAGCTGGATTATTCCAGGGCGGAGAAAATGCTGGATAAAATTTATGACTGGAATCAGGAGAACCCGGAGAATGCCATCAAGGTCAGGGGACATGTGCTGGTCTGGCATTCCCAGACGCCGGAATGGTTCTTTCATGTGGACTATGACAAGAAGAAGGACTATGTGGATAAGGACACCATGAACAAGCGGCTGGAATGGTATATCCGCACCATGCTCACCCATTTTACCGGGGAGGACAGCAAGTATAAGGATCTGTTCTACGGCTGGGATGTGGTGAACGAGGCGATCTCCGACGGGACGGGAACCTACCGCACGGACAGCGAGAATGCAAACGAGTCCCTGTCCGAGGACAGGCACGGCAGCAATTCCAGCTGGTGGCATGTCTATCAGAGCAACGAGTTTATCATCAACGCGTTTATCTACGCCAACAAGTACGCTCCGGCGGATCTGGAGCTGTACTACAACGATTACAACGAGTGTACCTTTGCCAAGATGCAGGGGATCGCGGCCCTTTTGACGGAGCTGAAGGAGAAGGAGGGCGAACCCGGTGTCGGGACGAGAATTACGGGCATGGGAATGCAGGGGCATTACGATATGAGCAGCCCCGCCATGGATAAGGTGGAGCTGGCGGTAAAGACCTACGGCGCTATCGTGGGGAACGTCCAGATCACAGAGTTTGACCTGAAGGCCAGCGACGGCTACGACGGCAGCGAGGAGGCGAAGGCGGAGGAGTACGAAAAGCAGGCGACCCGCTACCGGGTGCTTTACTGGGTATTAAAGACCCAGAACGCAAAGGAGGATATCAATGTCACCGGAATTACCTTCTGGGGTACGGTGGATCATTATTCCTGGCTTCAGAGCCGTTCTAACGTGGGCGGCGGGAATACCGGAAGCCTGCTGCAGTGTCCGCTTTTGTTCGATGAGAACTACGAGCCCAAGCCGGCGTTTTATTCGTTTGTGGAGAAGGAATAGTATTAAATTTATGCAGAGAAATCGATAGATTCCGTGGGATTAGTCTGTGCAGGG
The DNA here is from genome assembly GCA_023662875.1 of Roseburia sp. GTDB lineage: Bacteria > Bacillota > Clostridia > Lachnospirales > Lachnospiraceae > Acetatifactor. The sequence goes on along the minus strand of JAMPIG010000046.1, from coordinate 3,736 downwards.
GGCGAGGGAAGGTTGAGAAGGCGCCTGTCCCGACACAGGAGAGATCGAGCGGAAGGCTGAAGGTCAGGAAGAAGCTTGTATTGACACAGGAGAAGGGGAAACGAATGGAGAGCTTTGAGAAAAAAACATATCGAAATGTGTTTGCGGAGCTGGGGAAAAGCCCGGAGGAAATCGAAGGGCGGCTGGCGGAGATCGTGGATACCTTTTTTTACCGGGAGGGAGAGAAGGTTTTTTTCCCCGTGGGGGAGGACATGGCCTACATCGAGGATACCGGAAATGTGGACGCCCGGACGGAGGGGATGTCCTACGGGATGATGATGAGCGTCCAGCTGGATAAAAAAGAGGAATTTGACCGTCTCTGGAAGTGGGCAAAAACCTATATGTGGATGGAACAGGGGGAAAACGAGGGCTATTTTGCCTGGTCCTGTGCGCCGGACGGGAAGAAGAACTCCTGGGGCCCCGCGCCGGACGGCGAGGAGTTTTTTGCCATGGCGCTGTTCTTCGCCGCCCACCGCTGGGGAAACGGCGTGGGAATTTTCGATTATGAGCGGGAGGCCAGGGATATCCTCCGGGCCTGCCTGCATAAGGGGGAGAACGGCCGTCCCGGACAGCCGATGTGGAGCCGGGAGAATCATCAGATTCTCTTTGTGCCGGGGAGTCCCTTTACCGACCCGTCCTATCATCTGCCCCACTTTTATGAGCTGTTTGCCCTTTGGGCGGACGAGGAGGATCGGGATTTCTGGAAGAAGGCGGCGGAGGTCAGCAGGAGGTATCTGGCGAAGGCCTGCCACCCGGTTACCGGAATGTCCGCTGAGTATGCGGAGTTTGACGGACGGCCCATGTCGAAGCTTTTATGGTCGAATCAGCGACACGACTGGTTTTTCAGCGACGCTTACCGGACGGTAGCCAATATCGGTCTGGATTACGAGTGGTTTGGGGAGGATCTGGGGCAGAGGGCCGCGGCGGAGCGTCTGCAGCGATTCTTAGGCGAGAGCGACAATCCCTTCCGAATCTATGAGATTGACGGGACTCCGGTGGATCACGAGGCGCTTCATCCGGTGGGAATTACGGTTACCACGGCCCAGGGAGCGCTGGCGGTATCGGAGCGTCTCGACGGCGGGGAGTTGTCCGAGGCGGGACAGCAGGCGCGTATGTGGGCGGAGCGCTTCTGGGAGCAGCCCATGCGAAAGGGAAAATACCGCTATTACGATAATTGCCTGTATCTGTTTGCCTTTTTGGCCCTGAGCGGGAAATATCGGATCTGGTAGGAAGAAGAAAGCTGCAAAAGGGTATAAGTATAAAATGAAGCGAGGACGGGCGGAGGTATATGGTGAGAGACAGAGAGAAAGCGAGAGAAAGAGCGCGGGAGCTGGTCAGCCGTATGACGGTGGAGGAGAGGGCTTCCCAGCTGAGGTATGACGCGCCGGCGATTCCCCGGCTGGATATTCCCGCCTATAATTGGTGGAACGAGGGACTTCACGGCGTAGCCAGGGCCGGGGTGGCGACCAGCTTTCCCCAGGCCATCGGTATGGCGGCGTCCTTTGACCCGGAGCTGCTGGAGAAGGTCGGGGAGACTGTGGCGGTGGAAGGCCGGGCAAAGTATAATACGAGCAGCAGGCAGGGGGACAGGGATATTTATAAGGGGCTGACCTTCTGGTCGCCCAATGTGAATATCTTCCGGGATCCCAGGTGGGGCAGGGGACACGAGACCTACGGAGAGGATCCTTATCTGACCGGGGAGCTGGGAAAGGCTTTTGTAAAGGGAGTGCAGGGCGACGGGGAATATCTGACAGCGGCGGCCTGCGCCAAGCACTTTGCGGTGCATTCCGGGCCGGAGGCGCTGCGGCATCAGTTTGACGCGAAGGTGTCGAAGAAGGATCTGCACGAGACCTACCTGCCGGCCTTCGAGAAGCTGGTGAAGGAGGCGGATGTGGAGGCGGTGATGGGAGCCTACAACCGGACCAACGGGGAGCCCTGCTGCGGCAGCGAGACCCTGATGGGAGAGATCCTGCGCGGGAAGTGGGGCTTCCAGGGCCATTTCGTATCGGACTGATGGGCTATCCGGGATTTTCATACCCATCACATGGTGACTGATACGGCGGAGGAATCCGCGGCCATGGCATTAAAAAACGGCTGTGATTTAAACTGCGGCAGTACCTACCTGCATATTCTGAAAGCGCTGCAGGAGGGACTGATTACGGAGGAAGAGATTACAACGGCGGCGGAGAGACTGTTTACCACAAGGTTCCTTTTGGGGCTTTTTGACGAGACCGAATATGACAAGATCGGTTTTGAGGCGCTGGAATGCCCGGAGCATCTTGCGCTGGCGGATCAGGCGACGGCGGAGAGCGTTGTCCTGCTGAAAAATAACGGCATTCTGCCGCTTCGGAAGGATCAGCTGAAGACCATCGGCGTGATCGGGCCGAACGCCAACAGCCGCGCCGCCCTGGTGGGAAATTATCACGGCACCTCCTCCCGGTATATTACGGTGCTGGAGGGCATCCAGGATTTGGCGGCGGGGGAGATCCGGGTCTTTTATTCGGAAGGGTGTCACTTGTATCAGGAGAGGGTGGAAGGCCTGGCGTGGAAGCAGGATCGGATCAGCGAGGCGGTCAATGTGGCCCTGAACAGCGATGCGGTGGTTCTTTGTCTGGGACTGGATGAGACGCTGGAGGGCGAGGAAGGGGATACCGGCAACAGTTATGCCTCCGGCGATAAGGTGGATCTTGAGCTGCCGCAGGTACAGCGGGAGCTGGCGGAGGCGGTGATGCGCACCGGCAAGCCTGTGATTGCGGTGAATATGACGGGAAGCGCCATGGATCTGCGGTATCTGCAGGAGAAGGCCGATGCCGTCGTACAGGCCTGGTATCCGGGAGCGAGGGGCGGAAGAGTCATCGCGAGGCTTTTGTTCGGCGAGCTGTCTCCTTCCGGCAAGCTTCCGATTACCTTTTATCACAGTGCGGAGGATCTGCCGCCCTTTGAGGATTATTCCATGAAAGGAAGAACCTATCGGTATTTTGAGGGAGAACCTCTGTATCCCTTTGGCTATGGACTGACCTATGGGGATATTGCCCTGGAGGAGGTGTCCTGCGGAGGCTTGACGTTCGGCCGGGAAGCGAATGGAGCGGCGGAGGCGGACGTCCGGGAGGGCGTCGGGCTGCGGGTCAGGCTTGTGAACCGAGGCCGGATTGCCGCGGACGAGGTAATTCAGGTATATATCAAGGCTTCGGATTCGCCTTATGCGCCGCCGAATGCAAGACTGTGCGCCTTTTCCAGAGTTTCGCTGGCCGCCGGGGAAAGCAGGGAAGCAGTGCTGAAGATCCCCGGGGAAGCCTTTACGGTGGTGAATGAGGACGGCGAGAGGGTAGGGGGCGGAAAGCGCTTTGCTGTCAGCGTCGGCTTCGGACAGCCGGATCGGAGGACAGAGGAGCTTACCGGCAGGAAGGGTGTTACCTTTGCGGTTGTCAAAAAAGAGGGATAAGCGACGAAAAAGATCGGTGAAAATATCCGATATTTATACTTGATTTTTCCTTCTGCGGACATTATAATAAACATTATGAAGCGTCCCGTAAGACAACGGTTCGCCTCGGTTTATAGTTGCATATCAGAAAAGCAACCTAACTTTGGCTGGTGCGGTTGCTTTTTTGATGCTTCCAACGATCGATCAGGTCGATTACCTTTACGATCGTACTGACTGCAGTAACGATCATTCCGGCGACCTTGAGAATCGTATCCA
>JAMPIG010000045.1 GCA_023662875.1 Roseburia sp. | reverse complement strand
CAGGAGCGGGGCGAGGAGGACGAAACCGGGGCGGGGGACGGAAACGAAGGGGAGGACAGGAGCGGGGCGAGGAGGACGAAACCGGGGCGGGGGACGGAAACGAAGGGGAGGGCAGGAGCGGGGCGAGGAGGACAGAATCGGCGAAAGAACAGAATCAGAGCAGGAAAGGGGAGAGACACGGAATGGAGAGAGAAAGAAACCTCAGAAGGCTGGACGCCTGGGACGAGCGCCAGTATATGATCCATGAAGGGTACGAGGTCTATGAAAAGCAGGGTGCCCCGATGGGAGCCATAGCGATCCACTACCATAATTTTTATGAGATCATTTATGTCCTGGAGGGGGAGTATTCCTCGATGGTAGAGGGGAGGACATATCACATGCGGAAGGGCGATTTCCTGCTGATCGACCAGAATCTGCTGCACAAGTATCACTACATGGAAAAAAAGCACGATTCCTCCCGGCGGATCATTCTCTGGATCACGCCCCAGATGCTGAGAACCCTCTCGGGGGAGGATATGGATCTGTCCGCCTGCTTCAGGGGAAAGGAGTCCTGCGCCTGCCACTTCCCGATCTATTACGAAGAATTGTTGCAGGGGTATCTGCTGAAGCTGGCGATGACGAGAACGCAGGAATCGGAGGATCCGGGGGCGAAGAGGGTTCTGGATAGGGGATGTCTTACGCTGTTCTTTGTCTATCTGAATCTGCTCTGCGCCCGGGACGAGTATGTCTTTACGAAGGACGAGTTGGTGCGGCATCCTCTTGTGGAGGAGATTTCCTCCTACATTGACGGGCATCTGGAGGAGCGGATTACGGTGGACGATCTGGCGGAGCGGGCGCATATGAGCAAGTACCATTTCCTGCGGAAATTCAAGGAGCTGACCGGGGTGACGGCCCATGCCTTTCTGACCAACAAGCGCCTGATCAAAGCCTGCGAGGCCCTGGGACGGGGAGTCGGGGTCACAGAGGCCTGGCAGCTGGCGGGGTTTTCCGACTATACGGCGTTTTTACGCAATTTCCGGGAGGCGTTCGGCGTTCCGCCCGGAAAATACCGGGAGCAATATCTTAGTTGAGGAACGCGCATCGTCGAAGAAGACGGGTATCATGCAGACGCAAGCGTCGGATAGACAGGCGGATGCCAGGCGTTCCGGAAAACGCTGGTAAGATAGCGCTTTATCCGGGCTCTGAGATCCGGGTGACGCCCACGTAGATCTCGGAGATCTCATACCAGGTGGGATAATCCGTGACGCCGGTCTGGGGCAGATTGAAGATTCCCTGGAAGACACGGACGGCTTCCGCGGTGGCCGGGCCGTAGATTCCGTCGGCGGTAACCGTGGGAAGCGCCGGATAGTTGCGGGCGATACGGTTCAGTTGGGTCTGCAGCTGGCGCACCTTGTCCCCGGAGGCACCGATTCCCAGATCGTAGCCGGGCCAGGAAGAAGGGACGCCGGAGATCAGATCCGCGGAATTGATATACATATCGTTCCCGTAATAGTAGCGGATGATTTCGATAGCGGAATAGCCCTCGTCGCCGAGATACTTGGAGCCCCACTGGCTCAAGCCGCTGCAGGTTACCCGCCGACCGTCGCAGTAGGAGGTAAAGATCGGCTGCCGCACGCCGGGACGCGAAAGATAATTGGCAAAAATCGTATCGACAAGATAGTCTATATTTTCGTAAATGTTTCTCCCGTAAATCCATTTCTGGTCGTAGGCGGTCGAGGAGGTAATCGTAAAATTGTATCCCTGATTCCGATACCCCGAAACCACCAGTCATTCGGGGCCGGCCTGATCAAAGCTTAATCCGTCGGAGCTTTGATTATGCGTACAGAGGTTTTTCCATAGTAGAGCGCGCAGGCGTCGTTCACCCAGAGATATCCATCCTCGTCCTGCAGATCCACATAAGTCAGCATTTCCGGACAGATGGACAGAGGGGCGAATTCCACTTCCTTTATGCTGTCGTCGTGCAAAACCTCCAGCCGCGCTTCCCATTCAGCGGCATACTGCTGTGCGTAGCCTTGCCGCCAATTCCTGTAGGCCTTATAGCTGGTAAGGGTATGCAGGTCTGACAGATAGAGGTTTCCCGCCAACACAACGCCTATGACAGCGCAGTAGAGCAGGAGGCAGCTGTCTGTTTTTGCAATTATCTTTTCCAGTGCGTTCTGCAGTTTGTTTCTTTTTTTGCACAGCCATCCGATCCAATAGCAGACGTTTCCCACCATCCATATATGATAAGAGTAAAATAAGATGCACCCTGTCCTTCCGCCCCCTGTCGTTCCGTTTACGTACATGGTCGCCGTGGCCTGCGACGCATAGAGACAGAAGGTGATCAGCGTAAACAGACCCGGGAGCCGGAAAGCGAAATTCATGTTCTTTACCGCTTTCCAGACAAAGGGAATAATGAACAGGAGCACGAGGATTACCTTGAGGTTTGTCCATGAGTAGATATTGGTAAAAGAGCGTACCAGGGACATAAGGACGGCTTCCACAGGATTTCCGGTCTCTCCGTTGAAATTCGCGTTGATACGGATCGCGCTGCCCGGGGAAAAGATGCAGAAAAGCAGGCTGCTCCCCAGCAGTGCGGTCAGAAACCAGGTTCTGCAAAAGGCTTTCCTGTCCCGCCAGAGAAACAGGGTCGACAATAGCAGCAGGGTCAGAAAGCTGGACAGACTGGTGGCATAATTATTGCCTCCTACCAGCACGGCAAGAAAACAGGCGGCGGCCGCCCACAGGCCGTATTTCCATTTGGGCGGATTTTTGGCGGTTCCCATTTTGAGGAACAGAGCCAGGAGGATGAGCGACATTCCGTACACAAAGGTATAATTCACGGAGCCGTTGTACCAGTAGAAGCTTTCCTCGGGATAAGGGGAATAAAGGATCTGCAATGCCAGCGAGGGGGCGATAATCGGCAGGGCGAGCCATCGTCCCGATCTCTCTGAGTCTTTCCCCAGTATGCTGATAAAGAGGAAAATCTCGGAAAAAATAAGACCTCCCAGCATCAGCCAGGCGACGACATGATAATACTTTTCGCCCCAGATACCGGGCTGCAGGGAAGACAGGAATGCAATGGAAAATCTGCCCTCCCATTGAGTACGGTTATTTATCGTCGTTTCGATCGAGCTTTTCAGCACGCCCAATATTCCCTCCCCGTTTTTTACGGCGTTGTAACCGCCAACGCTAAAGCTCCAATCATCGGCGGACGGGTAGTTGTATCGCGCGATCATTAAAAGAGGGGTTACTATGGCCAGCAGAACCAGAATGCAGGCGGCGTTGACGATTATCAGGTTGACTTTTTCCATTCTTTTCATTTCGTTCATTCTTGTACCCCTTTACGCGCCCCGGCGCGCTTACCAGTCACTTTTTCCTTTGGAATCTGTTTTGTGTTTATCTTATCTTCGATTTGCTTTTCTCTGTGCGCGGCGCTGTAACACCATGCCGCTGTTACCGGCAGCGCCGCCATGATGGGAAGCGTGTAGCGCACGCTGGCGTTTACGGGGGAGAAGAGCCGCAGCAGCAGGACGAAAAGCCCCGGAACCAGAGGCAGTAATTCCCTCCGCCGCTTTTTGGCGAAAAGGTAAGTACATTCTCCCAGAAGGATATAGGTATGGAAGCCGGCGCTGAACAGCATACCGAATACGGGCATTTTTTCCACCGTGTAGAAGAAATGCTGCAATATTCTCCGGCCGCTGTCATCGGAGACGGCAAATTCCATATCCAGATAATCGTCGTGCCATTTATCCGAATTCCCTATGAAAAAGACGCCGGTTAGGTGCAGGGTATCGTATTGGTAGTCGTGTCGATCAGGGTAAAAATATCCGTAGATATGATTCAGGAAAGCCTGGACGTAAGTATCGGGATGCTTCCGCAGCTGCTGGAGCCATACCTTGAAATAGGATTTTAAATAGGCGGAATCCGGTATCTGGAAATATGCCTTGACCGGATCCGAGCAGATGGGGTTATATCCGCCCGCGATTTCGTCCAGCCCCACGGTAAAGCCCTTCTGCAGGACGGCGGTTTCCTCCGGGGTTAATTCATCGTAATGCTCCCGAAGATACCTTGCCGTCTGCTGCAGGGGAACGGATAGCACATCGCCTGTATTGCCTCTGGAAATATGCCGGGACGGCATATAAATATCGTCCACCATAAAGGCCAGGAACAGACAGAACGCGATTCCGGCCAAAGATATCCTCCAATATTTCCGGTATAAGACCAGGGCGGAAAGAAGGACTGCCAGCATCACATAGCGTCCATCATTCCGTGACAGGCTTGTTCCGGCGATGCTGACGAAAAGAAGGCAGATCTGCCACCATGTCGCGCGGGCGTTTCGGCTGCTGATCATATCCGCCAGCACCACGATATTCAACAATATAAATATGTAAAAGGGAGAGTCCTTTACCATCGTATATCCCCAGATAGGGAAAAGCGGATGTACCGCCCAGTAAATAAGCGCTCCCCAGCGGAATAAAATGGGGGAGGAAAGCTTAGGCGTATGCAGGAGAAAACATGCGTACGCAAAGGTAAGGCTTTGGATCATAAACTGTGCGCCTGTGTAAAAAAACAGGCCGATGGAGTCGGAGTGGAATAGCGTCCGCCCCAGCCAGATACATCCCCCCATGATTTGCGTGAGGATAACAGGGTGTTCGCCTGCCCTTGCGGCCGCAGTCGGATCGCCCCAAAATACCCATAGCTGGGCATGGGCATCCCATTGCAGGGTTCCCGGAAAGTAAAAAACAAGCCATGGAAGCGCCAGAACCAACAGAAACAGCAGAGGGCCTGAAAAGGGATGCTCCAGGAAGAGGAATTTTTCAACTGCATTAACGGGCTCTTTTCTCAGCCAATGCTTCTTATGGTCAAATATCCAGGCGATAAAAAGGATGCTGTTTTTGTAGGCGAAATAATAACCGGCTGCCACAAAACAGGCCAATAAGAACTGCAGCTTGAAAAGGAAGAGGCAGCTCCAGGAGTTGGTTTTCGAGTAGCTGATTCCAATTACCGTGCATACGGCAAAAAAGGCGCTGATTCCGCTGACCCAGGGAGATTTTTGTCTGTCCCTCACCAGGTAATAGACAAGGCCCAGCCCCAGGGCCATGAAGAGCTTTTCGACGCCCCATCCGTCCAGAGATTCCAGGAGCGTAAAGAGATATTTCGCCACAGGGGCGTCCAGGGAATAACCGGACAGCATCAGGGAGAGGGAATCGCCGGAGAGGGCCCACAGGGTGACCAGGCATTTCAGAAATGCGAGTGCCGCGCTCTCCGCGATGATCTTTTTCTTGTCGACGATTTTTTTTCTATCCATATCTGCGGTGAGTCCTTCCTTTTTTCCGAAAATATTTCCCGCGCCCCGGGCGCGCGGCATCCGTAAACACCCATTTTTTCTGGATGCGGAAGCTGACCAGAAACAGGATGGAATCGATTATGATTTTCGCGAAGGTCTCGCTTATGGGCAGATGGGAATGGCATAGAGTGACCAATTCGCCGGAGCAGAACATCTGCACCGCGCATAACAGATAGTATTTGAAAAGAGCCGCTCCTGTTTTTTCCGTATTTCTTTTGAAGACCACATTCCGATTCATCAGAAAGTTATAGACGGAGGACAGAACCCGGGCGCATACCGTGGACAGAAGAATATAGCGCTCCGGACTCAAATGCGCCAGCGGCAGCAGAAACAGCCTAAACAGCGCCAGGTCGATCAGGAACGAGGAAAACGACGAAAATACATACTTTAAAAAGATGGAATATATTTTCAGGGAATCTACAACGGGGTTGAAATGCGTCTCCGCGTTGTCGTTTATGTATATGGTTTCTATGGGAACCTCCCGAAAGCGTATACCGTGCTCCCTGGCGTCTATGAGCATATTGGTCTCATATTCAAAGCGTTCCCCCTTCGTGGCGAGAAACAGGCGTATGGATTCCGTGGAGAACCCGCGCAGTCCGGTCTGGCTGTCGCTGGTATCAACCTCGCAAAGGAAGCGGAGCAGCGTTCTTGTCAGCCGATTTCCGAAACGGCTCTTAAAGGGGATGCCCTCCCTGTCGAAATCCCGGCAGCCCAGAATCAGATCCTGCGGGTTCCGCTTCAGCGCTTCCGCACAGCTTCTGACGTCGGAAACTCTGTGTTGTCCGTCCGAATCCACGGTGATAATTCCGGTGTCATTGTCCGTACAATGCTCCAGATAGTAGTTAAAGGCCGTTTTCAGAGCCCGGCCCTTTCCCTGGTTGACGCAGTGCTTTAAGACGATGCAGTGGAAGTCCGATTCCAAAGCCCTGAATACAGGCTGGTACTCTTCCCTGCTGCCGTCGTTTACGATAATAATATCCTGAAAGCCCTCGTTCCTCAGATTTTTGACTAAATTTCTCAAATGTTCCTGCGGATTCAGGGAAGGAATTACGATATAGGGCTCTTTCATCTTGTCCTCCTGCGCCGTCAAGGCGTTCTTGCCGAAGCGAGAATTGCGCCGTTTTTGTCGAACGATGGTAAAAGACGGCGAAATCAAGCTTTATTATATCGTTGCGGCAGATATTTGTCAAATGTATCCGCATATGTTTTCCGGGGCGCTAATATGATAAAGAAAAGGAAAATCCCATGGGACGGCGAGGTCGGTATGGACGAAATCAGGATAAGAACGGAGCGTCAGGAGTCAAAGGCGCGGGTAATCCTGCAGTTTCCGGAGGCATCGATACCCGGCGGGACGGCTCAGATTGAGGAGGATGTAAGGGAAATCCTGAGGGCTGAGCTGCTGCGGCGGGTAAAAAGCGAAAGAGAGGTGGTTTGGCGTGCGGAGGGTGCGGATGTTACTGCGGGTCAGCTCCAACCAGCAGCTGGAGGCGGACGGTGATTTGTCCGTTCAGCGGCGTCTCGTGCTGGACTATATCCGGCAGCATGAGGAGTGGGAGATGGACGGCAAGGAATACTTTGAGGGCAGCATGAGCGGCTATAAGACCGCTGTGGACAAGCGGGATACTCTGCAGGAAGCGCTGGAGGACGCCAGAAACGGGGAATATGATATCCTGGCTGCCTATAAGGACGACCGGATCGGCAGGCGCATGTGGGAAATCGGCAGCTATGTTATGGCGCTGAAAAGCTGTAATGTGGATATCTATACGGTCAAGGACGGCTGCATTTCCCCGGAAAGCGGCGATATCATGGGGCAGATGATGCTGGCGCTCCGGTATGGCAGCGCCCAGAAGAGCAGCGCCGACACGGGAATGAGGGTCAAGGACACCGCCGGGAAGCTTGTGCAGCAGGGAAAATTCATGGGAGGGGCCGCTCCCTACGGCTACAGGCTGGTATTGTCGGGCGAGCTGAGCAAGCACGGCCGGGCGCTGCACCGCCTTGAGATCGTCCCGGAGCGGGCTGAGGCGGTAAGGCACATTTACGCCCTGTCGCTCTACAGGGAGCTCGGATCCGCAAAAATAGCCAGATTGCTGAACGAGGACGATTATTATAAGACGCTGGCACCGAACGATGTGTGGAAATCCGGCGCCATCACAAGTATTCTGACCAATCCCGTCTACGCGGGATATACGGCCTATAAACGCCGCGAGAGGATAAACGGAAAATATCACAGGCTGTCCGATGAGGAATGGATAAGGTCGGAGGTTCCGAATGAAAGCATCCGGGTGATCGACGAAGAGATGTGGAACAGGACGCAGGAGAAAAGAAAGTCCAGGTCTGATAAATACGTCAAAGCGCAGAGGCGTGAAAATACGGCCGCGGTCAGAAGAAACGACGGGACGCTGCCTCTCATCGATGTGATTTACTGCGGCTGCTGCGGCGGGAAAATGACGAACGGGAGTCGATACAGTTATTGGACGATAAAGAAAACGGGGGAAAAACGAACGAGGATCATTCCCGTCTATCGCTGCCAATCCGCGCGGGACGGAATTCCCCACAGCGAGGCGGCGAGGCTTCGCGCCGACCGGGTCGAAAAGCCCGTATTTGACTGTCTGGCGGAATATATTGGGCGTCTGCAGGAGAAGGAGGACGTCCTTGAAGCCATAGCGCGGAATCGGGATCAGGAAAAGAGGAGGCAGGAGGCGGAGATAGCGAAGTTGCAAAGGGAGCTTGAGAGGATTATCCAGGGAATCGCGGCGCTGGAGGAGCGTATTCCGGAGGCGGTGACGGGGGCCTGCGCGCTGCCGCTGGAGGAGCTGACGTCCGCTATCCGCAGGCAGAAGGAGAAGAAGGAGGAAAAGGAAAAACAGATACGGGAGAAAAGAGAGGCCGTGAGAGGGATGGATCTCGCGGCGGACGAATGGAAGGAGCTGAAGGGGAAGCCCCTTACCTGGCAGCAGATATTTCGGGAAGCGGACGTACAGACAAAGAGGGTATTGGTGAATCAGTTGATTGAAAGAATTGACGTGACCGACGAGCGGATTGCGATCCGCTTTCGGATCGGGGCGGACGCTTTTTACCGTGAATCGGCGGCGGTTTCGCTACCACTCCGTATAGACCCGGTTTAGCGTAAAGGACTGAATCGCCAGGATATTGGCGTAAATGGAGCTTTCCGGCCAGGTAGAATAGATTTCACAGGAGGCCACGTTTTTAATATAATCCTTATAGCGGACCCAGTAGTTCGCCGCCGTGGAATCGCTGGGGACGCCGTCGTGGACGATGACGTATTCCGGGATGACGACCCGGCTTAAAACGATCTCCCCGGTTTCCGCCATGGGCTTGATCTCGTCCTCCGGAATTTTCGGCGGATAATCCGCGAACAGGGTGTGGGCGGGGATGATGATAACCTCTTCGTCCTCCTCGGCCGCGGCGAGGGGATTCATGCGCACCGGCTGAAGGGAGAGCTCGTCGGCCAGAATTTCGGAGCCGGAGATCAGAACCGGCTCATATCCCTCCGCGGTGACGGCGATATTGTATTCGGAATAGGGCTGCGCCATCGCCTCGGGGTTCAGAGAAAGCGCCAGGGGAGGAGCCGGAAGCTTCACGACCGGCGTCTGGCCGGAGCTGTCTGTGGTAAGCGCTTCCAGAGGAGAATCCGGATCTCCGGTGTAGGAGATTACGACGGTGGCGTTTTCTACCGGAACCAGGCCGATAGCGGACACGACGCTGACCTTTATGCTGCCGGCGTAGGAGGGAACGCCGGATTCGGAATCGCCGGTTTCCAAAACAGAAACTCCGGAATTGACAGCTCCCGAATCAGGAGCTTCCGAATCAACTGTTGTTGGATTGAAAGCGGAAGAATCGGCGGCTTCCGGTTCCTGAAGCGCGATGAGCTCGGGCAGGGAAAAGGAGGGCAGGAGTATGTTTTTTTCGGACATAATAAGCCTCGTAAGCTTTGTTACACTATCTATATGTTTTTTTTGAAAAAAAGTGCAGAAAACAGTTGACATAACTGCTGATCTGTTGTATTATTGTGTTACAAGGTTAATACAAAGACACAATAAGACAGGAAAGAGCAATGCTTTCGCAGGGAAGGAGTCGGAAGCAGTCTGGGGGAAGAAATCACCCCAGGGGAGGCAGAAAGCTGGAAAGCAGAAAAGCAAAAAGCTGGAAAGCAGAAAAGCAGAAAAGCAGAAAAGCAGAAAGCTGAAAAGCAGAAGGAAAGGAGCAAGAGGAATGGCATGGAACCTGGATACTGACAGACCGATCTACGCCCAGCTGGTAGACCGGATCAAGATGCAGATCGTATCGGGACAATATCCGCCGGGCGGCAGGCTGCCCAGCGTCAGAGAGCTGGCGGCTGTGGCGGCGGTCAATCCCAATACGATGCAGAAGGCCTTCGCCGAGCTGGAGCGGGGAGGACTGATCGTCACACAGCGCACCACCGGCAGAACGGTGACGCTGGACGAGGAGCGGCTCCAAAGCGTCAGGGAAGGTCTGGCGAAGGAGCACGTGGAACAGTTTTTCCGGCAGATGCGGGAATTGGGTTACACAGAGGCGGACGCGGAGGAATTGCTGAAGAAAAGATATGAGGAGGAAAAGGAATGAGCGAATTGGTTGAGATCGCGGGACTGACGAAGTCCTACGACGCCAGGAATCTGGCGGTAAACAATATCTCGCTGACTCTGCCCAGGGGAAAGATTGTCGGTCTTCTGGGGCCGAACGGAAGCGGGAAGACGACGCTGATTAAGATGCTGAACGGACTGCTGACGCCGGACAGCGGAAGTATCCGGATCAACGGACAGCCGGTCGGCGTGGAGACGAAGGCGAAGGTGGCCTATCTGCCGGATCGGACTTATCTTTCCGGAGGGCAGAAAATTTACCAGATTCTGGATTATTTTCGTGATTTTTACGGAGACTTCTCCATCGAGAAGGCGCTGGAGATGCTTCACAACTTAAGTATTGATCCGTCTACGCGCCTGAAGACGCTCTCCAAGGGCAACCGGGAGAAGGTTCAGCTGATTCTGGTTATGTCACGGAACGCGGATCTCTATGTGCTGGACGAGCCGATCGCCGGGGTGGATCCGGCGGCCAGGGATTATATCCTGTGCACGATTATCAACAATTATAATCCTGAGGCGTCGGTCATTCTCTCGACGCACCTGATCGGGGATGTCGAGCAGGTGCTGGACGAGGTAATCTTTATGCGCTACGGGCATCTTGTGCTCTATACCTCGGTGGATAATATCCGGGAACAGCACGGAAAATCCGTGGACGCTTATTTCAGGGAGGTGTTCGCATGTTAGGAAAACTGATCAAACACGAATGGAAAAATACCTGGCGGGCAGGCTGCCTGTTCCTCGTTTCGCTGGCAGCGATTACCTCTCTGGGGTGGCTGGCCTTTCAGTCTCCCATGTGGCGGGGAGTGGCGGAATATGAATATATGTATAGCCATCCGGTTCCCATGGCGATTCTGGATATCGCAAGCGTTTTTACCCTGCTGTTATACGTGCTTATGCTGGCGGCGGCCAGCCTGGGGATTCTGATTTGTATCGTCCTGCAGTTTTATCGGACGATGTATTCCGGAGAGGGTTACCTGACCCATACGCTTCCGGTGACCAAGAACCAGCTGCTGGTTTCCAAAATCCTGGTGGGCGGCGTCTGGCTCCTGATCGTTGCCCTGGGGATTATCCTGTCGGCGGTGGGGCTGTTCAGCTTCATGGTGGCGTCTACTGTGCATGAATATTCGGTGGGAGAGTTCTGGAGGCTGGTTTTCAAGGAAGTCGGGGAGATATTCCGAATGATGGAAGTAGAGCTGGATCTTGAGCTGGGTGCGAGGATGGTTTTCGGGATTGCCGGTCTGGTAATCAGCCCCTTTCTGTCGCTGATTACGATTTTCGGAGCGATCTCTCTGGGTCAGCTTTTTACCAGGCACAGGGTGCTGATGGCGATCGTCTGCTATATCGGGGTACAGATGGCGGGCGGACTGCTGCAAACCGTGCTGGAGGTGATTTTTGCGCCGGCCGCTTACAGAGGGATTGAATTTGACCTGGGGAGGAATATCCTGGGATATGTGGATGCCAATTCCCTGATCAGCTACGGAGTGGAGGTGCTTTTGGCGGTGGGGATGTATCTGGCCTCTTACCTGGTTACTACAAAGAAGCTGAATCTGGAGTAAAGTGTGCGGACAAAGAAAAAAACGGACGTAAGATATCGCCGAAAAATTTAATCCGGGAAATCAGATGTGCGGCGGCAGGAGAAATCAAATTCCTGCCGCCGTATGCTTTGCTGTAAAGCAGCCCGGGCCGAAGCGGCGTTAAATTAGCTCGCTGCATACGCTGCTTCCATCGTAAGATAAATGTTGTTTAAAATGTATGGCAATTATTTCGTCCCCGTGGTAAAATGATTCTGTTGCCGCAAAAGGGAAAATGAATTGTCGGGGGGAGTGAGGACGGAATGCAGAAGATTATCGAACAGATTCTGGAGGGAAATTATGACTATGAGAACGGTTCTCTTGATTTCTCCTGCGCGAAAATCGAGCTTTCCCTGCAGAGAGGGGAAGTCATGGAGGGCTCCTTTCGGATCTTTGCCCCGGAGGGCCGGTTTGCAAGCGGTACGGTATCTTCCTCCGATCTGAGGATGGAATGTCTGACGGGGGAATTTACGGGCTCCGGGGAGGAAATCTTCTTCCGGTTCCACGGGGAGGAGCTGGAGGAAGGGGATGTAGTAAAGGGAAGCTTTTATGTGGTCAGCAACCAGGGGGAGTATTATCTGCCCTTTGTGGCGACAGTAGAGTATCCGGTATTGGAGTCCTCCGCGGGGGTGATCCGGAATCTGTTTCATTTTGCCAATCTGGCAAAGGAGAACTGGCAGGAAGCCCTGTCCCTGTTTTATTCGCCGGATTTTACGCGGGTCTTTTCCGGCAGCGACGCCCAGTATCGGGAGGATTACCGCGCTCTTTCGGTCTACGAGGGGTCGGAGCAGAATATGGAGGAGTTTCTGATCCTGGTCAATAAGAAGCAGCGGGTGGAATTTCTTGTGCAGGAGGACGAGCTTACGCTGGATGCGGCCCAGGCGGCGGAGCTTGCGGATACGGTGACGCAGCGGGATCTGACTCTGGCGCGGAGCGGCTGGGGATACACAAGGCTGTTTATCGAGTGTACGGGGGATTTCCTTTTTACGGAAAAGGAGATGCTTACCGACGATGA
Organism: Roseburia sp.; assembly: GCA_023662875.1. Lineage (GTDB taxonomy): Bacteria > Bacillota > Clostridia > Lachnospirales > Lachnospiraceae > Acetatifactor. Next base: position 18,887 of record JAMPIG010000045.1, on the reverse strand, counting down.
TTTTCTGGGAAACCGCTGTGTGCTTCCCGTTTTTATCGACGGCAGCCTCTGCCGCGAGGGCCGGAATTTCGGCCGGATCTGTCTGTATAATTCTTATGTGTCTTTAACGGTGCCTGTGACGGTGCGGATCGGAGAACGCGCGGCGGCGGGAACCCAGCGGCTGACGGAGAAGCGGGACACGGTACAGCTCATGGAGCTTTATCAGGCCTTCCGTTCCAGAAAGATCGGAACGAATACCTGGCTGAAGGAAACCGGAAAGCTGGTGGAAAAGCAGGTGGCGCTGGATGAGAACGATCCGGCGGCCAGACTCTTCCAGGCCCAGCTTTTGATAACGGAGGAGCGCTATAACGAGGCCGGATGGATTCTGGATTATGTGGCGGAGCGGCTGGAGCGGGGGGCGGGGGACGACGCCCTGCTGGCTTATTATCTCTATCTGACGACCCTGATCCACCGGGAGGAGGAATACATAAAGCAGGCGGCGGCCCGGGTAGAGTACCTCTATCGGAGGAATGACGGCAACTGGCGGGTGGGGTGGCTTTTGTTGTATTTGTCGCAGGAATACCAGAGATCCGCCTCGGCGAAGTGGCTCTTTCTGGAAAAGCAGTATGCAAGAGGCTGCAGGAGCCCGGTGCTGTACTTTGAGGCGGCGGCGCTCCTGAATACAAACCCTTCCCTGCTGCGCCGTCTGGGAGAGTTTGAGCGGCAGGTGGTCTGGTACGGGGCAAGGCAGGGGTTTTTAAAGCAGGAGGCGGTAGAGCAGCTGCTCTACCTTTGCGATAAGGTGCGGGATTACTCCGGGGTGCTGTATCGGACGCTGGAAAAGCTGTATGAGAAAAAGAACGATGTGCGGATCCTGCAGCAGGTCTGTACGCTGCTGATCAAGGGCGGGAAGACGGGGGAGAAGTGGTTCTCCTGGTACAGCGCCGGGGTGGAAAACAACCTGAGGATTACCAATCTGTACGAATACTATATGATGTCCCTGGATCTGGAGAAACGGCAGGAAATTCCGAAGCTGGTGCTTTTGTATTTTTCCTATCAGAATAATCTGGATTATGAGCGCACGGCTTATCTTTATGATTACATTCTCAGCAATGAGGAGCGGCTGGGGGATCTGGGCGATACCTATCGGATGCGGATGGAGTATTTCTGCCTGGATCAGATTTCCAGGCTGCATATCAACCGGAATCTGGCGTCCCTGTATAACCGGCTGGTGCAGCCGGGGATGCTTACCGAGGCCAACGGCGGGGCCTTTTCCCGGCTTCTGTTCGCCCATATGATACGGGCGGAGGACGACCGGCTGCGGAAGGTGTACGTGTACCAGCCCGGAAATCCTTATCCTGCCGAATATTCCCTGAACGGCGGCAGAGCCTGGGTTTCCCTCTACGGCGGCAGCTATACGATAGCCTTTGAGGACGCCTGGAAAAACCGTTTTGTCCGAAATGTGGAATATACCATCGAAAAGCTGATGATTCCCGGGAAGTTCCTGCGGAGCGTTCTTCCCTTTGTCTCGGACAACCCGGAGCTGGAGCTCTATCTTACGGGCGACGGGCCGGAGAGCGGAATCGATTCGCCGGAGGGAGCGGAACGGGCTCTGCGGGTGATGGCCTCCGGATACGCGGACGACGCTGTGATACGGCGGCTGACGATGCTGCTGCTGCAGTATTATTACGACGCTGAGAGATGGGAGGAGCTGGACGACTATCTGCTCCGGGTTCCCTACGAGAGGCTGTCCCGGGAGGAGAGAGGGACGGTTGTTCGGCTTCTGGTGCTGCGGGGCAATATGGAGCGGGCGGAGGAATGGATGAGGCGGGGCGGCCCGTACTTTATCGATCCGAAGCTTCTGGTGCGCCTCTTAGGGGTTCTGATGGATCGGCGCGGCATGGGCGGGGACGAGCTTTTGACGGCCGCCGCCATGTACGCCTTTGGAAGGGGCCGTTGCGACAGCGTTACGACTCGTTACCTTGCCCTGCATTATCAGGGGCTGACGAAAAATCTGCGGGATATCTGGAAGGCGGCCGATGGCTTCGGACTGGACTGCGTCGGGCTTGCGGAGCGGATGCTGGTGCAGATGCTGTACTCCGGTGCCTTTGTGGGGGAAAACATGGAGATTTTCCGCTACTATATCAGCCATGGGGCGAAGCCGGAGGTGGAGGAAGCGTTTCTGGCCCGGTACGCCTTTGAGTATTTTGCCAGGGAGCAGCTGACGGGGAAGGAGATCTTTGACGAGATCCAGCGGATGTATTACGCGGGAGAGCCGGTACAGAAGATCTGCCAGCTGGCCTGCCTGAAATATTATGCGGAGAACCGCGGCGAGCTGACGAAGGAAGCGGCCGGGATGACGGACGTCTTTCTGGAGAGAATGATGAATCAGGGGATCCGCCTGGAGTTTTTCCGGGAGTACCGGGAGAACAGGCGGGTGGCATGGGAGCTGGCGGACAAGACGATCGTGGAATACCGCGCGGAGCCCGGGGCGCGGGCCTGTATTCATTATGTGCTGATCCACGAAAACGGGGAGGCCGACGAATATCGCGCGGAGTATATGCGTGAGGCCTGCGGAGGCGTATGCTTTCAGGAGTTTATCCTGTTCTTCGGGGAAAGAATCCAGTATTATATCACGGAGGAGCGGGAGGACGGGGAGCAGCTGACGGAGAGCGGCAGCCTCCAGAGGAGCGACGTCGGCAGCGGCGGGAGCGACAGCAGGTATCATCTGGTCAACGATATTCTGCTCGGCAAATCGCTGGAGGATTACGAGACGATGGATCATCTGCTGGAGGAATATCACAGGAAGGAATTCCTGAACGGCAGACTGTTTGAGCTGAAGTAGGGAGGCGGACATGGGCTTTTTAAGCGGCGGAAAAGTAATCGTAGGGTACGATCTGGGGAACCGCTTCTCCCAGATCAGCTTCAGCCGTTCCGAGACCGGGGAGGCGGAGACCCTGTCCCAGGTGGCGGGACAGGAGCAGTATAATATTCCCACGGCGCTCTGTAAGCGGAGCGGAACCAACCAGTGGCTCTACGGACGGGAAGCGCTCCGGTGCGCCGGGGAGGAGGACGGAATCCTGGTGGAAAATCTGCTGGAGCTGGCGCTGGACGGCGAACCGGTAATCATAGAGGGAGAAAGCTATGAGCCGGTGGCTTTGCTTGCGCTCTTTTTCAAGAGAAGCTTAAGCCTGCTGTACCAGGCGGCGTCCGCGGAGAAGATCAGCGCCCTGACGATTACCTGCGAGGTTCTGGATCGGCCCATGGCTCTAATGCTGGGGCGGATGGTGACGGCGGCCCAGCTGAAGACGGAGCGGATCGCGTTCCAGAGCTACGGGGAGAGCTACTACAGCTATATGCTCCGTCAGCCGGAGGAGCTTCTGGTACATCGTTCCGTCCTGCTGACGGGCCGGGCCGAAGGGATCCGGGCCTACTGCATGGAGTGCAACCGGAGGACAACGCCGAAGGCGGTTCTGATCGCGGAGAGAGATTTTTCCTTCCGGTACTGGGAGCGGCTTTGGGAAGAGGAAACGCCGCAGGAGCTGAAGGAAGCGGCGGATCGGGAGCTGCTGGGGATTGTGGAGGAGGTCTGCGGGGGGAGCCCGGTGGAGAGCGCTTTTCTGATCGGGGAGGGCTTCGACCGGGATTGGATGAAGGAGTCCCTCCGCAGTCTCTGCAGAAACCGGCGGGTTTTTCAGGGAAACAACCTGTTCAGCAAGGGGGCCTGTATGGGGATGCAGGAGAGGATATCCGCCGGACAGGCCGCAAGGGAGACGGTTTTCCTGGGCCCGGACAAGCTGAAGGCCAATGTGGGCATGAATGTCCTGCGCCAGGGGGAGGAGTCCTATTACGCGCTGTTGGACGCGGGGGTCAGCTGGTACGAGGCGGTCTGTGAGACGGAGGTCTATTTAAAGGGCGACAACGAGCTTTCCCTGGTGATTACGCCCCTGACCGGGCAGAACGGAAAGCTGGCTCAGATTTCCCTGGAGGATTTTCCGGGAGGCGTGGCACGGCTGGGGCTGCGGCTTTCCATGACGGCGGAGAGCGCCCTGACCGTGGAGATCGAGGATCTGGGCTTCGGGGAGATCCGGGCGGCCTCGGGGCATATCTGGAAGGAAAAGCTGGAGCTGTTTTAGAGAGTTTATTTCAGGAGGCGTTTATGGGCGTCAGCGTCTGTGTGGGAAATTATGCGAGAACCCCATATTGTATCCCGGGGCTGGAGCTTCGGGTTTACTGTATGGAGGAATTGTGCTATTGTATGAAGGAAAATGCCTTTTTATTGGACAGCTCCATAATGGAGGACTCCCTGCCGGACTGGATCGGCAGGGAGTGCGGCCTGCGGGATCTGGCGAAGGCGCTGTATCCCCTGATCCACAAAAAGGGCTCCTTCAGCGCTTATGTCATGACCCTGTTCCGCTATACGGGCTTTTATGACCGGTACGAGCTGTCCGAGGTGGAGCAGGCGCTGAAGAAGGGCGCGGGCTTAAGCGGCATCGAGAAGAGAAAGAGCCAGACGGATTATCTTGTGGGGAAGAAAAAGTACGCTGCGGCTATCAGGGGCTACGATCATCTGATCGAGAGATGGCAGGAGCAGACCAGGGAGGGGGAACCTCTTCCGGCGGTGGGTTTCCTGGCCTCGGTCTGGCATAACAGAGGGGTGGCGCTGGCCGGTCTGATGACTTACAGCCGGGCGGCGGAGAGCTTTCGGCAGGCCTGGGAAATCGATCCCCGGGAGGATTTCTATCGGAATTATCTGGCAGCGAAGAGGATGGAGCTGTCGGAGAGCGATTACATCGCCTTTGCGGCGGCCGGTGCCGATCACTACGAGGCGGCCCTGGCGCTGGAGAGGGATGTGGAGCAGCTGATAAGGGAGTGGGAGGAGACGCCGGAGTATCTGCGGCTGTATAACCGGCGGGAATTCACCGACGGGGAGGGACGGCAGCGGTATTTCGAGGAGAACGAGGAGATGACGCGTCGGCTGAAGGACGAGTACCGCAGATGCGTCACAGATTGATACGGGAGTCAGCCTATGGCATTTTGGAGCAGATTATTCAGCGGGAAGAAGAAAAAGGAACAGGCGTCGGGCGATTGGGAAAATATTATCTATGAGCGGGACGGCGTGGATTTCGAAGACGAGGAGCAGCGCAGCCGCTATATTGCCAACTGCCTGGAGCAGATGGCAGAGGCGGCGAGAGAGGTAAACCTTCTGACGGGAGAGTATTCCCTTGTGACCTCCTATCTGACGGATATCGAGGAGATCGAGGCCCTGCCCGGAGAGGAGAAGGAGATCCTGGGGGATATCGCCAGAAGGCTTGTGAGCATGGAGAAGGAGTGCGAGAAATACCGGGGCAGGAAGAATCGGATGAACGACGGCGACTATTACCGTATCCGCAAGCAGGAGGAGGAAATCCAGCAGGGGATTACAAAGCTGACGGAATGCGAGAGGTACGGGGATCTGGTGAAGCAGGATCTGAAGCGCCTGGATCGGGAGCGCAACGCCTACGAATACCGCCAGATTGAGCTGGAGAATATGATGAACAACTTTCGGGGGATGTCGCTGGTCATCGTTACAGCCTTTTTGATCTGTATGATCCTGCTGCTGATCCTGCAGTTCGGCTTTCAGATGAACGCCAGAATCGGTTATCTGCTGGCCGCCGGTGTTGTGGCGGTGGCGGAGTCATTGCTGGTGGTCCGCTATATGGACAGCGAGAAGGAGCTGGGCCGGGTGGAGGGCGCTGTGGCGCGGCTGATCCAGCTGCAGAATAAGGTCAAGATCCGGTATGTGAACAACAACAACCTGCAGGATTACCTTCGGATCAAGTATAATACAGAGAGCTCCGCGGCCCTGCAGAAATGCTGGCAGCAGTATCAGCAGGAGAAGGAGCAGCGGAAGGAATATGCGGAGTCGGAGGCCAAGGTGGACTATTATCGCAGGCAGCTGAATGTGAAGCTGAGCAATTACCATATCACGGCGCCGGAGAGATGGACGGGGAAGCCGGAGGCCCTGCTGGATAAGCGGGAGCTGGTGGAGATGCGCCATGAGCTGATTTTACAGAGGCAGGCCCTCCGAAAGCAGCTGGATTACAACAACGGCGTCGCCGAGACCGCCCGGAATGAAATTATGGATATCGCGAACCGATACCCGGCGTACGGGCCGGAAATTCTGGCGATGGTGGATCATTATGAGGTGGATAGCCGGGACATTTTTTGATTCTCGCTATTGACGAATGATTTTCGGTGGGATATGATTTTTGAGGAGTTTATTGACGGTTGGAAAAAAGGAGAGAGAACATGAGCACAGACAGATATGTCAGCCCCCTTTCGGAGCGCTACGCCAGTCCGGAGATGCAGTATATTTTTTCGCCGGATATGAAATTCCGCACCTGGAGGAGGCTTTGGATCGCCCTGGCGGAGACGGAGAGGGAGCTGGGGCTTTCCCGGGACGGAGTCCCCGTGATTACTGAGGAGCAGATCGAGGAGCTGAAGGCCCATGCGGAGGATATTAATTACGAGGTGGCGAAGGCGCGGGAGAAGGAGGTGAGGCACGATGTGATGAGCCATGTCTACGCTTACGGGCAGCAGTGTCCGAAGGCGGCGGGCATCATCCATCTGGGCGCAACCTCCTGCTATGTGGGGGACAATACGGACATCATCGTTATGAACGAGGCGCTGAAGCTTGTCCGGAGGAAGCTGATCAACGTGATCGCCGAGCTGGCGGACTTCGCGGAAAAGTATAAAGCTCAGCCCACCCTGGCCTTTACCCACTTCCAGCCGGCCCAGCCGACTACGGTGGGGAAGCGGGCCACTCTCTGGATGCAGGAGTTTTACCTTGATCTGGAGGATCTGGATTATGTTTTGGGCGGCATGAAGCTTCTGGGCTCCAAGGGAACCACCGGCACCCAGGCTTCCTTCCTGGAGCTCTTTGACGGCGACCAGGAGAAAATTGACCGGATCGACCCCATGATTGCGGAGAAGATGGGCTTTGCGGAGTGCTTCCCCGTGTCGGGACAGACCTACTCCCGCAAGGTGGATACCAGGGTGCTGAACGTCCTGGCGGGGATCGCCGCCTCGGCGCATAAGATGAGCAACGATATCCGGCTTCTTCAGCACTTAAAAGAGGTGGAGGAGCCCTTTGAGAAGAACCAGATCGGCTCCTCGGCCATGGCTTACAAGAGAAATCCCATGCGCAGCGAGAGAATCGCCTCGCTTTCCCGATATGTGATGGTGGACGCCCTGAACCCGGCGATCACCTCCGCGACGCAGTGGTTCGAGAGAACGCTGGATGATTCCGCCAACAAGAGGCTTTCCGTGCCGGAGGGCTTTCTTGCGGTGGACGGTATCCTGGATCTCTGCCTGAACGTGGTGGACGGGCTGGTGGTGTACCCGAAGGTCATCGAGAAGAGACTGCAAAGCGAGCTGCCCTTTATGGCTACGGAAAACATCATGATGGACGCGGTAAAGGCCGGAGGAAACCGTCAGGAGCTGCACGAGCGGATCCGGGAGCTTTCCATGGAGGCGGCGCGAAACGTAAAGGCGGAGGGGAAGGAGAATAATCTTCTGGAGCTGATCGCGGCGGATCCGGCCTTCAATATGAGCCTGGAGGAGCTGCGGAAAACCATGGATCCCGCCAGGTATGTGGGGCGCTCCGTGGAGCAGGTGGACGCGTTTTTACAGAAGGTGATCAATCCTCTGCTGGAAAAGAATAATGAGCTTTTGGGAGTGAAGGCCCAGATCAATGTTTGAGTGGAAAGGACAGGAATAGCTATGGGCGGTTTTTTTGCGGTGGCATCGAAGGAGGATTGTGCGTTCGATCTGTTTTTCGGGACGGATTATCACTCGCATCTGGGAACCAGGCGGGCGGGGATGGCCGTATACGACAGGGAGAGCGGATTTGAGAGAGCGATCCACAATATCGAAAACGCGCCCTTTCGGACGAAGTTCGACAAGGACGTCAACGATATGCACGGACAGATGGGGATCGGCTGCATTTCGGACTATGAGCCCCAGCCGCTGCTGATCCGTTCCCATCACGGTACTTACGCTATCAGTACTGTGGGGAAAATCAACAACACGGATCAGCTGGTCAGGGATATTTTGTTTAAGGGACATGCCCAGTTTATGGAGATGAGCAGCGGGGAGGTCAACGCCACGGAGCTGGTGGCGGCCCTGATCAATCAGCAGGAAAATCTGGTGGAGGGGATCCGGTACGCTCAGGAGAAGATCGACGGCTCCATGACGATTCTGCTGACGACGCCGAAGGGGATCTACGCGGCCAGGGATCGTCTCGGCAGGACTCCGGTGTCCCTGGGCAGGAAGAAGGAGGCTTACTGCGCTTCCTTTGAGAGCTTTGCCTACCTGAACCTGGGCTATACCGCCTACCGGGAGCTGGGCCCCGGGGAGATCGCGGTGATCACGCCGGAGGGCGTGACGACTCTGGCGCAGCCCGGGAAGAAGATGAAGATTTGTACCTTCCTCTGGATCTATTACGGTTATCCGTCCTCCTCCTACGAGGGAATCAGCGTGGAGCAGATGCGCTACAACTGCGGGGCGAAGCTGGCGGAGCGGGATCATGTGACCCCGGATATCGTGGCGGGCGTGCCGGATTCCGGAACGGCCCACGCCATAGGCTACGCGAATCGCTCGGGAATTCCCTTTTCCAGACCCTTTATCAAATATACGCCGACCTGGCCCAGATCCTTTATGCCGACGATCCAGACGAGGCGGGATCTGATTGCCAGGATGAAGCTGATCCCGGTGCAGGATCTGATCGAGAACAAGAGCCTTCTTCTGATCGACGATTCGATCGTCCGGGGGACGCAGCTGCGGGAAACCACGGAGTTTTTATACCAGAGCGGCGCGAAGGAGGTTCACATCCGGCCCGCCTGCCCGCCGCTGCTGTTCGGCTGTAAATACCTGAATTTCTCCCGCTCGACCTCGGAGATGGATCTGATTGCCAGGAGGATTCTGAAGGAGATGGAGCAGGAGGGACGTAAGATCGATCTGAAGTACTATGTGGATCCCGATACGGAAGAGTACGCGGAGATGGTGGAGCGGATCGGGAAACGTCTTAGCTTTACCACACTGCGCTATCATCGGCTGGACGATATGATCGAATCGGTGGGGATTGACAGAGATCGGCTCTGCACCTACTGTTGGGACGGCAGGGAGTGAAAATTTTGACAAAATATAAGAAACATAGTATAATCAATCTGTTTTGTGAGGTGGTTTTCTTATGCTGAGATTATGCTATGTGGTAGTGGTGTCTTTGCCTTTTATCGTTTACTATATCGGGAAAGCGCATTTTATCGAGAAACACGAGGGGCATTTCCCGGAGGAGAGGCGTTATAAGATGGTGCGCAGATGTATCCGGATCGCCATGCGGCACGGGCGGATCGAGACCGTGAGCACAGGGCAGGAGTATCTGCCGAAGGAAGGCGGATATGTCATGTACTCCAATCATCAGGGGAAATATGATACCCTGGGAATTATGATTGCCCACGAGAAGCCCTGCACCATCGTTATGGACTACTATCGTTCCAAGCTGCCGATCGTGGATCCCTTTATCGATCTGGTAAGAGGACAGAGGCTGGATAAAACCGATATCAAGAGCCAGGTGCGGACGATTCTGGAGATAGTGGAGGAGGTAAAAAAGGGAAGACGCTATATCATTTTCCCGGAGGGCGGCTACGATCACAATCGGAATGATCTGCAGGAGTTTCTGCCCGGATCCTTTCAGTGCGCCAGGAAGGCGAAGGCACCCATCGTACCCGTTGCGATCATCGACTCCTATAAGGTCTTCGGCGTAAATTCTCTCCGCAGGGTTACGACGCAGGTACACTTCCTGCCGCCGCTCTATTTCGAGGAGTATGAGGGGATGACGACCGCCCGGATCGCGGAGCTGGTTAAGGGGAGAATCGCGGATGAAATCCGGATCCGATGCTCTTCCCGGAATCGATAGATTCCGTGGGAATGGTAAATTCCGTGGGATTGATAGATTCTGTGGGTTCGATAGATTCTGTGGGAGCGATAGATTCCGTGAGTCCAATAGTTTCTGTGAGATTGTTGCGTTGGCAGAACGAAAAGCATGGAAATTTATAAAATAAACTTTCAAATTTTGATTCGTATGCGCGCTGGAGCGCGCAAGGGGGTACAAATATGGTTAAAGCTATTGTAGGAGCGAACTGGGGAGACGAGGGGAAGGGAAAAATTACGGATATGCTGGCCCAGGAGGCGGATATTATCGTGCGCTTTCAGGGCGGCGCGAACGCGGGGCACACGATCGTAAACAATTACGGGAAGTTTGCGCTGCATACGCTTCCCTCCGGCGTGTTTTACAGCCATACGACCAGCGTGATCGGAAACGGGGTGGCGTTGAATATTCCGCTCTTGTTTCAGGAGATCCGCTCGATTGTGGAGAGAGGCGTGCCGGAGCCGAAGATCCTGGTGTCCGACCGGGCGCAGATCGTAATGCCGTATCACATTTTATTTGATCAGTACGAGGAGGAGCGGCTGGGGGGTAAGTCCTTCGGCTCCACAAAGTCCGGTATCGCTCCCTTCTATTCGGATAAGTACGCGAAGATCGGGTTCCAGGTCAGCGAGCTTTTTGACGGGGAGCTGCTGGCGGAAAAGACCGCCAGGGTCTGCGAGATGAAGAACGTCCTTCTGGAGCATCTTTACCATAAGCCGCTGATCGATCCGAAGGAGCTTCTTGCTACCCTGCAGGAGTACCGGGAGATGGTGGCACCTTATGTCTGCGATGTGTCGGCGTTTCTGGATCGGGCCCTGAAGGAGGGGAAGACGGTATTGCTGGAGGGACAGCTGGGAACCTTGAAGGATCCGGATCACGGAATCTACCCCATGGTGACATCCTCCTCGACGCTGGCGGCCTACGGCGCGATCGGCGCGGGGCTTCCGCCCCATGAGATCAAGCAGATTGTCACGGTATGCAAGGCTTATTCCTCCGCGGTAGGGGCGGGCGCGTTTGTGTCCGAAATTTTCGGGGACGAGGCGGAGGAGCTGCGACAAAGAGGAGGAGACGGGGGAGAGTACGGCGCTACCACCGGGCGTCCCAGGCGCGTGGGCTGGTTCGACTGTGTGGCCTCCCGCTACGGCTGCCGTCTGCAGGGAACCACGGACGTCGCCTTTACCGTATTGGATGTGCTGGGATATCTGGACGAAATTCCTGTCTGTGTGGGGTATGAGATTGACGGGGAGGTAACGGAGGAATTTCCGGTGTCCTGGAAGCTGGAGAAGGCAAAGCCGGTGATTCAAAAGCTGCCGGGCTGGAAGTGCGGGATCCGCGGAATCCGCTCCTACGAGGAGCTGCCGGAAAACTGCCGGAATTATATCGAGTTTATCGAGAGCCGGATCGGATACCCGATCACCATGGTCAGCAACGGCCCCGGGAGAGAGGATATTATCTACCGGAAGAGTCCGCTGAAAGGGGAAGCTTAAGCCGCCGCTTAAGCTTCCCCTTTCACGGGCACAGGCCATGCTTGCAAAGAGCGGAGGGAAACAGAGTGATTCGGAACATTGTTTTTGACATCGGGAATGTATTGTCGGACTATCGCTGGAGGGATTTCCTGAGGGACAAGGGCTTTGACGAAGCGATGGTCGAGAGAATTGCCAGGGCGTCGGTTTTGAATCCGGCCTGGAACGAGATCGACCGGGGAGTCTGGAGCGAGGAGGAAATCCTCCGGGAATTTATCAGGTCGGATCCGGAAATCGAGGAGGAGATTCGTCGGGCCTTTTCAAATATCCGGGGACTGGTGACGCCCAGAGACTACGCCGTTCCCTGGATCAGGGAACTGAAGGAGAAGGGCTTTTCCGTCTATTACCTCTCCAATTTCTCCCATAAAGCCCAGGTCGAGTGCGCGGAGGCGCTGACCTTTCTTCCCTATACTGACGGAGGAATTCTCTCTTGGCAGGAAAAGCTGATCAAGCCGGATCGGGCGATATACGAGCTGCTGCTGAGTCGCTACGGGCTGAAGGCGGAGGAGTGCGTCTTCCTGGACGATACGCGGGAAAATGTGGAGGGAGCGAAGGCGTGCGGATTTTACGGGATCTGTTTTGAAACGAAGGAGCAGGCGGAGGAAGAATTGAGGAGACTGCTGTAGGTTGTTTTTTCGGGCGGTTTGGAAAGCCGCCGTGTGGTGCGGCGACCCCGGGGATTTGCCCGGAGCCGGAAGAGATGTCCCTTGGTTCAGTTTTTTGTCGCAGAATCTGTTTCTTCCCCGGAGACGCCCAGGTCGAAGTCTGCGAAGGTATGTTTCCTGGTCAGCTTACCGTACATCCAGGTATAAATCCAGATGAGCAGGGGGATAGCGACTGTGGAAAAGAGGCAGATCCAGAACAGCCTTCCGGAGGCGGAGGGGGCGAAGATCGCTACAAGCAGCGTCACAAGATACAGCAGGACAAGCAGGATAACGCCGATCAAGGCGACGACCTGCTTCGAGGTTATTTTGCGGCGGGACGCTGCGGAATCCTGCGCTTTATCGGATGGGTTCTTATCCATGAACGGTTCCTCGCTTTCTGTTTATGCTGTGATTGCGGCTGGTTCCGGGCAGAGACCCGAAAAAACAATGTTCGCCTCGCTCGACAAATGTCCGAAACAGCATCTACCTGACTCTGTCTCCAGCCCCTTATAGCCGCTTTCATTTTAACGGGAATTCTCTATGCTGTCAATGTTATAATTTTCTTGCCATGAATGTAATTTTGTGGGATAATCAAAATGTATCAAATTTATACGGAAACATAAAGGGATAAAAAGATGAGCGAAAATAATTCATGGAGCGGTCTGGGCGAAGAGATTCGCGGTGCTGTGGAGGACGCCCTGCAGAGCGGCAATTTCCGCGATCTGGGCGATTTGGTGGTCGATCGGGTGACGGACACGGTGAGGACGGTTTCCTCCCGGGTGGAGCAGGCTGTCACCGGGGCGGTAAACGGAAATTATACGGAGAAGTACGCGAAGGCGACCCGGGAGAGGCGGCGGGAGCGGGCGGCCAGGGAAGCCGCGTTCCAGGAAGAGATGCTGGCGCTCCGTCCCGAGACGGTTCGGCCGGTGGAAAGGATTTCCGGTACGCTGTACAGGGTGTTCGGCGGGATCTGCACCGGAATTACGGCAATTTTGTGCGCGGTTTTCTTTGGTTTGAGTCTCGGACTCGGCGGGGGCTGGTGGACGGTCTTTTTCTGCGTCGTGCTGCTTTTGATAGGCTCCCTTACGATGCTCAAGAGGGGAGTGACCCGAAAGAAAGACTTAAGACGCGCCCTGAGGTATGTGGATCTGGCCGGCCATAACCAGTATATCAATCTGGCGGATCTGGCGCTGCTCACAAACAAGTCGGATAAGTTTATCCTAAAGGACGTCAAGAAGCTGCTGCAGATAGGTTATTTCCCGGAGGGGCACCTGGACAAGGAGGAAACCTGCCTGATGCTCAACGACGATATCTATCGCGAGTACCTGTCGCTGGAGAGACAGCGTGTGGTTCTGGAGCGGGAGCAGAGAGCCAGAGAGAAGGCTCAGGGACCGAAGGAGCCTGTAGCGATGGAGCCGGAGCAGGCAAAGCGGACGGAGAGCGAGCTGGAGGCCATGATTTCCCAGGGGCAGGATTGTATCCGCAGGCTGCGGGATATGAACGATAATATTCCGGGGGAGGAGATTTCGGCCAAGCTGTTCCGGCTGGAAAATCTGCTGAAGGAGATTTTCGAGGGCCTGAAGGAGCATCCGGAGCAGCTGCCGCAGATGAAGAAGTTTATGAATTATTATCTGCCGACTACGCTGAAGCTGGTGGAGGCTTACCGGGAGTTTGACGGGATGAGCGCCCAGGGCGAGGAGGTGCGGGAGGCCAAGACGGAGATCGAGAAGACCCTGGATACCATCAATCATGCCTTCTCGGAGCTTTTGAACCGGATGTTCCGGGAGACGGCCTACGATATCACGACGGACGCCCAGGTGCTGCAATCCATGCTGGCTCGGGAGGGACTGGCTTCGGAGAAGGAGTTTGAGAAAGTACCGAGATAAGAAATTCTGCAGAAGAAGGAGGATATGATAATGAGTGAAATTGACGAACTGTTGAAGGAGGCCCCTACCCTGACCTTTGAGCCTGTGTTGGGAGAAAAGCCGCAGACTCCCGTTTTGGCCGGAACGGCAAGTCCGGCGGAGGCCGAGCAGGAGATGCAGGTAGAGCTGTCTCCCGAGGAGCGGAAGATGGTGGACGACTTCGCCGCGCAGATCGACCTGGGAAATACCCAGCAGATTCTGCAGTACGGGGCGGGCTGCCAGAAGAAGATCGCGGATTTCTCCGAGTCCGCCTTAAACAGCGTCCGCACAAAGGATATGGGCGAGGTGGGCGAGATGCTGACCAGGGTCGTGGCGGAGCTGAAGTCCATCGAGGATGGCGACGAGGAGAAGGGCTTTTTCGGCATGTTTAAGAAGAAGTCCAACCAGCTCTCCAACATGAAGGCGAAGTATGACAAGGCGGAGGTCAACGTCAACAAGATCAGCGAGGCCCTGGAAAATCATCAGATCACCCTGCTGAAGGATGTGGCTATGCTGGATAAGATGTATGAGCTGAACCTGAATTATTTCAAGGAGCTTTCCATGTATATCCTGGCGGGAAAGCAGAAGCTGAAGGAGGCCACGGAGAAGGAGCTTCCGGCGCTGCTGGAGAAGGCGGACAGAAGCAAGCTGCCGGAGGATACCCAGGCGGCCAGAGATTTCTCCGAGATGTGCAACCGTTTTGAGAAGAAGATCCACGACCTGGAGCTGACCAGGATGGTCTCGCTGCAGATGGCACCGCAGATCCGTCTGATCCAGAATAACGACACGGTGATGAGCGATAAGATTCAGTCTACCCTGGTCAATACGATTCCTCTCTGGAAGAGCCAGATGGTGATCGCAATCGGCTTGGATCATTCCACGGATGCGGCCAGAGCGCAGCATGAGGTCAGCGAGATGACCAACGAGCTGTTGAAGAAGAACGCGGAGAACCTGAAGACGGCGACCATCGAGACCGCCCGGGAGAGCGAGAGGGGCATCGTCGATATCGAGACCCTGCAGGCGACGAACCAGACCCTGATCAGTACCCTGGACGAGGTGATGAAGATCCAGGAGGAAGGCCGGGAGAAGAGAAAGAACGCGGAAGCGGAGCTACAGAAGATTGAGAGCGAGATGCGGGATAAGCTGCTGGAGCTGAGCCGGAAGAATTAGATACCCGCGGGATGCAGGGAGAAAGAAAATGGAAGTGTTATACAACAGTACAAGAAACAAGGGAATTTCACTCCGGGCCTCCGAGGCGATCCTGAAGGGACTTTCCGACGACGGCGGGCTGTTCGTGCCGGATCACATTCCGGCCCTGGATAAGAGCCTGAGGGAGCTGTCGGAGATGGATTACCGGCAGGCTGCCTATGAAGTGATGAAGCTGTACCTTACGGATTTTACGGAGGAAGAGCTGAAGGACTGCATCGAAAAGGCATACGACGCCAAGTTCGATACGGAGGTCATCGCGCCGCTGGCGGAGGCGGGGGGAGCCTGCTATCTGGAGCTGTTCCACGGCCCGACCATCGCTTTTAAGGACATGGCGCTTTCGATTCTGCCCCATCTGATGATTACCGCCGCCCGGAAAAACCGGGTGAACAACGAGATCGTGATCCTGACGGCGACCTCCGGGGATACGGGGAAGGCGGCCCTGGCGGGGTTCGCGGACGTAGAGGGGACGAGAATCATCGTGTTTTACCCCAAGGACGGCGTCAGCCCGATCCAGGAGAAGCAGATGGTGACCCAGAAGGGCGGCAATACGCTGGTTGTAGGGATTCACGGCAATTTTGACGATGCCCAGACCGGGGTAAAGCGGATCTTTTCGGATCGGGAGCTGGCGGAGGAAATGCGGGAGAGGGGCTTTCAGTTCTCCTCCGCAAATTCCATCAATATCGGACGGCTGATTCCCCAGATCTGCTATTATGTTTATTCCTGCGGCGTCCTGCTGCGGGAGGGAAAGATCGCGGAGGGAGAGAAGATCAACGTCGTTGTGCCGACGGGAAACTTCGGCAACATTCTGGCGGCGTTCTACGCGAAGAATATGGGGCTGCCCATCGACAGGCTGATCTGCGCCTCCAACGAGAACCGGGTGCTCTACGACTTCTTTCAAACGGGCGTTTACGACCGCAACCGGGAATTTGTGCTGACCAGCTCCCCGTCCATGGATATCCTGATCTCCAGCAATCTGGAGCGGCTGATCTACCGGATTGCGGGGGACGACGCGGAGAAAACGGGAGAGCTGATGAAGGCGCTGTCCGGCGGCGGGCGGTATGAGATTACCGGACAGATGCGGGAAGGGCTGGAAAGCTTTTACGGCGGCTACGCGGACGAGGAGGAGACGAAGGCGGAGATCCGGCGGCTTTACGAGGATTGCGGTTATGTGATCGATCCGCATACGGCGGTTGCCTCCGCGGTCTACGGAAAATACCTGCGGGAGAGCGGCGATAGCACGCCCGCGCTGATCGCGTCTACGGCCAGTCCCTTTAAATTTACACGAAGCGTGATGAACGCCATCGACCCAGGGTATGACGTCATGGGCGATTTTGAGCTGGCGGACGAGCTGAGCCGGATCGCGAACGTGCCGGTTCCCCGGGCGATTCAGGAGATTCGTACCGCGCCTGTAGTACATGACATACAGTGCGATGCGGACGGGATGAGGAAAGTGTGTAAAGATTTTTTATGGCAGGAACGGGAGGAAGTATGACAATACAGGAAATGATGCGCCACGTGGATCATACGCAGCTGAAGGCCTTCGCTACCTGGGAGGATATCCGGAGGCTCTGCGACGAGGCGGTGGAATTCGGGACGGCCAGCGTCTGCGTGCCGCCCGCCTATGTGGGACGGATTCACGAGGCCTATGGGGATCAGGTCAATATCTGTACGGTGGTCGGCTTTCCGCTGGGCTACAGCGTGACGGAGGCCAAGGCGGAGGAAATCCGGCAGGCGCTCAAGGAGGGCTGTAACGAGATCGATATGGTAGTCAATATCAGCGACGTAAAGAACGGGCTTTTTGACAAGGTGGAGGAGGAGATCCGCTCCTTAAAGGCGGTCTGCGGAAACCATATCCTGAAGGTCATCGTCGAGGCCTGCTATCTGACGGAAGAAGAGAAGATCGCCATGTGCCGGGCCGTCACCGCGGCAGGGGCGGATTTCATCAAGACCTCCACAGGCTTCGGAACCGGCGGGGCGACGAGAGAAGATGTGGAGCTTTTCCGGAAGCATATCGGCCCTGACGTTAAGATCAAGGCGGCGGGAGGCGTTTCCACCCTGGAGGATCTGGAAGCGTTCCTTGAGCTGGGCTGCGATCGAATCGGCACCTCCAGGGCGGTAAGCCTCTGCAAGGGACAGGAATCCCAGGGGTACTAAAAACTTTATAAAATTTATGGTATTTATTGACTTCTTTCCTGAATTTTGAGATAATGAATTCGAATTTGGCCGACCGGTTCCCGAATCGGCGGGTTATAATTTATGCACCGTCTGTTCTTTGGACAGTAGAAATACAATATATGAAGGAGGACGTTTTTTATGTCAACAAAAGCTTATTACCCGATCAGCGAGATCGGGGCAGGAAAGCCCGGCTTCAGTAAAACCCGTTCCATCATCGAAGCGGCTTTCTACGGAAACAATGTGGTTAAGGTGAATACCGTCAGAGAAGCTTATGAGCTGGCGAAGAATTCACCCGGAACGATTGTTACCGATATGCCTGTTTACAGAGCGGAAGAGCAGGGGCTGGAGAAGGATACCAAGGTGCTTCTGTTCAACGACGGCGCAGTGACCGGCCGTTATGCCGCTGCGCGCCGCATCAAGGGCGAGCCCGGCGTGGATGCGACCAAGCTGGACAAGGTTGTGATGGACGCGATCTACAGAACCCGCTGGCTGACCATGTACCATGCAGAGTGCTTTATCGGTCTGGATCCCGAGTTTATGGTAAAGGCGCATCTGCTGATTCCGGAAGGAGAGGAGAACCTGCTCTACAACTGGATGCTGAACTTCCAGTATATGTCCGACAAGTATGTGGAGATGTACAAGAATTCCAAGCCCGTAGGCGATGGAAAGGAGCCGGATATCTATATCTTCTCCAATCCTCAGTGGACTCCCGAGGAAGCTCCCGACGTGGATTACAGCTGTCTGAGCGATCCTTTGACCCTGTGCTACTTCGATACCAACGAGAACTGCGCCGCGATTCTGGGCATGAAGTACTTCGGCGAGCATAAAAAGGGAACCCTGACCATGGCCTGGGCGCTGGCAAACAGAAACGGCTACGCTTCCTGCCACGGCGGACAGAAGGAATACTCTCTGGAGGGCGGCAAGAAGTTCGTTGCTTCCGTATACGGCCTGTCCGGATCCGGAAAGTCTACCCTGACCCATGCAAAGCACAACGGAAAGTATGACGAGTTCGGCGGAATCAAGGTTCTTCATGACGACGCATTCATCATCAATACCGATACCTGCTCCTCTGTCGCGTTGGAGCCCACTTATTTCGACAAGACGGCGGACTATCCGACCGGATGCCCCGACAATAAGTTCCTGCTGACCGCGCAGAACTGTTCCGCAACCCTGGATGACGAAGGACATATCCAGCTTGTCACCGAGGATATCAGGAACGGCAACGGCCGTGCAATCAAGTCCAAGCTCTGGAGCCCGAACCGCGTGGATAAGATCGAAGCTCCCGTGAACGCGATCTTCTGGATTATGAAGGATCCCACCATCCCGCCTGTAGTAAAGCTGAAGGGCGCGGCGCTGGCTTCCGTCATGGGCGCGACGCTGGCGACCAAGACCTCCACCGCGGAGCGTGTGGCGGCCGGCACCGATATGAACGCGCTTCGTATCGTTCCTTATGCAAACCCGTTCAGAACCTATCCTCTGGTAAACG
>JAMPIG010000044.1 GCA_023662875.1 Roseburia sp. | reverse complement strand
CCCGGAACATATTCAGCGCCGAATGCTGCCCGTATTTCTTTACGGGAAGGATGCCTGTCATATAGGCCAGTGCCACATAGGGTTGATCCTTTAAAAGATTTCTCAGAAAATCCAGATACTGCTTCTGCAGCTCCTCCGACTCCTGTCGTTCGCGCATGACGCAGTCCCATTCGTCTATCAGGAAAATAAACTGCCTGTCCGTTTTGGCATAAATCTTCCTTAACGCGGCCGCAAGACCCGCCTTTTTGTCTTTTAAAATTTCCCCATATTCCTCCCTCAGTTCCTCCAACGCCTCCTGCTCCAGGTATTCCGTCACCCTTCCGGAATCCGCTTCAATCAGAAACTGCTGCATATTCAAAAAAATCACATCATATTGATTCAGATGCTCCTTATAGGACGGGCTTTCTGCAATCTGATATCCCGCAAACAGCTCTCCGGAGTCACATCCCCGGCTATAGTAAGCGGCCAGCATTTTCAGCGCCATGGATTTTCCAAAACGCCGCGGCCTGCTGACGCAGACATATTTCTGCTCCGTATTGACGCACTTGTTTACCTCTGCGATCAAGCCTGTCTTATCGACATAAATTTCCGAGCGGACAGATTCCCAGAAGCCCTTGTTCCCCGGATTCAGATAAATACCCATAGCTTTCTATCCCTCCTGTCGGTTACTCCCCATATTTGCGGTACACCTGCAGCAGTTCATCGCTGTACCCAAACGAGTGCTGATACCCGTCCTCCGAAATATGGGTATAGGTTTTTACGTCAGCGTTTGTCCAGTCGTCAAAAACTCCGTTCATACCGTTGGAAACCATATAATCCAGCTCGCACATGCACCAGGATACATTGTGCTTTTCCAGCACATCGATGATATCGCTGTCATAATCTACCTTCACAGACACATCCCATCCTTTCCCAAATGCATAAGATCCCATTTCATTGACCATGAAACCGACATGATACTCTTCCGCTATCTTCCGGAGCGGTTCCACGCAGTCGGAATAGACAAATTCGGCAGTACAATTCTTTTCGCTGCTCCATCCGGAAAGGTCTGACCAGACCAGATCCGCGCCTCCGGTGTTGGTTGCGGTCATTTCATCATGGGGAATCAGCCAGTGGCTTTCCGTCTCCGACTGGATTCCGATTTCCTGAAATCTCACCTCATCGTCCACGGGCGTCAGTACCAGCTCCCCCACGCCCTCCGGAATATGGACGGTATACGGCTCATAAAAACGCGGACTGCAGGACTGATCGTCAATATAATCGCCTTCTACCTCTACGGTAACGGACTCCCCGTTATCGAATGTTACCATAAACGGCGCATAGCTCCAAAAATCCAGGCGCAGATCCTTGCCGCTCAGGTCGCCGGAAATGGTCAGGGTCTCCTCCGGGAGCAGACGCTGCGGAAAGTACGGATAGGGCCAGCAGGGGTCTCCATCGGCATAATAATAATCGTCTCCCTTAGCGATATAGACAGGACGGTACGGGTGGCATCCCAGCGCCACGCCCAGAGAGGCTATGCACTCTGCCCAGCCGTCACGGGGATTGTCAGGAAAGGGGAAGGAGACCAGCAGCACACGATCCGGATCTGCGGAACGGATACCTTCCACTAACTGCCTCATATGTTCCTCTGCCGCAGGGATTGTATCCGGACTGGGCACCAGCTCGTTGAGTAAATCAAAGGTTAAGTACTGACTGGGAATTCCCCGATACCGATGAGCCAATGCCTCCCAGTAGGCCCGGAAATGTTCCCATTCCTCCTCGCTGACGTCCAGGTCGGTTTCTCCTCCCAGCATTGCGCTGGCTGAAATCTGGATGTGTACGTCATACTCCATTCCCCAGGCGATGAGCTGATCCAGCTCCAACAGCTCCTGCTCGTTGATCAGCTCCCAGTCCTGGGGATAATCCGGGTATTGCAGGGAGGACAGGCCGAAAAATATTCTGGCGAAATTGAGGCCGTTTTCAGACAAAAATGCGATTTCCGCCTCCTGAAAGTCTTTGTAAGAATGTGTATCCGTATCTTTTTCCTTTGAAATTCCCATGCCGCGCCACTGATCGGTCAGATTCTCCTGGGTGGGCACAGGCAGCTTACTCTGCTTATTGAGCAGCTCGTCCGTGATGATTTCCGCGCTGTAGGAAGTCGGCTCATAGACGGAAAAATAGCGATTCTCTTCCAGGAGATTACTCTCGGATTCCCCCAGGCGCAGCACGGCTGTGACTGCCTCCCTGCGGGTCAGAGTTTCCCCCATCCGCAGATTGTAATTCTCATCATAGTCCAGCAGGGGACGCTCGTTGACCAGCGACGGACGCAGGAGAACAAACCAGAATGCCGTGTTTGTGGCAGGTCCCCAACTATTGTGATAAAACTCGGTTCCCAAAGGCGTGCCGGGAGTCCTTTGCAGCATTTGATACTGTTCCGGCAGCTCGGGCCATAAAGGAGATACTTCCTTAAACGCCCAGGAGTCCGGATTTCCTGTTACCTTCTCATTATCCGGGAAATCAGCGATCGTCACATAGCAAATATCTAACGCCTGCGCCGCGTACATCAGCCCCACCGCCGCGTCGTCGCGACCCATGACCGTATCGGAGTCGGCGGCCATGGAAGACAGCTCCTCCCACGCGGAAAGGCATTCCGGCTTCGTTTTCCGGATAAGCTCGGTAACCAGGCTGCAGAACTCCTGATGAGTCACCTCCTGCTCTAAGTCCTCCATCCAGCGATCCGGTATGAGACCCGCGGCCTGCGCCCGCAGCAGCTCGTTCTCAAGGACGGACGCCGCTGACAAAGACGCAGCAGCTTCTTCTGGTGCCAGGGCGGACACATCAGATTCCTCCGAATCAGGAGCAGACGCAGCGGTCTCCTTCTGATCCGTGGCGGATGCATCCTCCTGCGATGGAGAAACAGAAGCCGACTGCGGGACATCGCCTGTGCCGCAGCCAATGAGAACACTGAACGGCAGACATAGTACCAGCAAAACAGATAAAATTCGTTTGAGTGCTTTCATGTGTTGACTCCTTTTTGATTTTATTATCCAGTATTTCGTATTGGTTTATCAATAGAATTTATGAACTCCCCGTATCGAATATCGGGTTAAAGGCGTAGAAGTTCTTCGCGCTCAGGTCATTCTGCACAATGCGCAGCGCTTCGCTGAAACAATAAATTTATCTGTTGATCTTCTGCATTTTCTTTATAATGGATTGCCAATACATACGGTCTTTTAAAACCCGGATTACCGTAATTGTGGAATCTTCTACGACAAAGAAGATTAAATATGTACTATAAGGCTTAAAATAAACGCTTAATCCCTCGATCACATATCCTGTTGCTTCATAGCCTTTTGGAAAGGAATCCAGTTCCTTTATCGCCTTCTTAATCTTCTTTGAAAAATTCTCGGCATACTCACGATACTTGAACGTATCAAGAATATACTTTTTTGTTGACTTAATATCCAAGAGAGCGTCCTTGGAAATAACAATTTTATATTTCTTTGGTTTGTCCATAATCTTTATATTTTGTCAATTTCCTCCCATGCTTCATCCATCGAATAGACATCTCCTTTTTTCATGCTGTCTATGCCTTTGGAGAGTTCATCGTATAATGCGCCTATGGCTGCTTTTTCAGAATCTTCCGTTTTCAGGATCTCATTATTGCTTATTGCCTGTGCTGCAGGTACCATAGTATCACTTCCTTTTCCGTTTTTGATTTTATTATAGCTCCTGGATAATAAAATCAGCTTTTTGATTTTATTATACAGTATTTCGTATTGGTTTATCAACTGATTTTATGAACCAGCAGAAAAAATCATTGTCTTCAACAATCCAAAAAGCGGACAGCCCCTGTAAAACAGAGAGCTGCCCGCCGACAATTACACTTTTCTGTTCAATCGCCGCAGGTTCCCGTATCAAACGCCGGGTTGAAGGCGTAGAAGTTCTTTGCGTTCAGGTTATCCTGAACGATGCGCAGCGCTTCCCCGAATCGCTGGAAGTGAACCACCTCCCGCATACGCAGGAACTTGATCGGCTCGCATACGTCCGGGTCGTCGATCAGACGCAAAATATTATCATATGTGGTGCGCGCTTTCTGCTCCGCAGCCATATCCTCCATCAGGTCGGTGATGGGATCGCCCGTAACCTGGAACTGTGCCGCCGTGAACGGAAAACCGGAGGCAGCCTGGGGCCAGACGCCGACGGTATGATCCACATAGTAATTGGCAAACCCGCTCTTCTCAATCTCCTCCATGGAGAGATTGCGGGTCAGCTGATGCACGATCGAGGCGACGATCTCCAGATGCGCCAGCTCCTCCGTACCGATATCGGTCAACAGCCCCGCCACCTCGCGGTAAGGCATGGAATAGCGCTGGGACAGATAGCGCATACTGGCACCCATCTCCCCGTCCGGGCCGCCGTACTGGGAGATCACCGCCTGCGCCAGCATGGCGTTGGGCGTCTTGATATTTACCGGGAACTCCAATCGTTTTTCATAATTCCACATTATACACACGCTCCTTCCCATGGCAGGGGTGCCATACCCCATTTCCATTCCTTATTGCAATCCGTCATATCCATGGTAAGAGGATAGTATTTCTGGGAAAATTCCTTCGTCATCTGCTGTCTGATCCGGCTGTAATGGTTGAAATACTCCAACGCGCCGCTGTCCGTGGGGTGCGTATCCAGGAAAAGCCCCAGATCGATCAGGACAAAGCTCACGATGCCGATATCATGCAGCAATTGCTCCTTTTGATTCATACCGCGCCTCTCCTTCCCTTAAAAGGTTTGTTCAGCTCCGGAAAAATCGTGCCGACATGATAGGCTTTATCCAGATCGTCGAACAGTTTGTCAAATTTCTGCCAGGGGACATAGGCCATGGCAACCGGAAATCTGTCAGACTTGCTCTCGTACTTATAGTCCTGCATTTTGCATCCTTCCAACATTGTTTTGTTAGTTTATCATATGTTTTTCGGCGCAAAACGTTCGAAGTCCTACCGCTCCTCCCCCATAAAAAAGAGCGCGATCGTACCGGGGCCAGAGTGGGCTCCGATGGTAGGGCCGATGTGGTTGATCAGAAAATGCTCCATGCCGAAGCGCTCCTTAATCTGATCCCTTACATACTCCGCGTCCTCCAACGCGTCCCCGTGGCTGATAAAAATATAGTCGTCCCTGTTTTCCTGTATCCAGGAGCCCATCTTCTCCTCCATGTAATCCACAAGGGCGGTCAGGGACTTCTTCCGCCCCCTCACCTTCCCGATCAGGATGAGATGTCCCTCGTGATCCACATGGAGCTTGGGCTTGATGGAAACCAGGGTTCCCAGGATGGCCGAGGCTCGGCTGACCCGTCCGCCCCGGTAAAGATGAAAGAGATCGTCCACAGTAAAGGCGTGTACAAAGTTCTGTACATGATCCGTAAGCCACTTCGCTGTCTCCTCCATGCTCTTTCCCGCGTCCCGCATCCGAACCGCCTTATGTACAAAGAGTCCCTCTCCCAGGGAAGCGCAGAGACTGTCGACCACGATAATCTTTACCTCCGGATGCTCCTCCGTCACCTCCTCCGCCGCAAGTCTCGCGTTACCGCAGGTGCCGCTTAAGCCCGAGGAAAAGGCGAGGTAAAGAATCTCGTTATTTTCCCGGATGCATTCCTCAAAAAAGACCTTGATCTCTTCCGGATTCGCCTGAGAGGTAGTCGGCATCTTACCGTCCCGCATCATGGCGTAAAACTCCTTCCAGTCCAACTCCTTTTCCTTTCCGTAGGTCACCCCGTCCACAATGTAGCTTAAAACCAGGTAATCCACATGATGCTCCCTTAAATACTCCTTCGGCAAATCCGCCGTATTGTCCGTCACAAGCTTAAACATTTTTCGCCTCATTTCTGCGCCGCTTATTCTTCCGACGGGTTTGCGCCAGGCAGCGCGCAGACGCAAACCCTGTGGTTCATGACAAGGGAAACTGCTTGTTGTTTCATCCTGCTCATGACAACAATGGAATTTCTCGCGAAGCATAAATTCTCACGGCAGGAAAATTTTTACAAAATTCGCAATCTCTTGTTGAAAATGGATCTTTCCAATCGGATCATTTATGTAGGATGCGTCTTTGAGCCTCGCGACGCATCTCGTCGTTTTGCTTACTACATTATATCACCAGAAAAACTATTTGACAATTCTATTATTCCTTTTTCTCTTTTAACGCGCCGGGAAGCCGACGGCGGATCAGCCGATTCTTCAAGTCCTGCCAGCAAAAGGGAACCAAAGGATAAATATAGCTGCTCTTCGACACCGTCCGGTTACAGCAGATCGACAGTACGGCGATCAGCACTCCCGCAAGATAGCCCGCCAGCCCGAACCACTGGGTCAAAACCAGGGTCAGGATGCGCAGGAATTTCAGAGCGTACCCCAGCTCGTAATTGGCCTGGGTATAATTGGCGATGGCGACAAAGGCCATATAGAGCATGACCTCCGGGGAAAACCATCCGCTGTTGACCGAAAATTCCCCCAGCACCAACGCCGCCATAACGCTTAAGGGCGTGCTCAGCATATTGGGCGTATTGACCGCCGCCAGCTTCAGTCCGTCGATGGCCAGCTCCAGGAGCAGAAACTGCCAGATCAGAGGAAGATTGGGCTCCTCCTTCAGCATGATAAAGGAAAAGCTCTCCGGGATCCACTCCTGGTGATTGACCAAAAGCAGAAAGGTTGGCGTTACAAAGTACGTAAACAGGGTAATCAAAAAGCGGGTGATTCTAAGATAGGTTCCCGTGATCGGCGGAAAATAGTAATCGTCCGCCTCCTCCACCACATCAAAGATCGTGGTGGGAAGAATCATGGCGGAGGGAGAATTATCCACCAGAATGACAATGTTCCCCTCCAGTACCTGGGCCGCCGCCGTATCAGGCCGCTCCGTATACTTGAATTTCGGGAAGGGATTATACCAGCGGCGCTGATAGATGCACTCCGCCAGGGATTCCTGGTTCATGGTCAGGGAATCCACCTTGATTTCCTGAATCTTGCGCCGCAGTGCGCTTAAGAATTTCTCGTCCGCCCTGCCCTTCATATAGCAGAGCACGATATCCGTCCTGGAGCTTTCCCCGGCGTTCAGCATCTCCATCCGCAGCTCGGTGCTCCGGATCCTGCGCCGGATCAGGGCCGTATTGAAAACGATGGTCTCCACAAAGCCATCCTTGGAGCCGCGCAGAACCTTATCCTTCTCCGGCTCCTCCACTCCCCTGGCCGGATAGGTACGGGAGTCGATGAGCAGGGCCTTGTCATAGCCGTCGATCAGCAGAACAAACATTCCCGACAGCAGCGATTCAATCAGGACGCTGCAGCGCCCCTCCACCTCCACCTCCACGTAAGGCGTAAACCGCTTGGAGACGCCGTGCATATCCTCCGGCATATCCTCCGGCTTCTGATCCATAAAATACTGCAGCAGCTTCTGAATCAGGTCGTCCTTGCAAAAGCCGTCGATCAGATACATGCAGGCTTCTCTTCCGCCGATGTTGATCACCCGGTAGATTACGTCAAAATTTTCTTCCACGCCCAAGGCAGCGTTCAGGCAGTCCATATTTTCCTGCAGTGAACTGCCAAGCTGTCGGTTCTTTCCCTTCCCTAACTCTTTTTCCAAAATAAAACTCCCTTCCAGCATCCTTCTCCGGTTCTTTATTCCCGCGGGCAGTGAGCCAAGTCAACGCAGTTGACCTTGTGCCAGTGCTTGCATGGCTATTTGACGAATGCCGCGAGGGTCAATGCCCCGCTGTCTGCGGCGGGCATTGACTTCCGGGTTAGTATGTCCGAAAGGGATGTTTTTATTCTGATTTGTAATGACAGATCTCTCGCGAGGCGCGCAGGCTGTTATGCTGTGGTGCTGCCGAAGCCGCCGTTGCGGACGCCTTCCGCCTCATCGTCCGTCGTGATGCCGTATTCCAAAAAGATTCCCTGGGCGAATCCCGTCCCCTGCGCCACCTCCAGGGTCTTTCCCTCCCGGGAATCATTGGTCAGCTTGATAAAGATATGCCCTTCATTGTCGGAGAAAAAGTAATCGCTGTCGATAATACCGACGGTATTATTCAGCTGCAGGCGGTACTTGAAGCCCAGTCCGCTTCGGGGATAAATCTTCAGCACCCAGCCCTCGTCGATCCGCGCCCGAATCCCGGTCGGAATCTTTATGCCCTCCCCCGGGGACAGCGAAAAAGGAAAGGGGGCAAAAAAATCATAGCCGGCGCTTCCCCTGGTCGCCCGAACCGGCAGAGCCAGCGCCTCGTACATATTCTCTATTTCCGCCTCCGAATATTGCGGAAATTCCTCTTTTACAGAGCGCAGGAAATTTTCCCGACTCACCTTAAAAAACTGCGCGATTCGCTTCATCCTGATTTCCTCCCCGTCAGGCCGAGCAGCCGCAGGCGTTCTCCGGCTTGCGGGTCAGCTCGTAGCTCTCCGCGTAATCCCCGCAGTGCAGCACGGGGATCGACGGATCCGGCTGGGCCAGCGTTCTTGGAACGTCGATCACCCTCTGGTTGGCGCTCCCCTTCCAGAGCAGCTTCGCATCCTTCTCCTCCTCCTGAAACTCCCCGTCCACGAGAACGTCCACGTATTGCATCAGGGGATAGTCCAGAATATTCTCCCAGCAGTCCCCGGTGTAAAGCCAAATCGTCTTCTCCGGATACTTTTCCCGGATCTCCTCCATCAGCGCGCGAACTCCCGCCTTGTTGGCCTGATGCAGCGGATCGCCCCCGGAAAAGGTGATTCCGGAGATATAGCTTTTTTCCAGCTGTTCAAAGATCTCCGCTTTAGCGCTCTCGTCAAAGGGCAGACCGCCGTTGGGATCCCATGTCACGGGGTTATGGCAGTTCCTGCAGCAATGGCTGCAGCCCGCCACCCAGAGCACCACCCGCAGGCCGTCCCCGTTCTTCATATCATCCTTTGTTATATTATGATACCGCATAAAATATCCCCTTACATAGATTTCCTCTCCGCGATCTCCGCCATCTTGGCCTCGTTCAGCCTGGTATCCCCGTGAACCCGGGAATAGGAAAGATAGCCGTTCATACGGTCGATTTTCGTCAGGTTCCGGCTGCCGCACTTCGGGCAGACGTCCATCTCCAGCTCCTGATGGCCGCAGTCGTCGCAGTAGGCCAGAGACAGGTTGACGCCCTCGTAAAAGCCCATTTCCATCGCCCGGTGAATCAGTGTCTTAATCGCCTCGATATTGTAATCGATGGGATATTTTACATACTGGATCTTTCCGCCGTTGCAAAGGTTCCAGAAGCGATCCTCCAGATCCTGCTTTTCGATGGGCGTGATATCCTCCGTCACATGACAATGAAAGCTGTTGCTGACATACTCCCGGTCGGAAACCCCCTCCACAATCCCGTACTTTTTCCGGAACTGCTTTACCTGTACGCCGCAGAGATTCTCCGCGGGCGTCCCGTAGATCGCGTACAGGTTCCCGTCCTGCTCCTTGAATTCGTTGATCTTCGCGTTAATATATTCCATTACCTCCAAAGCGAACCTGCCGTCCTCCACAAGGGATTTCCCGTTGTAAAGCTCCTGCAGCTCGTTCAGGGCCGTAATCCCGAAGCTGGCGGTAGCCGACTTTAAGAGCGGCTTGATCTTGTCGTGGAGACCCAGCTTTCCTCCCAGGAAGCCTCCCTCACAGTAAGCCAGGGGGTTCGTGGAGGCGCGCATCTCGCCCAGGTAGGCGTAGGTACGGATATGCAGCTGGCGGATCAGGTTCAGGTAATAATCCAGCACCTCATAGAAATCCCGGCTCTCCTTCCTGGCCTTGGCCAGAATCATGGGCAGATGCAGCGACACCGCGCCGATGTTGAACCGGCCTACAAACACCGGCATATCGTTCTCGTCCGCGGGATGCATTCCGCCCCTCTCGTACCAGGGCGACAGAAAGGCGCGGCAGCCCATGGGGGAAATGATCCTGCCGTACTGCTTGTACATACTGGCGACGTAGCCCTTTCCCGTCAGGCTCAGCCAGTCCGGGTACATAGTCTTCGCGGAGCACTTTACGCCCGCCTCAAACACGTCCTCCAGCGGTTTTCCCGGCCCGTGGAGATTTTCGTCGTAGAGAAAAACGATCTTCGGGAAGAGAACCGGCTTCTTACACTCCGCCTTGCCCTGGCCCTTCCTCCGGACATTCAGCATCGTAATGGTCGCCAGCTTCGCAAACCTCCCGGTTCCGGTGCCTGCGGTAACCGTGATAAAGGGATAGTCGCCCCGGCTGCTTCCCACCGTATTAAACTTATATTCCCATCCCTGGAAGCCCTGCTCGAACTCTCTGACCACGTCGGCGTAAGCCTCCGCCTCCGCCGCGTCCCGGTCGATTCCCAGACGGGTATATTTCGCGATGTATTTCTCATAAGACTTCTCGGCGTAGGGCTCCAGAATCAGATCCACGCTGGGCACGGTAAAGCCGCCGTACTGCTGGCTGGCCGCGCTCAGGACGATATCGCCGATCACGTCGAAGGCCACATCCAGGGTCTTCGGCTCGTTATACCAGACATTCCCCATCTCAAAGCCGCCCTGCAGGACGTTCTGTACGTCAAAGAGACAGCAATTCATCGTATCCCTTCTGGCGGACATATCGTGCACATAGATATAGCCGTCCCGGCAGGCCTGAATCTCCTCCGTCGTCATGAAAAATTTCTGGTAAAGCTCCTTGTTCAGCTGGTTGAAGATCAGGCTGCGCTTCGTGGCTACCAAGGCGGAATCCGTGTTGGCGTTCTCCTTGTCGCCGATGTACATGATGGACTGGCTCTTCTTATAGACGTCGTCCAGCATACGCACAAAATCCTGCTTATAGTTCCGGTAATCCCGGTAGCTCTTCGCCACAACGGGCTTCACCTGCTCCAGGGCGCTCTCCACGATGTTATGCATAATCGGGATCGGGATATCGTCCACGTCAAGCTCGTTGACCTTATCCACCACAAACTGGCAGATATGCCGCTCCTCCTCTTCGGTGAACTTCGTCAGAGCCCTGTATGCGCTCTTGCCGACGGCGCTCACTACCTTCTGCACGTTAAAGGCCTCCTTGCTGCCGTCCTTCTTGATCACATGCACATCCCTTACGGGCCTGAACTCCTCGCTATAGTTTGCGCTCCCGGCTGCCGCCTGATCGAAATTGCTGCTCATACTTCCCTTCCCTTCCTAAAAAGTGAATTACTCTCACTTGGAAGAACGCTTCCCATTCTTCCGCGACTGCAACATAACTTCCCATAAACAAGATGAAAAAAGCAAGATGTTTCATTGAGAAATCAAAAGCGAATCCTTCCGCTTAATCCACAAAATATTGATGACTGTTTTTGATACCTCCCAATATATAGGGGCATGTACTTATTAGTATAAAAAAGAACCTGACGTTTGTCAACGCAGACTCTCAAAAAAAATACACAAAAAAGGTGCCGAAATTTCAGCTTATTTTTCGGTCGCCTGTTCTTTCTGATCTTCATGAATGTTTTCCGGCAGCTCCTCAGCCAGGTTCATCGTATCGACAATATCGCTCAGCCACCTCCGATACTGTCCCCTCACCGCCTGGGGTTTTACCACCACAGCCTCCCTGCCGATACCTGCCAGCCAGCCGAAAAACTGGCCGCTTACAACCACCTTCGCCCGCACCCGAAAGACCCGATCCGTCATGGGACGGATATCCGCCTCTCGTCCGAAGCGATCCAGCACAACCCCGATCAGCCGGTTGGGAAACTGTAATGTCACCGTCTCCTCCGCCCCGCCGTACATCCCAAAGGTACGGTTTGCGTAGGACGCGGGATCGATCCCGGAAAACTGATCCATCCCCTCCCGAACCTCTGCCAGCAGCTTTACCTTCCCCATCTTATCCACACGGTAATGCTTCATCACTCCGTCCACGCCGTCGTAGGCCGCCAGGTAGTAATTCTCCTCCCGCCAGATCAGCGCCCAGGGGCTGACGCGCTTCCGCCCCCCGATCCGGGGAACCAGCTCCTTTTTCAGATTCCATTCCAGATATTGAAACTCGATCTGCCGGTTTTCCTGAATGGCCCTGTGGATATAATCGATATTATAATATATGCTTTCGTTCTCCGTCTTAATCCGCCCGGCCACATAGACCTGCCGCTGAAGCTTCCCGGCGTCATGCTTTCCTGCCATCTGCTCCAGCTTTTTAATCAGGCTGCGGGACTTCCGCGTGGTAATAAACCGTGAGGACTGAACGGCGTCCACCAGAAGCTTTAATTCCGCCAGCTCAAAATCCCTGCCGGCCATATAATATCCGCCGCCAAGTCTGCTGTGTACCTGGATAATATCGTATCCGAAATCGCAGAGCTTCTCGATATCGTCGTAGATGCTCTTCCGCTCGGAATGGATTCCGTTCTCCTCCAGGTAACGGATGATATCCGCCGTGCTGACCGGATGCTCCTCGTCCGTATTTTCTGTCAGAAGCCTGATAATATACAGCAGCTTCAGCTTTTGTCCCGCCGATTTTGCCATCCCTCAGATTCCCTTCTCAGGCCTTGTTTTCCGCCGTTTCCCCCTGGGAAGAGGCCTCGTTCTTCGCGTTCTTTCTTTTCGCCAGAGTGATACCGATTGCCATCGCCGCCCCGCAGATCGCGATGATGATCAACATAAGCAGTCCATAAGACAAAAACATTCTTCCGAATTCCACAAAATTAGACATAACAACTCATCTCCAAATCTTATTTCTTTTCGATATAAGTATAACAATATCAGCCCTTTCCGTCAAGTCTCAAGGACAGGTTTCCGCTCTTCGATTTTACGATTTTCAGCTTCCTGCCTCAGGACTGCTTCCCTTCCATTCTCTATTTCGATGCAGAGCATTTTCCGCTCTTCTGCCTCAGCACAGCTTCCACTCCCCCGTCTCCAAAAAAGCTTCCGCCTGCCGGGCGGCCTTTTCCACAATTCCGTTATCGTAGCCCATCAGCTCCAGCAGCCGTATCGCGTTCCGGGTCGTCGCCTTCCCGTTGTACAGCCGATAGCTGAAGAAGATATCGCCCTCCCGGATATCCTCCTCAAAGTGATAATTGTCAAATTCCCCCTCCAGCAGCCCGGTCAGCTCGATATCGTGGGTGGCCGCAAAGCAGAAGATTCCCGCGCCGCCCAAGGATCGTAGAATCTGGGTGGACGCCGCGATCCGCTCCACCGTGTTCGTCCCCCTGAGCACCTCATCCACAAAGCAGAGCACCGGCCGTTCCCCGGAGGCGGCTGCGTCCAGAATCCGCTTCAACGCCCGGATTTCTACGATATAATAACTCTCGCCTCCCTCGATATCGTCCCGCAGGGCCATAGAGGAATACACATGAAAGAAAGACGCCCGGTAGCCGTTCCCGGCGCAGGTGTTGACTGATTGGGACAATATTGCATTGACCGCCACGGTCTTTAAAAAAGTGGATTTCCCGGAGGCATTGGAGCCTGTCAGCAATACGCCCCGCTCCGCCTGGATGCTGTTCTTTACCGGGCTTGTGAGCAGCGGATGATACCCCTCCCGCAGCTCAAGAACCTCCTGCTCCGTAAACTCCGGCCGACACCATCCGTTTTCCAGGGACTGCCGGAAAATCCAGACCGCCACCGCCGATTCCAGATAGCCCAGCGTTGAAATAAGAACGTCCACATCCTCCGTGTGGCTCTTTAAGAACTGCAGCATACTGTTGAACTTGATCAGATCTACATGAAAGATCATCCGGACATAGTCCATCAGCATACTGATCACGTCTCCGGCAGCGTGTCCGCCCCGGTTGGAGGCCGTGACCCAGAAGGAATTCCGCTCCATCCCTTTCATCTTCTTCCGGTGCAGCTGAATCCGCTCCATCTCCACCCCGCAGGCGGAAAGCTTCAGCTTTTCCGTGCCGTCGCAGACCTCCAGCAGCCGCAGGACATAGGCAAAGCTTGTGATATAGGGATCGATCTCGCTCTTCTCCCCGAAATAGGTCATAATATTATAGATGACCAGCACGATAATCCCCAGGATTCCCGCGGTGAAATTTACCCAGAGCATACCGATCATTGCCAGCAGGAGAACGTCCTGAATCATATGCTTTTTGTTGGAGCGCTCCCCCAGATAATTCAGGTTTTCAATATAATCGTAAAGGGAATATTTTCCCGTATAGCCCAGCTGATTCATCCGGAATTGGAAGCGAACCCGCTCGTCCGGATTTTTCCCGAAAAAATCCACAATGCTCTCAAAATGCTCCAGCTCCTCCCGGTTTTGCTTCAGGGTGCGCAGCGTATAATAGAGATACTCCTCCCCGGAAGCGGAAAGAGTATAATTCATCCGTTTAAAAAGCTCGTCCATCCCTAAATCGTTCCAGGTAATGTCGTCGATCTGGCCGTCCTCCCTGTGGCGCAGATAGAAGCTGGCGATCTTTGCGTACCGCTCGGGCGAGTATTTCTTGTCGGCGATCTTGAAATAATTCTGATAGAGATCCTGTATAAACTTCTTTTCCGCCCTCTTCGCGCGGCAGGATTCCAAAACAAAGACAAACAGTACAAAGGCGGCCAGCGCCGCCGCAACCAGGAGATATTCCATGCTTCTACCTCTTTATACGCCTTAGGAAGGCGATCCTTTCAGAACTTTTCAACGTCCCCATCCTTACAAAAGAAAGAATCCGACAATCAACAGCACAGACAACGCAATCCGAACGATATGGTGCTGTATGTGAAACTGCCCGCTTTTTAAACCGTTCCGTATCGCTGCGGCGCAAATCGCCCCGCAGCCAAGCAGCGCAATCACACAGTCAAACCGCTGCCCGGCAATATTACAGATGACAGCCGCGATCAAAAGAACCGAGCCGCCGATCATCAGCGCGGTCGAAACGGATCTCTTCTCGCTCCTCAGCTGGCTGACTGCCGCCACCAGAGATAAGCCTCCGAATAGGACGCTCAAAACACAGAGAATAATTCGCATGTTATCTCCTTCCCGCTATACCCATACCAAATATATCCCGTACCAAGAAGTTTCACTTTCCCGATAGGAATCGATTCTTCAGGCTGACTTAGCTTCCGGTATGTTGTAGAACTCCTATTTTCTTAAGAGGAGAGCGAACCGGCACATGCCGATCCGCTCTCCCGCCTCCCGTCATGAACAATTAGTGCAAGTCAGCGTGCAACTCAGAAAATCTTTACACACTTCTACGCAACCAGGAAGAACTTGATCAGGAAGATCGCGGACAGCACATAGGTCAGCACGGATACCTCCTTTGCCTTGCCGGTGAACACCTTGATTACCGTGTAAGCGATCAGACCAAGACCGATAGCATGTCCGATGGAGCCGGACACAGGCATGGCGATCAGCATCAACGCCACGGGAACGGACTGGCTGATCTCGCCGAAGTCCACGTTCTTCAGTCCCGTCACCATCAGCACGCCGACGTAAATCAGCGCTGCGGAGGTCGCCGCCGCGGGGATGATCGCCGCGATGGGTGCCAGGAAGATACAAGCCAGGAAAACGATACCGGTAGTCAGGGCCGTCAGACCGGTTCTTCCGCCTGCCTCAACGCCGGATGCGGACTCGATAAAGGTGGTAACGGTAGAAGTACCGGTTGCGGAACCGACGACCGTGCCTACCGCGTCCGCCAGCAGCGCTTCCTTCATCTGGGGCATCTTGCCCTGCTTATCCAGCATTCCTGCGCGGCTGGCCGTACCGACCAGCGTTCCGATCGTATCGAACATATCGATGATACAGAAGGTAACGATCAGGGTAATTACCGTAAACAGGCCGACATCCATGAGACCGCTGAAGTTAAACTTAAACAGGGTGGTCTCCGCCATATCCTTGAAGGGCGGCAGGAAGGACGCGCCCTGCAGGGAAGCAAAGGGATTGGCGTGCAGGAAGATCGCATCGCCTGCCCAGAACACCACGCTCGCCACAAGCATACCGATGATAACCGCCGCCTTGACACCCTTCTGCGCCAGAATCACGATCACAAACAGACCGATAAACATGGTCACAACGTAAAGCACCATGCTGGTATAGCCGTCAGCGCCCATATTGGTCTTCGCGACGCTGGGTGTCAGCGCGCCGAAGAAATCCCTCATCACATAGAAAGGGCCGCCGGTCGAGGAATAAACGCCGGCGTTAGAGCCTACGCCGATGTTCAGCAGCATCAGGCCGATGGCGGGCGCGATCCCCAGCCGGACGCCGAGCGGGATCGCCTCAACTATCTTTTCGCGCACATTGAGCACGGAAAGAATCACAAAGACAATACCCTCGATCAGGATGATGCAGAGCGCCGCCTGGAAGGAGGCCAAATAGGTCATCCCCGTCAGTCCCGCGATATTCGCCACAACCA
The DNA here is from genome assembly GCA_023662875.1 of Roseburia sp. Classification (GTDB taxonomy): domain Bacteria; phylum Bacillota; class Clostridia; order Lachnospirales; family Lachnospiraceae; genus Acetatifactor. The sequence goes on along the minus strand of JAMPIG010000044.1, from coordinate 15,779 downwards.
GCGCAAAGAAGCTGTTTAAGCCCATGCCGGGTGCCATGGCGAAGGGCTTGTTTGCCAGGAACGCCATCACGAACATACCGACCGCGGAAGCGATACAGGTCGCGAGGAACACGCCGTTCCAGAGATTCTGCCCCTCCGCGCCGAAGCCGGTCAGCAGGTTGGGGTTCAGGGCGATGATGTAAGCCATCGTCATGAACGTGGTGAGGCCTGCGATGATCTCAGTCTTCACCGTGGTATGGTTCTCCTTCAGTTTAAAAATTTTCTCTAACATTCTTTACTCTCCCTCCTATGTAATTTGTTGTTTAGAGAATGTATGTCAAGCGCTGAAGATACGCTTCACAATCTTATCGCATTTCCGGTAGATGCTCTCCGGATCCTCGCCGACGTTGAACTCCCCGTTCCGGTAAAGAATCCTGCCGTTTACCATCGTCATCAGCACATTGGACTTGCTGCCGCTGTAGACCAGGTTCTTCGGGATGTTATGGATGGGCTGCATATTGGGCTGGTGCAGGTCGATCAGGATCAGATCAGCCAGCTTTCCGCTCGTCAGGACGTCCGCCTTGGTCAGGTGCATGGCCTTCGCGCCGTTTACCGTCGCCATCCGCAGTACCTCCATGGCGTCAAGGCTCGCCGCGTCCCCCTCCCGCACCTTGCTCAAGCCTGTCACCAGGAACATTTCCCGGAACATATCCAGACAATTGTTGCTGGCCGGGCCGTCCGTCCCGATCGCGACGGGGATCTTCCGCTTTACCAGCTCCGCCACCGGCGCGATCCCGCTGGCAAGCTTTAAATTTGAGGCGGGATTCGTCACCGCGCAAAGTTTTCTGCGCCGGAATACTCCCATATCCTGTTCCGTCACATGGACGCAGTGATAGCAGCCTCCGCCGTACTCAAACACTCCTCTGGTATCCAGGAATACGGCGGGCGTCATCCCGTACCGCTCCCTGCACTCCTCCACCTCTCTTTCGGTCTCCGAAAGATGGGTGTAGACCGGCGCATGGTAATTGTGCGCCAGCTGCGCCACCTGATCGATCAAATCCTTAGAGCAGGTATATTCCGCATGGAAGCCCATCTGATAGCTGATCAGCGGATTCCGCTTATTCCAGCGCAGATACTCCTTCTCCATCTGCTCCGGGGAAGAGCAGAAATTATTCAGGCCGCTGGTCAGGACGCACCGCATCCCCGTATCGATGCAGGCCTCGGCGATGGTCTCCGGCGTCAGATACATTTCAAAAATCGACGTAATCCCGGAGGTCAGGTACTCCAGAACAGCCAGCCGGGTCAGCTCGTAGATATCCTCCCCGCTAAGCTTCGCCTCCATGGGAAAGACCTTTTCATTCAGCCATTCCTGCAAGGGCACGTCATCCGCGTAGGACCGCAGGAACGTCATGGCGGAATGGGTGTGGGCGTTCTTGAAGCCCGGCATCAACAGGTTCTCCTGACAGTCGATCTGAACATCCCAGGAATTCCGGGAGACCTCCCCGTTCCGAGCCAACTCGTCCTGCCCCCCGACAAAGACGATCCTATCGTTTTTCACCCAGATCTCCCCCTGAAAAACTGGTCGATTCTCTTCCATTGTCAGAATCCGCGCGTTATATAATCTGATATTCATCGGATCAACTCCCCTCCGAACCCGAACGGCAGAAGCTCGTCCAGACGAAACTCCAGCCAGTCCTCCGTAGACTTTGCCACAATAATCTCAAAATCGTCCTGCACAAATTCACGCATCACCTGCCTGCAGATCCCGCAGGGATAGGCGTAATCCTGCGGCTCCTGCCCTTCCATCCCGCCGACGATAGCGATCGCGGTAAAATGACGCTCTCCCTCGCTGACCGCCTTGAAAAACGCCGTCCGCTCGGCACAGTTTGTCGCCCCGTAGGAAGCGCTCTCCACATTGCATCCGGTGTAAATCCTTCCCTCCGCCGTCAGGAGCGCCGCTCCCACCGCGTAGCGGGAATAAGGAACATATGCCTTCTCCCTGGCGGCAGACGCCTTCCGAATCAGTTCCTCTCTCATATAATCCCCTTCATCCGCTTTACGGACTCCGTCACAAGCTTTTTAAAGTTCGGTGCCGCCAGATCGGCCGCCTCCTGTACCTCCTCATGGGTCAGCGGATTGGCCGTCATTCCCGCCGCCAGATTGCTGATACAGGAAATCCCGCAGATCTTCATCCCCATATGGTTCGCGGCGATGGCCTCCACCACCGTGCTCATTCCCGCCGCGTCGCAGCCGAGAGACCGCAGCAGGCGGATTTCCGCGGGAGCTTCAAAGGAAGGCCCGGTCAGCTGGACATAAACGCCCTCCTGCAGAAAGATACCGTTATCCTTCGCAGCCTGCCGGATCAGCTGCTGCAGATCCTGATCGTATACTGTACTCATATCCGGAAATCTTACGCCGAGAGCGTCGATATTCGCGCCAATCAGGGGATTGGGCGCAAACAGAGAAATATGATCCCTGATCAGCATCAGGTCGCCGGCGTGGAAAGATGTGTTGATACCGCCGGCCGCGTTCGTCAAAAACAGAATCTGCGCGCCCAGAAGCTTCATCAGCCGGGCAGGCAGCACGACATCCGTAATCGGATAGCCCTCGTAATAATGAACGCGCCCCTTCATACAGACCACCGGAACCTCATCCACATACCCGAAGATAAATTTCCCGGCATGACCGGGCACCGTGGAAACCGGGAAGCCCTCGATCTCGCTGTAGGGCAGCTCATACTCAACCCGGATGGACTCCGCGTAATCCCCCAGCCCGGAGCCAAGGACGATGGCTACCTTCGGCACAAAATCCGTCTTCCTTCGGACACACTCGCAACAGTTTAAAAGCTTCTCGTACACTTCACTCATCGGCGGCACTCCCTTTCTCTTCCCATATAAATTTTGTCATAACCTGCTGCTTCACCGTGTTGATAAAGTGAAAACCGATTTTCATTATACCGAAAAAAGGAAGGAATTGCAATTCCTTTGTTTGAGGTTCCGGTATTTTTTCGTTTTTTTCGTCTATGCTTCCCGGAATCTATCGTTTCCGGGAAGAATCGCTTCCCAAAGAGGTGGGCTATGCCCCTCTTGCGAGCTTTCCGTGTGAGACTTAAAATTTCTCCGCGAAACAGCCAAGCCTGAGAATCAGGATTTATGCTGCTGAGCGGTTAGAAATTCATCTCACACTTAGCGGCACGCCTTAAAAATCACCCTCAATTCGCCGTCCTTCTGCTCCCGCCGGTATCTCCAGGCCCTCCTGGCGGAGGCTGCCAGATCGACGAGAAACGCAATCCCGAAGGCTGCCGTTATCAGCCCCCGGACATTCCCCGGAATCCAGAGGATTCCCTGCTCTACCCGCGGCTCCACAAACCGAAAGACTACAATGGCACCGAATCCAAACAAGACGGCGTTTCGCAGACAGACCCTCCCCTTGACGTTAAAACGCATATGAGAGTAATCCCACCATTTGGAGTGAAATAATTTTTCCAGAATACCACCCACAATATACTCCAGGATCGAGCAGAAGATCATGCCAAAGGCGAACAATCTTATGTAGGAATCCTTCATACCGTTCAAAAACACGGTCGCAAAGGCCATCCCCAGCCCGTACATCGGACAGAAGGGCATGTGCAGGAAGCCCCGGTTCTGAAATTCTCCCGCCTCGATCCTCATATCCACAACCTCGACCAGCCAACCGGCCACACCCCAGAAAACAAAAATCAAAAACAATTCGTAAAACCCGTAATTCATGACGTACTCTTTCTCCTTTTGCAATTTACCGCCGGACAATTTCTCTTCGCGTTCCCCGTCATGCCGTCGGCGGCACAAACGATTACCTGGATTTTCTTAGGCATTCTGTTCACACTTAGTGTGCGATCGAGAAATACTTCAGCAGAATCTCCTTAATATGATTATAACGCCTCGCGTAGGAATTTTCCACCCTGATTAATTGCAAATCGTGTTCTTTGCAAATCTGATTCTTCTTCCGATCCCTGCTCTTTACCGCCTCGTCCTCAAAATGCTCCTTCCCGTCCAACTCGATCGCCAGCACCGGCAGCTCCGCCTCCCCCTGCTTCTCATAGACCACAAAGTCAAACCTGCCGTTGTAAAAAAGATCGTTATAGCCCGGATTATCCTGAAAGACATGGGCAATCGCAACCTCCTTATGGATCACATATCGGCTCTGGGTCAGCCAGATATTTTCCAGGGCATGGGTCAGATTTTCCAAAAAAGCCTCTTCCGTTGCACTGCTAAAAGGCTTTACGCCCAACGCCCGGGACGCCGTCTGCTTGGGCGTCACCACAGCCGTCCCGTTGGAACGTACATACTGCACCAACTCGTATAAATCATCGTCCCCCTCTTTTTGATGAAGGCGTTCCAGATCCTTACTGCTTGACAGCACGATCAGCTTGTCCTTCGCCCTTGACGTGGCGACATTGATCAATTCCTTGTTGTTCTTTAACCATTCATAGGTTCCTGCCTGCGTCTGGGAGGTAATCGCCGTGGAAAACAGAATCACGTCCTTCTCGTCTCCCTGAAAGGCATGTACCGTACCGCAGGTCACATTCCCTACCCTTGCCCGGGCCAATTCCTCCTCAATCAGGTTCTTTTGATTGACGAAAGGAGTAATGACGCCTATATTTTTATCTCTGTTGAAAGCGGCATATCTGGCAATTTCATAAGCCTCTCCTGGCGCTGTATTTTTCAGCGTCGCCTTTGCCTCCGGCATATCGACATACACAAGAGGCTGTTCTTCCCTGCTTTCGGACTTGATACTGAGCCGGGAATGATAGTATTTTCGATTGTTAAACTCGATGATCCGCCTGTTACACCGATAATGATTATGAAGCAGCGTCTCGTCGCTGACCGCGTCACAGGCCAGATAAGTCTTGTAAATCGAATTTTCCCGGTAATCGTATTCGTCCGCCACCGTATAACGGGTTTTCAGCTTTTCATTCGTCGCCTCATCCAAAAGGATGACCGGATTCAGCTGCTGCGGATCCCCTACCAGCATAAGATTATCACCGCGCACAATCGGGACAAGGGATACCGCAATATTACACTGGCTCGCCTCGTCCAGAATCACCATATCGAACATGGGCTCCGGCTCCCCCAGGCGATGCGCGGATATACAGGTAGTCACGATAATCGGAAAGATTTTCTGAAGCTTCGCAATGTTTTCCTTTTTGCCCAGGTAGCTCGTGAACGCCTGCATCTGCTCCTCCGGATCCTTCATCTCCAGAATCCGCAGCAAGTCGGCATTCCTCGGCAGACCGATTTTTTTGATATAGCCCGCGGAAGTATAATACAGATACTTTTTCAGCTCTTCCGTCCTGTCGTCCAGAAGAGCCAGCGCCTCCGCCTCGGAAATTTCTCCCTTTGACAGAATTTCTTTCCCGATCTGCTTTCTCTGCCGGTTCTGTAAATCCTCCTCAAAAGACAACATCTGCAGGGACGCGCCTCTTTTTTTCTCATAATCCAGAAGCCTGTCGATCGTCTCCTCCCGCTCCCTTAAATCCAGAAGCTCCTCATACCGCCGCAATAATTCGGAAAGCCGTTTTGCCCTCTCCTTCCTGTCGTCCTTATTTCGATCCAGCGTGCTTTCATATACCTGAATATTCTGTACCTTACGATACAATTCCTTCATCGTCGCCAGCGCTTCCCTGGTTTTATCCTGATTCCCCAGTCGAAGGATCGGGAACGGAATGGTATCTCCCTTATATTTCATGGCGGACAGCTTTTCATAAACGCCGTTGATCGGATGATTGTTATAGGACGCAAACAAAACCGTCCTTTCGTTAAAGAAGGCGGTCACGATGGTATTGATAATCGTATTGGTTTTCCCCGTTCCGGGAGGACCCTGTATATAAGCGATCGGGTATTTCATGGCGTTGTGAATCGCAAGCAGCTGATCCATATTGATTTTCTGATCAATCAGGGCAATCGGATAAGACGCAGTTCTTCTGGGACGCGCGAGCAAATCCCCGAAAAAGGCGGAAATCGGCACGGGAACCTTTTCCTCCTGATACATCTTCATAATCGACTGATATTCTTTATGCAGGTCGATCGCGATATCGGTCTCCAGTCCGATAATGTAGGGCATGTCATCCACATTGCCGCCCCCGCGCCGGGACATCCTGTTCATAATGCAGTCCTTGATTTTTTCCTGATTTGCCTCAAAGTCATTCAAAAGCTCATATTCATCCGCATCCAGAAACTGCCGGACGCTCTGCTTTATCCCGTTTAATGTAAATTCCGTACAAATAATGATCTCATCATCCGGACGCAGTCCCCGCTGCTTTACATCCAAATTCAACTTCCGGTATGCCAGCACATATAAACCCTTTGCCGTATGTATACTTAACACATTCATCGCCAGCTGCCGGATTCTCAGCTTGCCGCCCTTCTGCTGCTCCCGTTCCGCCTGATATTGAAACTTCTTTACGATCGTCTGAAACTGCTCCTGATTCAGCTGGTAGAATTCGCCCCGTATCGTATCGTGATCCAGAAACTGCACAAGGCTGAAATCCGACTTGTAAGGTACGGCGTCCATACGATTACACATCTCAAGGTAATTTAAGATTTTCAAATTCGCCGTATTGTCAAACAGTGTGCGATATTTATGCGGGTTAAAAGCAATATCCCTGACCAGGTTTTGATTCACCGGATAAAAGGAGCCTTCTATCATCCGGGACGCCCGAATGGAGTCGATTTTAATCCGTTCAAACGATCCGATGGTATACTGCCCAAGATGAAGCCCTTCCACCGAAAGCGTCCGGTTCCGCACATCGATATCGCGGATCCCGATCCAATAACGCGTGTCCTGTTCTTCCTTGTTATGATATTCTATGCTCAGCCATTTCCCCTCATGAACCGCGCGGAACAGATCACGAAAAACTGTATTCATGGTTATCTCCTGTTAAAAATGAGCTTGCTTCGAGTACATTGTAATGCAAATATCGTTACTAATCAACTGCTATTTTGCAGTCTTCCTAAAATCACGTATTATAATGAAATGACAGAGACAATTATTCAAAAATGTCCGTCCGTGGATACTTTTCCAAACTACAACCGCCACACAAATATTCCCCTGGCAACTATCCATGCCGCAGATAATTGCCAGGGGATTTCAGAAATCTCTGAACTTTTCGGATACAACCGCCGCATCCTACGCCTCTTTCCTGTCAGTAAGACCTTCCCACGCGCCTCAGATAATAATACAAACCATCCCTCCGTTGCTGTCGTTGACGATCTTCTGCATCGTATCCTGCAGCTTGATTTGACTCTCCTCGCCGATCACCGCTACCTTGGCTGTGATCCCGTCGTTGACCAGCTGCTCCACGGTCTTCCCGAAAATGTTCGTGTCCCAGATTCCGCTCTGTGCGTCGGTCTGGTTGATATAGGTAATCAGATCCTCCGCCTGCTCCTGGGTTCCTACGATCGGGGCGATCTCCGTCTCGATGTTGGCCCGGATCATGTGGATCGAGGGGCTGGAGGCCTTGATCTTTACGCCGAACTTGTTGCCGTGCTTGATCAGCTCCGGCTGCTCCAGCGTGATCTCATCCTTGTCGGGGGTGACGACCCCGTAGCCTTTGATCCGCACCATATTCACCGCGTTCAGAACCTTCTCATACTCGTGCTTCATGGTGGCAAAGCTCTTCAGGCGGCTGATCAGCTGGTATTCGTCCGAGATACTTTCTCCCACCATCTCCGTCAGCATCTCATAATAATAGGATTCCTCCACATCCAGCGTAATGCGGATACATCCGTCGGAGAGCCGGATGGTGTCGGTCTTGCACCGTCTTATGTAATCGCTGTCGAGAGTCACCGGCTTTTCCAGCACATTGCGGATCGTATCGTAGTCCTTCATCAACTGCCTTACCTGCTGGATCAGGTTCTGCTTCATACTGTTCTCCTCCGGCAGCAGCTCCACCCATTTTGGCATATAAAATTCCATGGAGGAAATCGGGAACTCATAAAGCACCTTCTCCAGAAGCATATTGATGTCTTCCTTTTTCAGCTGCTCGCAGTTTACGGTCACCGCCGACACTCCGTACTTTTCCTGGATCTCCCCGGCCGTTCTCCGGGCTTCCTCCGAATAGGGCTTCTGGCTGTTTACCAGAACCAGGAAGGGCTTCTGCAGCTTTTTCAGGGCCGTAATCGTGCGTTCCTCCGCCTCCAGGTAATTGGCTCTGGGGATTTCCCCGAAGCTTCCGTCGGTCGTGATGACCAGACCGATGGTGGAATGATCGTTCATCACCTTGTCAGTGCCGATTTCCGCCGCCTGGGTAAAGGGAATCTCATAATCGAACCAGGGCGTCTTCACCATCCTCTCGACGTCCTCCTCCAAATGCCCCGCCGCGCCCTCCACCATATAGCCCACGCAGTCGATCAGCCGAACCAAAACCCCGATATCGCCGTTTAGGTTTACCTCCGCCGCCTCGTTGGGAATAAATTTCGGCTCCGTCGTCGTGATGGTTTTTCCCCCAGCGCTCTGGGGCAGTTCGTCCTGGGCTCTGGCCTTCGCGTGCTCATCCTCCATAAAGGGCAGCACCAGCTCCTCCATAAACCGCTTGATAAAGGTGGACTTTCCGGTGCGCACCGGCCCCAAAACGCCGATGTATATCTCGCCGCCCGTGCGCTGCTGTATATCGCGATATAAGTCGTATGTATTCGCTGCATGATCCATATAAAAGCCTCCTGTCATATCCTGTGCTATAGTAAGGATATGACGGAAGGCTTCAATTCATGACAATTTCTCTTCCTGCTCTCTCATCGTGCAGCCGGCGGCGGCGCATCTATTCCAGGGAATCATTCAGTTCCAGGAAATCTGTCGATTTCGGTAAGAATGCCGTCCAAAGAGGCGAACCCCCCTGGCTTCTTCAAGCTGTTTTAACCATTTATGAGACTTGGAATTTCTCCGGACTCATTCTCCAGATCCGCGCCTCATACCCCTTTAGCTCCAGGCTGTCGCCGCCAAGCTCCTCCGGTTCACTGTGACTTACGCCGCTCAGGCAGTCTCCCAGCGTATCATAGACCAGAATCCAATGATCTTCCGGCAGAAAAGCCTTACAGGGCTCCGAACCCAGATTGCAGTCGATCAGGTAGGTTTCTTCCTCCAGACGGCGCTCAAAGGTAAAGCGGTTTTTCTTTCGATTCCGGACGCGGAAATCCCCGTAGACAAGGGTTTTTGACTCATGCCTCAGGCGGATCAGCCTTCGGTAGGCCTCCAGCACCTCCGCCTTCGGCTCCTGATGCAGTCCCGCGTGCCAGGGAGGCAGCTCCCTGTTCCAGGGCAGCAGGACTCTTCCGTGCTCCCTCGTCCCCGCCAGAATCGTGGCAAACACTTTATCCTCCGGTTCGGTCTGGATATGCTCCTCGTAATACCCTTTTGCCTCTACATCCGTAATCTGTTCCATCGAGGAAAAGGCGTAATTGGCCAGTCCCATTTCATCCCCCTGGTAGACAAAGGGCGTACCCTTCAGGGTGAACTGGATCACCGCAAGCAGCTTGGAAAGCTCCGTGTGCCGGGAAGCGTCCTTTGTGACCTTGCTGATCATCCGCGGATTATCGTGATTATTGTAAAACAGGGACATCCAGCAGTTGTTTCCGTAATGCTCCATCCAGTCGATAAAATAGTCCCGCAGATAATTCAGGTCGTAGGAATAATCCTCGAACCGCGTATGTCCCGGCGTCTCCAGATGGTCAAAGGAAAAGACCATATCCAGCTCCTTCCGCTCCTCCCCGGTGACCAATCGGCTCATCTGCATCCCCAGCCCCGGCGTCTCGCCCACCGAAAAAGCGCCGTGGGGTTCGAAGGCCTTCTCCCGGATCTCTCTCAGATATTGGTGCAGTCTGGGGCCATAATAATAGTGCTCGATTCCCGGAAATCCCATCAGGCTTCCGATGGTCTCATTTCCCTGGGGCAGTCCCTTCTCCTTGGAAATATAGTTGATCACATCCATCCGGAAGCCGTCCACGCCCTTGTCCAGCCAGCGGTTTACCATAGCGATAATCTCCCGGCGCACCTTAGGACAATCCCAGTTTAAATCCATCTGCTTTTTGGAGAAAAGATGCAGCGCCCAGCAGTCCCCTTCCTCCACATAATTCCAGGCGGAGCCGGAAAAGAAGGACGTCCAGTTGTTAGGCGGCGTGTGGCTGCCGTCGTCCTTTCGGAAAAAATAGTACTGCCGATAGGGAGATTTTTTATCCGCCAGCGCCTGACGATACCAGCGGTGCTCGTCGGAGGTATGGTTTACCACCAGATCCATAATCAGCCGCATTCCCCGCCGGTGAACCTCCCGCAGAAGCTCGTCGAAGTCCTCCATGGTTCCAAACTCCGCCATAATCTTATCGTAGTCCCGGATATCATATCCGTTGTCGTCGTTGGGGGAATCGTAGATCGGCGACAGCCAAAGCGCGTCCACTCCCAGCCCCTGCAGATAGTCCAGCCGCTCCAGGATTCCCTTGAGATCGCCAATTCCGTCTCCGTTGCTGTCGCAGAAGCTGCGGGGATAAATCTGGTAAAATACCGCTTCCTTCCACCACTTCGGCGTGATCTCCCCGTCCCCATCGGCAGGTTCCTCCGGCTCTGTATTTACAAGCTTCAACAGGGCCTCAAAGAAATCCCGATCCAGCTTTTTTTTCAACAGTCCCGCCACTGTCTTCAGCTTCATCCTGGCCGCCACCGGATTCGTAATCACCGTCTCCGGCAGCCCCAGCTGCAGCAGTACCTTGGCAAGGGCGTCATGACCCACCGGATTTCGATAGAGATCCCGAATCCGGCTCTCAAAGGTCAGGTTTCCTTTTTTCATCTTGCTTCTCCCATACTCTTGCTACAAACGTATTCCGACGTAATCGGTTTTCTCAATCCCCGGCTGTACCCGGCTTTTTTCTCCCGACCTGATCTTTCCCAGCCCTTTTCTCTTTCGTTTTCTCTTCCTTTATGCTTCTTTCTCTTTGGTCTTCACTATCTTTGCTCTTCTTTATCTTTTGCTTTCTTTATCTGATCTATGTTTTGTTCTTTTCCGCCTCAGCGTCCGCGCCTCCGTCATCCCTGGCCTCGCTTCGCGTTCAGCTCGCCGCAGATCCGGTCGTACTCCTCCTCGTCCAGCTTATATTTCTTCTTGTAGAGGAAGTAAGAAATCAACATCAGCGCGCAGGGAACGATCGTCATGGCAATCAGCAGCCCCGTGCTCTGCAGGGAGGTCACGCCCTCCGCCTGACCGGAGCCGAAAATGACGCCGGAAATCTCCGCAAGCTTCTGCTCCTCCGAGATCAGCCCCTGGGCGCACTGCTGCTCCAGCTCCGAAATCTGGTTGGTATAACCGGTGACGCCGAAAATCAGGTAGATCGCAAAAGTCAGGGCGACAATCAGGGCGGAGCCCATTTTCGTGATAAAGGGCCGCAGGGAGGTAATAATCCCCTCGTCCCGTACACCGAAGCGGTACTCATTATACTCCACCGTATTCATAATCGAGATCATCATAATCAGATAGAAACAATACTGTCCGAAATTGGAGAGCATATAGCCGACTACGAGAAGTCCGAATTTTCCCATGCCGTTTCCGGGGATCGCCGCGCAGACCAGCATCATCACATATCCCACTACGGAAATCACCGACATGATTCCCATCAGCTTTTTCCGGGTAATCCGCCGGGAGATCACCGGATATAAAATCATCAGAACCGCCGTGGCGGACATCCCTACCGTCGTAAACAGGGAATACAGGCCGCCGCTGTAGCCGAAGGTAAAGTAGATATAGGTGGAACCCAGACCGCCGATCACAAGACCGTTCCCCACCTGCTGTACCAGAAAGATCACGGCAATCCAGACCAACTGGTCGTTTCGGGCGATGGTTTTAAAAACCTGTATTAAAGAGAATTTCTCTCTGGGAAGATCCTGCGGCTTCTCCTCCCTGTGCTCCTGTACGCCGAACAGAACGAACAGGATAAACAGGGGCGAAAGAATCGCTATAGCCAGCGCGACCCAGCCGTAGGCGGTCGCCGTGCTGCCGCCGATCGCCCCGGTTCCCGCGGTCAGCATGGGAATCAGAATGGACGCCAACGTCCCGCCGATTCCGGCAAACAGCGTGGCCCGGGAGGTAAAGCGGTTCCGGGCGTCCGCGTCGGATCCCAGCGCCGGTATCATCCCCCAGTAAGAGATATCGCTCATGGTGTAGGTGATACTGAAGGCAAAATACATCAGCCCGAAAAACCATACGAAGCTCCAGCCCTGGAGCCGGACATTGAACATGAGATAGATGACTACCGAGGTAGAAAGCCCTCCGGCCAGCAGCCACGGTTTAAACTTTCCGAATTTAGACCGGGTGCGCTCGATGATATTGCCCATGATCGGATCATTTAACGCGTCAAACACCCTGGCCGCAACCATAATAGCTGTAATCGCAAAAAGCTGCGCCGCATCCAGAGAATGCGTAAACAGGACATAGGTCAGCAGGTAGCTGTTGATCAGACTGTAAACCGCGTCCCGTCCTACCGTTCCCAGCGGATAACAGATCATATTTTTCTTCATGTTTTTGTTCTCATTTTCCATTCGGATACCCCCTCGCCCGTTCTGTACGGGCTTCCCCTTCTATATTTGTTTGATTCCCGCGAATAAAATGTGTCTTTCACACACATAGCCAAGTCAACGCGGTTGACTTTATGCCAGTGCTTGCATAGAACATAACGTCAGCAAGCATTCACCTTGGAGCGTTTCAAGATCAATGCCCCACTGCTTACGGCGTGGTATTGGACTTCCTGCGGGAAAGCTCGTCGCTTTCCGCCTCCTGCGCTTCCATAAAATACATCCGGGATCCGAAATCCTGATAGACCCTTGTGTCAACACCGAAGCCTACGGAACCGAAGGCCTGCTTCAGCTTGACGCCGTGATACATCAGCGCGTCGCCGTATATCAGACAGTCCTCCGTCTCCCCCTCCAGCCTGACCAGCCTGTCCGCCAAGGATTCCAAAAGCGAATCCTGCCGGATATGAACCGGCGAGATCATGTTGACCAGTCCGCCGAAGTCCTTTAAATGATAATTCAGCTTTCTGTTATTAAAGCGATAAAGGAATTCCTCCTTCAGCCCCTTCGCGCGGTAGCAGGCGAAGAAATCGTTCGGTGCCGCCAGCTTCTGAAACAAAAGTCCCACAGCCCGTTTCCCATCCGGCGCTACGCAGGTCCACTCCATGGTATTCTGCACTCCCGCGCCAAGGGCGCTGTGATAGCCGGAGCCGCTCTCCCCCGCGAAGCTCCTTCCCCGGTAAAAGTCGCCGAACTGCAAAACCTCCCGCCACTTTTTATACAGTGCAATCTGCTCTTTTACCGCCGCCAGCTCTTCCCGGCTCATATCGCTGAAATTGCATTCGTACCCGCAGATTCCGAAGGCCGCCACCTGGAACCTTGTCTCCAGAGGCGTGTTCCGCAGGGTCTGATGGTTGGGGCAGGAGGAAACGTGGGCGCTGACCGTCGACAGGGGATAACCGTAGCTGTAGCCGTTCTGGATCTCCGCCCGGCAGAGCGCGTCCGTATTGTCGCTGGCCCAAATCTGCGGGAAATAACAGAGAATCCCCAAGTCAAATCGATTTCCGCCGGAGCTGCAGCCCTCGAAGAGAATCTCCGGGAAACGCTCCGTCAGCGTCCTCATACAGCGGTACAGCCCGCAGACATAGCGGTGAAAAACCTCCCCCTGCTCCCCCGGCGCAAGGGCTCTGGAATACACATCCGAGAAAATACGGTTCATATCCCATTTCACGTAACGGATGTCAGCGGAGGAAAAGACCTCCGTCATCTCCCGGATGATAAAATCCTGCACCTCCTGCCGGGTCAAATCCAGGACGCGCTGGTTCCGCCCCTCCGAATGCTCTCTCCCCGGGATCTCCAGCGCCCAGTCCGGATGCTCCCGGTAAAGCCGGCTCTTCACATTGACCATCTCCGGCTCCACCCAGATCCCGAAATCCAACCCCAGCTGTCGGATTTTTCCGCACAGCCCCGACAGACCCCCGGGAAGCTTTTTTTCGTTTACCGTCCAGTCCCCCAGAGACCTGGCGTCGTCCGTCCGCTCCCCGAACCAGCCGTCGTCCATGACGAACAGCTCGATTCCCGCTTCCTTTCCCGCCCTCGCCAGCTTCAGAAGCTTTTTCTCGTCGATATCAAAGTAAGCCGCCTCCCAGCTGTTCAACAGAACAGGTCGGGGCTTTTTCTTCCATTCCCCTCTGACGATATGCTCCCGGACAAAACAGTGCAGATGACCGCTCATCCCGTTAAAGCCCTGATGCGAGAAGGTCATCACTCCCTCCGGAGACCAGAAATCCTCTCCCGGCCCCAGCTCCCAGGAAAAAGACTGCGGATTGATTCCCGCGACCACCCTGGTCTTGCCGAAGCCATTGACCTCCGCCGCCTCGTAATGATTCCCGCTGTAGATCAGATTCAGCCCGTAACAGTCCCCCGCATCCTCCGTGGTCTGCTCTCCTGAGAGCATGACAAAGGGGTTCGCCCGGCTGGAGGAGACGCCCGCGTAAGAAGCGTTTACCTGTTTCCCCGCCCGAAGCCTATGATCCGTCCGCTTCATCTCCCTGGCCCACTCCCCGGTAAAGGTCGTCAGGACAAGATCGTCAGAAGCGAAATCCAGCTGCAGGCTCATCAGCCGCCGGAGGACAATCGGCTCCTCTCCCGTGTTGACCAGCCTGGCGTTCCGGCAGATCACGTCGCATTCCGGATAGACATAATAGTGCAGCTCCAGCTCCGCGGCCTTCGTCCGCTCCTTCAGCCTGATGCAGAGATGCTCCGCCACGCCCTCCTCGCGGTAGGAGCCCGGCAAATCCGGGAACTCCGGCTTTGTCTCGTCGATCTCGCAGGAAGCATAAAGGAAATCCGAGGTAAAGCTGCCGTCCGCGTATACAACCTCCAGAAAAGGCTCCCGGATATCCCCCTTCCCGTAAGAGGAAAACTCCAGGCAGGCGTCCTCCAGACAGACATTCTTATGCACTTCATCGTAGCTGATTCCGTTCCCCGGAGGAAAGCCGTGCTTTTCCCGCAATGCGTCAGCATCCCGGACACGGATTTTCCGACCGTAGTAAAGATGCTCCAGGTGTCCCGTCTCCGTTCTGCCGAACAGATAGGAGGTCTGCGCCGTTTCCAGCGCAAAGATGCCGTTCTTTTCCGTAATCATAACATTGCCCTCCTTTCCGCAATTCCATCCGGCCGTTTCCTGCCGAGAATAAGGTTATTTTACCATGATTGCTCCGCAATCACGGCATGGATGGCCATCCGGCCGTTTTCCGCCTTGAATAAGGTTATTTTACCATAAATCCCTCCGTCTGTCTAATATTCCTCTTTCTTATGGCATATTTTTCTTCAAAATTCATTATCGCTCCCGACATAATACTTTGTGACGGCAAAGGAACAGTCCAAACAGCCGACAGTTGCCGAGCGAAAAAAGCACAGAGCCAACACTAAGGGAAAGGGGGATATGGAATTATGAAACTGTCACGATATGAGCAGGAAAGTATTCTCAATTACAATGCAGGGGAACAGACCGCTACCCTCTACACAAGGGATAAAGCGGTTATGAGGAAACTTAACACGCTTGTTGCCGACTTCCCCGATACATACCGCCTAGCAGGGCAAGACGAGGTATCTAAGACCCATTCCTTTCCGAAATCCTATGTCAGCTACCGCAAGCCAAGGACAGTCAGCACAGAGCAGAGGGAACGGGCAAGGAAGATGATTACAAAAAATAAGGCAAAGAAAGTTTAGGCAAACTTAATGGAAGTACGTCTGTATTTATGATAAAATAG
>JAMPIG010000043.1 GCA_023662875.1 Roseburia sp. | reverse complement strand
CGGGGTTGTTGACCCTCGCGGCATTCGCCAAATGCTCATGCAAGCATGGCACTTGGCTCATTGCTCGCGGGAATCAAGTAAGGAATGTTATCGTCCGGGAACAGATACGCCCGCCCGATCGAAAACCCCGCAGGATTTACAAAGGCTTGTTGTTCCGGCGGCAGCGTCAGCTCGCAAACCGCAAGCGCCAGATCGTCGTCCGAATTGATTTCCCGAAAGAAAAGCCTGTTATCTTCCCAAAAGGAATCCGGCAGTAATATGGAAAGCCTTTGCCTCAGATTCATACAGATACTCCTTTGCGTGCAAATCTGCCGTTTCCTCCTGAACTATCTCTAAACAGGCCAAAAGTCCTGACAACGATGTAAGTATAGCATATCAGAGCGTAAAAGTAAATTGTGGGATTATGCAGTTCCTCTCCCTTATCAGTCTTCCTTTTGCCCCTGTTCCATTTACGACAATTCCGCAGAGCAGACCAATATCGCTCTACGCCATCCCCGTCCAGCCGTACAGCGGGTACAGAGAAAACCACCCGGCAATCTCAAGGCCAAGCAGCTTGAGAATAATTGGAACCCCTAAAAACAGCAGGGCGAAAAATACCGTCTGCGCCTGCGTCTTTCTCCACAGGGAGATTGCCAGCGTAGCCAGAGCAGCCAAAACCATGGACAGCACTTGAGAAAAAACAAGCAGCAGAACAAAAGACACGATTGGCATAGAAACAGGAAACTCGCGGAAATGCGAAATATCCTGAATCGCTGCGCGGGGGCTGCGCATCGGATACACAGAGGAGATGCGATACATTCGGCACAGAACCGGGACGAGCGCCAGCGCTGCCGCTACCCCGCTGCAGAGCAGCGCTTTCCGCAGCATGACTTTGCGCTTTCCCGTTTTGGTTGCGCTGACTAAGAAAATCGAACCGCTCTGATATTCCAGAACCGCCGCCCCGCTTACCATGAGGATAACGCCTATGGACAAAATCAGGAAATCGATCGAAAACGATTCCTCTAAAGCGCCGAAAAAGCAGAGATAACCCGTATCGTATACAAAGCTGCCGCCCTCCGCTTTGATATGCTCATATTGCTCCTCCACCCGCTGAAATGCCGGATAAAAGGCCAGCGTCATATTCGCCTGTGCCTTCAGGGTATCCGCCGTATCGGCGTTCAGCTCCCCCGCGCTTACCATCCCGTCAATCTGCCGGACTTTTTGAAGGGCTTCGTCGTACCTGGCTTTTTCGGATAAGACGAGCGCCTCCTTTTCCTCCGTCAGCCCGCCCTCCAGCTCCGCCATGACGCTCCGGTAATACTGCTCACTCACCGACGGTGTGTAACTGCAGTTGAGGCTTCGATCGGCCAGCAAAGCCGCAAATAACAGCAAAATCGGCAAGGCGCGGTTTGTAATCAGCAGCTTATAGCCCTCGTGCCGCATGAGATTGGTATGAGGGCGGAAGGGCGCTGAAACCGGCAGGCGAATCCTTTTTCCCTCAAAGCTCTGCATCCGGCAGAAAGCAGCCAGGCTTCCCGCAGTTCCGAAGATACAAATCAAGGCGATCAGGCAGAGGGACAGGCTCATTCTGGATACGGGATAGCCAAACAAATTAAAATTCAGATAGCTACCGTACAGGTTCTCGGTTTTCATCATCCCTACAGGGCTCAGATATTTAAACGGGGAAAACGCCGATCCCGCCGGAATCAGGTAATACAGGAGCGCGCTCCCGCCAATCACTCCTGATCCCGCCAAAAACGGCAGAGCCGCAACGCCGGTTTTGATACAAAAAAGCGTCAGCACCGCGCCAAGCCCGAACAGCAGCAAGGCCTTTGTCATCACAGAAATCAGAAGATACCCCAAAATACTGACAGACAGGCTGCTTTCCGCATAGGCGGCAACCGACTGTAAGCTTGCCCCCGGAGCAAACCAGCCCGTCCCCTGCCCAAAGAATACCAGACTGACCGCATAAAACAGAACCGTCAGCAGAATGCAGTGAATCAGCAGCGCCGTTATCTTCGCCGCAATACTGTGCAGTATGCCGCGCCTTGTGCAACGGGTGATAAAAAACAGCCTTCTTTCCTTTTCCTCTGTCATCAGGCTGCCCACAAACAGCATCATGCCCAGAACCAGAAGAAGATCCGTCCAGATACTTTCCATGGCGGAAACAAGCCCCTTTGACGGCGCAAACCGTATTTTTTCGTCGGACAGCCCCGCATAATCCGCTGCACTCTTCCTGAGGTTGCGGGCGCTGTAGGAATTCTGATTCTGCTCTCCAAAAAGCGAAATGCCCTCCAGCAGCTCTTTGCTTTCCTGAACGGAGCGCAGATATGCCCCATACCCCGCTGTCTTTTGCTGTTGGGCATAAATCTCATCCGCAAACGCCCGCTCCTGCTCCAGCGAATCCGTAAACTTCAGATACTCCCCTGACTGATACGACTCGTAATATTTTTCAAACACGCCGGGATGATTTTGCAACTCCTGTTCCGCCAGCGCCCTCCCGATCTCGTTTCCAAGGGATTGCATGGCGAGAATCTCCCGCACAAAGCAGACGCCGTCGATCTGCTCCTTCCACTCCGCAATAAATTGCTCCTTTTCTTCTTCGCTTTTCTCGAAAAGTTCCGCCTGAAGCGCTTTATATGCGGAAAGGGGCGGCCTCTCCTCAGCCGGCAGGGAGGTATACCATAGCAGAAACAGGTGAATCAGCAGCAGTGCTCCTATCGACAGCACAAAACCGCCCTTTCTCCATATTTTACTCAGTTCAAAGGGAATCAGCCGCAACATGGCGCTCCTCCTCTCCAAAAAGATATAAATACACCTCTTCCAGGCCGCGGCTTTCCCCGTACTTCCGGCAGAGCGCTTCTACCGTATCTCTGTCAATGACGCTGCCGGAGCGAATCAGCAGAATCTCCTTTGCGATGGGAGCGATATCGGATACCACATGGGTCGATACGAGGATAATCTTGTCCCCCGCGAGGGCCTTGATTTGTTCCCTGACCCGCACCCTCTCCTTCGGGTCAAGGCCCGCCGTGGGTTCGTCCAGCACAATCAGCTTCGGCTCGCCCAAAATAGCCTGCGCAATCAGGATTCGCTGCTTCATGCCGCCGGAGTAGCCCCCGATGGCCCTGTCCGCCGCCTCCTGCATGTTGACATAGGAAAGCGCCCGTTCTATCTGCTTTTGCACCTCTTTTTTTGGAATCCCTTTCAGCGCCGCCATATAGGAGAGGAAGCGCCTGCCGGAAAAGCTGTTATACAGCCCCTGCTGCTGCGGCGCGTAGCCAATCAGGCTCCGAAAGTCCGCCCCCAGCGTCCGGATGTCGCTGCCGTTCCATAAAACTTCGCCCTCTGTCGGCTTTAGATTGCCGGTGATAATATTCATCAGCGTGGATTTCCCCGCGCCGTTGGGGCCAAGCAGGCCGTAAATACCGCAGTCCAATTCCAGCGACACGTCGTTCAGCGCGGTTTTGTCCTTATACTTCTTTGTGATATGATTTAGTGCCAGCATATTGGTTCTCCCTTATGTAATTTTGCGGACTTTGCCCATTGAGAAGAATGTTTCCCATTCTTCCCCGACCGAAGCAAACTTTCCTATAAAATAAAAAATTACCTATGCATATGGTGCAGCTTTTTACAACGCCTTATTTCCCCGTATTAATCATGTTGATTATACGATAGTTTTCTCTCCCCGCAAACAAGTCGCTCTTTGCAATCAATGCGTGTTTGTACTGATGAATTTCATACGAGCCGTCCGAATGACCTGTCGCGTCGTAATCATAGACAAACAAAACATCCGATGCCGTTTCACAGCAAAAATCAATCGCCCAGCCGTTACAGGGAATCGTGAGCGGCGAATGGGTAATTGCTCCCGTCTTCGTATCCACAAAATACCAGACAGGATTTCCCCCCAGATTCCAGTCCCGGCAGCACAGCACATCCCCCAGCGTATCCATGAGACAGTTCTGGGGGAGCGTGCAGACGGTTCTCCTTTCTCCCGTGTCAAGATTAAGTACATCAATATTCTGATTTCCCTTAGTGGATAGATACAGACCGTTGCCGAGAAGCTTCACCGCATTTTCGTATCGGTTCGACAGCCGAAGGATTTCCTTATATCTTCCGCCGCCCTGATTCAGGAGCGCATATACCTCGGAGGAATTCTCATACAATCCCTTATACGCGCTGTCGTCCCACTCCTCCTCCCGCGAAAGCTCCCTGCCGAAATCGGTTCCGCACAGCACAAAATCATCCCCATAGCACCCGAACATACGCCAGGAAATACCGTCGCCGAATTCCATGGAACAGACCTCCGAGAGAGAACGCGAGCTAAGATCTAAAAACATCAGCTTTCTCTCCGCAGAGGTGACGTAGGTCAGGCCGTCGCTCCTATCGGCGGAAAGCTTCTTGGTAATTACATAAATTCCCCGGTCGTTTCCGAATACCGCATCCTCAAGGGTGAGCGTCCCGTCAAAGGTATAAATCTTTTCCCGCCCTGTTCCGTCAAGATTGGCACGGTAAACGGCTGCCGGGCAGCTTTCTCTTCCTACCAAACTGTTACCGCTGCCGAAATTCTCATCGCCGCCGAAAACCACAATATTCTGAGACATGGAACCATCGTTATCCTGTTCACGGCTTAGAATATACAGATTCTCCCGAAAAACAAAGAGAACCGTGCTGTACGCGGGGAAATCATCGTCGGAAAACACCGACGGGCAGTCCGGAGAATCATGCTGACAGCCCGCCGTACTGCAAAGGTAAATCTCCCGTCCGGAGGCAAAGTCCATATACATGAGATGCATTCCGTAGCTCCCGTCCCGAAGTCTCATCGCTTCCCCGGTCAGATAATAATATCCGTCTTCCGTATTGCAGGCGCTCTCACCGTAGCGGTTAGACAGGAGGCGCAGACCTTCGTTCCCCGCCGAGCTACTGCTGCCACCTGCACCTTGCAGCGCGCCGGAATCGGGACTGTCTGCAGATGTCCCTCCGCTGTTCATGCCCTGCCGTACATCGGAATCCGAATTGTCGGCAGATATCCCGCCGTTATTCCCGCCCTGCCATGCGCCGGAACCGGAATTGCCGCTATCTGCCTCGCCACTGTTCCCGCCCTGCCGTACATCGGAATCCGGATTGTCGGCATTTCTTCCGCCGTCGTTCATGCCTTGCCATACATCAGAATCCGAATTACCGGCACCTATCCCGCCGCATCCGCACAGCGAGACGCTGACCAGCGCAACAATCAGAAAACGTACTACAAATTTTTTCATCAAAAAAGACCTCCTTACTTTTGATAAGGAGATCTTATCCGGTAAAAGTCAAAAGTCCGTCAAACTGTCAAAAAGATTTTCACGCAAGCGCCTTCAGAGGTATTCGACAACTCCAGCCTGCCGCCGTGCTTGCGGCAAAGGAGGCGGCTTACGGAAAGCCCGATTCCCATATGTCCGTCCTCGGCCGCAATAAGCAGCTTCTTTTCCTGCTTCTCCAGAATTTCCGCCGGGAATCCGTCCCCGTCGTCGGTCACGGATACAGTAAGCTCCGCCCCGCTTAAGGAAAACGCAAGCTGTATTTGCCGTCTGGCGTAGCGCAGCGCATTGTTTACGACATTCTCCAGAACCCGATACGCCAGGGCCGCATCAACCCGTATCTCTTTTTCCGGCAGGCAGCCTCTCACCTGCATATCGATTCCGTTTTTCTCCGCCAGAAGGGATAAATCCTCCGCCATTTCCGCCGCAAGCTTTTTCGCGTTTACGGTTCTCCTGTCAAGCTGCGTTTCCTCCGTCCGATTTAAAACCCGGACGGATTCGGTATACCGCTCCAGCCGTTTTGCCGCCGTACATAGGTTCCCCGCGATATGGACTGTTTTTTCTCTGCTTATTTCTCCGTTTTTCAGGCTTGTCTCCAGGTACTCGGCATACCCCTCGATAACGGCAATGGGATTCCGCAAATCATGCGCAATGGACGCCTGCATCAGCCTTCGTTCCTCCAGCATGTCCCACATAACCCTGTTGTTTTCGCAAAGCGCCGCCCGCATCTCCTCAAAGGAGCGGCACAGACTGCCCAACTCATCGCCGCAGGTATAATTCACCTGAAAATCCAGATTCTGCTTCTCAATCTGCTTTGCCGCGTCCGCCAATATCTCAATGGGCCGCTTCAGCTTCCGGCGGTAAAAATACAGGCTGCAGAAGAGAACGGCTCCAAAGGCAAGAAAAACCGGGGCGGCAACCATCGTCACGCCGCACAGCCGATAGGCAAGCTTCCTTTTGGGAGACAGAGAATCCACGCCGGCCTCTATTTTTTCGACGGAATACCGGGTCTGCCTCACGCTGCCCACAACCGGCACACCGTCGCTCTCCACGCGCAAAAACGGCAGGGAAGACAGATCGTCCCCGTATTTCAGAAGATAGGTGCTTTGAATCACGTTTTCCTCCGACAGCGTTTCCTCAATGGTGAGATAGACTTCATTGGAATCCGGCAAAAGCCAATACCGGAAAGCGGCGCAGCCTCCGATGATCAGCGCGGAGAGGATTCCTGTCATGCCCACAGCGCCAAGGACAGTCAGCATAAAAAACCGGCGAAGCGGCAAATCTCTCCATTTCCTTTTCAGCGCTTCCATTTATACCCCACTCCCCAGACTGTCTCGATATATTCCTCTCCCGTGGCCCCGTGGAGCTTGGCGCGAATCTTCCGTATATACTCCTTGATCACATCCGCGCTGCCCTCCGCATCCCATCCCCATACCCTCTCGTAGATGCGCTCCCGGTCAAACACCTGACCGGCGTTTGTCAGCAGAAATGCAATCAGATCAAATTCCTTCTTAGAAAATTCGATTTCGACGTCTTTAAAATAAACGCGGCGCTGGGAAAGATTCACCAGCAGCTCCCCTGAGGTCAGCACAGAAGCGCAGCCCTCGCGGGCGCGTTCCTCCCGGCGCAGATGAGCCGCCACCCTCGCCGACAGCTCCTTTAAGCTGAATGGCTTGGTGATATAGTCGTCGCCGCCGCACTGTAAGCCTGTAATTTTATCCTGTTCGGTAATCCTCGCCGTCACGAAAAGAATCGGACAGGCCATGTGCTCCCGTATGTTCCGGCAAAGCTCCAGCCCGTCCGTCCCCGGCATATTGATATCAAGTATGATCAGGTCAGGATTTTTCGGCAGCAGCTCCAGTGCTCCACCTGCGCTGTTTGCCGTATAAACCTCATAGCCCTCATCTCCCAAATGGTCGGATAGCAGCTCCGTGATCATTGTCTCGTCATCCACGACTAATATTTTGCGCTTCATACGAACACCCCCTTGGAAGAGAGTACCGCAAAAAAGTCAAAAAAGCGTCAAGCCTCACTTTAAAAATACAAAGGATTCCAGCTCAAAAAGCACCCGATCCTTCAAAAACTGATCCGCCCAGCTATTGATCTCCAGCTCGGTCACAAAGTAAAGGGCGTGGCGTCCCGTCACCGCCTTGACCTCCAGACGGTAAACGCCGTCGCCTAAACCGATCTCGCCTCTTCCGATCTCCGTGCCGTCCTCCCCGTCGATCAAAACCTTCAGCGTACAGGCGCAGCCCATCCCTCTGACCTTCAGGCAAAGGTGCATGACCTTGCTGCCGTAATCCTCGCCAAAGTCAAAATACTTGTAGCCGATGACGTTATCCCTCTTAATCTGCGTGATCACACGGGTGAACAAATCCTTTTCCGTGACGAAACAGCCGCCCTTCAACACGCAGGCGATCTCCGCGGGAACAATCTCATAGGGAGAAAGCGACTCCTCAAAGCCCAGAGAGGTCATTTCTACAGGCGGGATGCTCCCGTCCGGCAGAATCTCGATTTTTTCCACACAGGCACGCCTTGACATGATGGTATTGTTGGTCATCCGATGATAAAAGACATACCACTGCCCGTTGATCTCGCAGATGGAACCGTGGTCGTTCCCCGCGGGATAATCCACACCGTTGTCTATGATGTATCCCCGATAGGTAAACGGCCCCCGCGGACTGTCCGAGGTAGCGTAGGCCAGCCTGCTGCCTTTTCGCGGCGAATAAATCAGATAATAGGTATCCCCGACCTTCCGGGGGGAGCTTGCCTCAAAGAAGCGCCTTTCCTCCGGAACCTCCGGCCTTTCGTCGATCACCCTGTTCAGCAGGCTCCCGTCCAGGATCTCGTACATATTCTCCGGATTGATCTCGTTCATATGCGAGCCCTCAAAGCCGTAATAACAGTACACCCTTCCGTCATCGTCCACCAGCACGCCCACATCGTTATAGATGCCGTCGTCCCCCTCATTGCCCGGATTATACTGATACCGGGAAAGCAGCTCAAAGGGGCCCTCCGGACGGTCGCTGACTCCAACGCACCCTTTCGCTCCCACAATGTACATGTAGAGATAGTATTTTCCGTCCTTCTCCACGCAGTCCGGCGCGTACAGCTCGTGATCCGTCCAGGGCGTCTGGGCCGGATGATTTGCCGTGTCCCTGGTCTGGAAAGCGGTTCCGTGACACTGCCAGTCGTTCAGGTTCGTAAGCGGCGCAGACCAGACCTTCAGCTTGTAGTCGCAGAAGGAAGTCCCCCCCACCCTGTCATGGGAGCCGTACAGATAGACACGGTCTCCGAACACCCGGGGCTCCCCGTCCGGGATATACTCCCACAGGGGTAAAATAGGATTTGCCATAGTATTGTCTCCTTTTCTAATCTCCAGAATTAAATTCAACCAGCTTTTCCCAGTCAATCGCTCCGTCTTCCTTACAAAAGCTGTTTGAGAATTCCCGAAGCAGCCTGTTTTCCGCCTTATTGTAGCTTTCCTTATAGGACGCAACATATTGCTCCGGCAGAGTTCCCATAAAAGCGATGATCTTAATGTAAAACTGGTCGTCGCCCGTAAGCTCCGCCCAAAACTGTTTGCCCGCCAGCTCCTGATACATTTTAGGTTTGCCTCTGCCGCTGTCTTTTTTCCTGCCATAACAGTACCCGATATAGGCTTCATATCTTGCTTTGGCCTGCTGCGCCAGCTTTGACGCCGCCATAAAATTCTGCTCCTGACGTTTTTTACTGTCCGCATTAAATACGGCCGGTCCGCTTTTAACGGCGATCGCGTAAATCGTATTGCTTTCGTCATCCTGTATCATCAAATCAATACCTTCCGCAAGCGCCTTTTTGCCGCCGCTTACTGCAATCGCAATCGGCTCGAAAAAGCAGTTCCCGAAAATGGTTTCCTCGCTGGATGTCACAAATGCGCTTAAAACGGACTCCACGATCTCGGAGGCGTTTTCCATCGCTTTCGCACGATATAGATAAGGATTCTTTCTTTTCATCACTTTCCTGATATCCAATGTATCAATCTTTTCAATCAGGGTTCCGTAAAAGGTTTCCAATGCTTTCGCGATTGCCTGCACCACCGCTTCCTCATCATAAGTATCGTTAATCGCCATATGAGCTTCCTCCCAATTCCATCGCATTTCTGATCCTGCTATGTACACCGGTTCCCCTGAATCGTTTTGTTTCTATGGTTGACGTCCTGTCAGCCGTTGCTATGATCGCCCTTCCGATCGCTTCCGCAAGACCGACAGGAACCGCATTGCCGATCTGCTTGTATTTTGCGGCTATTGTTCCCGCAAATTTCCAATCATCCGGAAATTGCTGAATTCTGGCATACTCTTTTACGCTCAACGGCCTGTCCTGTTTCGGGTGACAGAGCATGGTAGCTTTCTGCGCCGGAGACGTCGTAATCGTAGGCGCAGGCTGCGCATACGCCAGCCTTCTGTAAAAACCAACCTTGCCTCCTCCCGACTCATACGCTCCTCCCATAGCCGCCGGAATAATTTCCGACGGTAAATCCTTCCAATTTCCACCTTCCGGAATCATGTGCAAATATTCTTTTCTTTCGCCGCTCAACGGTATGTACTCCCCCGGCGCATTCTCTAAATCTCTTATTACCTCCCCTACGGTTCTCCACCGGTATTCCCGGTTCTGATGGAGCTGGAAATGCGTCGGCATCGGCAAAAAGATATCCTCATCATCTCTGCTTCCGATTATCACAAAACGTTCCCGAAACTGCGGTACTCCATAATTTACGGCATCCAGAATACCATAAACAGTTTTATATCCCAGCTTATTAAATTCCGCTAAAACCACATCCAAAACCGTCCCTGCCTTTTGTTCCGAAGCCTCTTCCCCCTTCGGGACAGCGGAAATATGCTTTAAAGACGCCGAAAGAATCCCTTTTACATTTTCCATCACAAAAAAACGCGGACGTATAAAATCTATCATTCTGATAAAATCCATAAAAAGGCTTCCTCTTGGATCATTAATCCCAAGTCTCTTCCCAGCTGTAGAAAACGGCTGACAGGGCGGCCCTCCGCAAATCATAAATGGTTCACAGATACGCAGGCCAGTCCGTTTTAAGAGCGTTTCCGGCTCTATTTCTCTGATATCTCCTTCCAAAACCTTATATCCGTTGGCCTTCATCGTTTCTACACAGGAAGCTTCAACGTCCTGTCCTATCACAATATGAAGCCCTGCCTTCTCAAGCCCAAGGTCTAATCCCATGGCTCCCGAGAATAACGAAATCACATCACGGTTTTCACTATATTCCATATGTATTTCTTTTGAAGAACTCTCTTTTTCCGTGGAATTTTTTTTCATCAGACAGACTCCCCATCGCTTCTCTCTTTCTATTTCGATTATAAAATAGAACATTTAAACAGTCAAGCTTCGCGGAAGCCGGCGAAATCAGGAACCAACCGCCCTATCAAACGCATGGCCCTCCATATAAATCATCCTGACCGAATCCGATATTTTGTTTTCCCCGGAAACAGCAGCTAAAACAACAAATTTCTCTACAGCTCCAGCCCTGCGAAAAAGTCCCCTCCCTCCTGCTTCCGTTCCCTCTCCCGCAGAAAAAAAGCCTTCATCTCCGGATACCGTTCCCCGATATCCCCCAGAATATCGCCCAGGTTTTCCCCGTTCAGGCAGCCAAGCTCCGCGAACAGCTGATAATAGGCTCGATCCTCGCCGTGCTCCTCCAGGATCACCCGCCAGGTCTCGTCGGTTTCCTCTCCCTTCGTATGCTCCAGCAGATATCGCTCCAGCTCGCTCCGAAAGGTCTCCGAAAGCCCCCGGGGAAACAAGAGCCGCAGCAGGGTCAGACGCACCTTCTCCCTCCGCCTGCTGCCGGTATACGCGGCCAGATCCGTACTGCCGTAATCCTCCTCGCCGCAGAGCACCTGCCGAGAATAGCCCTCCTGATCCGAAGCCCGCAGCCTCGACGCCAGCCCGGCGTCCCATTTCTCCAGCCACTCCCCGCTTCCCACCGCGGGAATATCCAGAAGATAATAAGCTCCGAGACTCCCCACGGCAGCCGCCAGAAGCTCCGGCTGAAACCGGGATTGCTCCCCTGCCTCTCCCGCGCCGGTTCTCGGCGGCCGCAGCCGGGAAGCCTCCTCCGCCTCCCTCGCCGAGATCCGCCGCAGGCTCCCGCATTCCAGAAAAACCGCCCTCCCGAAGCGAATCTCCTTCCTTGGCAGGCTGACCTCCCGCAGACTGTCGCAGTAGGCGAAGGCCCAGTCTCCCACCTCGCGGACGCCCCGGGGCAGCGTCACCCTCCGCAGACGTTTTTTGCTTAAAAACGCCTTCTTTCCGACCTCCCTCACCGGGTATCCCTCGATCCTGTCCGGAATTACGACCTCCGCCGTCAGCCCCTGAAAGTCCGTAATCCGGATTTCTTCCTTTTCGATTTCGTAGTACAGGCTGCCGCCCGTAAGCTCCAGCTCCCCTTTTGTCATCGCTCTTTCTACCGCTTTCCTTTCCTGTCAGGACGTTTTTTCACTCTCCGGATCGCTGCGCCGGCAATTTAACTCCATGCAGAGCATCCCTCAACAGCATCCGAAATACCGCGCAAACTCTGCGCCGCCCACGGGCAGTATAACACAAAAAGCAAAAGCTGTCACTTCCTCCCGGGAATGTTTTCGTGTCTGCGTTGTTCGTGTCAATGGATCATTGGCGTTTGTTTTCATTGCACCGCGAAAGTAAAAAGGTTATACTGTTTGTGTCCGATAAAAACGAAAGGAACGAGTGATTCGCATGAATTCAAAGATTCTGATTATAGAGGACGATCCGGTCATACGGGCGGAGCTGACAAAGCTCCTGAACGAAAACGGCTATCAGGCCTCGGCCGTCACAAACTTTTCCGCCGTCCTTCCGACTGTCCAATCCGTTCAGCCCCATCTGATTCTGCTGGATATCCGTCTGCCCCAGGCCAACGGTTTTTCCCTCTGTTCAGAAATACGCAGTTTTTCCAGCGTCCCGATTATCTTTGTGACAAGCTGCGGCACAGATCTGGACGAGCTGAACAGTATCCTGCTGGGCGGGGACGCCTTTATCACAAAGCCCTACAACACGGCGATTCTGCTGGCCAAAATCGCTTCTCTCCTGAAACGCGCCTATCCTGCGGCGGAGCAGGCCGAGCTGACCTTTCAGGGAGCGATCCTGCACTTGGACAGCGGTAAGATCGAATACGGCGGGAGGCAGGCCGACCTGACGAGAAATGAGTCCAAAATCCTGTACTATCTTTTTCGGCACGCCGGAAAAATCTGCCCCCGAGCCGATATCGTGGAGTATCTTTGGGACAATCAGGTCTATGTGGACGATAACGCCTTGAGCGTCAACATCAACCGCATCCGCGAGAAGCTGGCCGCCATCGGCCTGACGGACTTTATTAAGACAAAGCATCGGCAGGGATATCTTCTATGAATGAAAAAATCTATTGGAAGCAGCGGCTTCCGCTTCTCCTTCTTCATTTTCTATGTATGCTCGCGCTGGCGGCGTTCCTTTTGGCAAACGGGAACCGCCCCGGCTCCATCCTGCTTATCTTAATTGCCTGGATTCTGATTCTGGCGGCGTATCTCTGGAAATCCTGCCGCGATCGAAAAGCGCTGCTGGAGGAATGGCTGACTCTGGCCGGGCAGCTGGAGGAACGCTATCTGATTGCCGAGGTTATGGAGAAACCGGAGCGGGCCGACGATCAGGTATTCTATCAGCTCCTGAAGATGGCCGGGAAATCCATGCTGGAGCAGATCGGCGTCGTCCGGCGGGAACATCTGGAATACCGGGAGCAGGTCGAGCAGTGGGTGCATGAAATCAAGACGCCCCTTACCGCGATAAAGCTTCTCTGCGAAAATCGCCGCTCCGACCTTACGAGGGAGCTGCTGCCGGAGCTTGAGAAAATCAACCGCTTTGTGGAGCAGGCCCTCTGCTACGCCCGAAGCGAGCACACTGAAAAGGATTATTCTGTGCGGGAAATCCGGCTGTTTGACGCCGTTCATCAGGCCATCGCGGAGAACAAATACCTCCTCCTGCAAAACGGCGTCCGGATCGACCTACAGGAGACGGACGATATCGTCTATTCGGACGAAAAATGGATATGCTTTATCCTGAACCAGCTGATTGTCAATTCCGTCAAATACCGGACGGAGCAGCCGGTTCTGAAATTTTACGCGGCGCATCAGGAAGGCCGGATCCTCTTATCGGTAGAGGACAACGGCATCGGTATCGATCCCGGCGACCTGCCCCGTATTTTTGAGAAGGGGTTTACCGGCAGCAACGGCCGAAACGCTGCGCAGAATGCAACCGGCCTCGGACTGTATCTCTGCCGGCAGCTCTGCGACAGGCTGGAGATCGGACTCTCCGCCGATTCTTCCAATCAGGGCACGACGGTTCGGCTTTCCTTTTCCGTCAATGATTTCATCCGAATTTGATTTCTGTTGTAAAAACGCCACCTAATAAAATAGATGCGCTGGGGGAACGGCTTTCTCCAATTCGCTTCCACTTCATCCCCGCTTTCTTACAATTCCGTAAGAACTTCGTAAGAAAATCTGATACACTCCAGAGAGCTTTTCGCTTATCATAAAAAGCGAGCGACGCTTCCTGCCAGGTAACGGAAAAGACAATCCGGCGGGCAGAGAAAAGCTTCGCCGCTTTATCCGGAAGGGAGAAGTAAGCAGCATGAAGGAAATTTTAAAGCTGGAGCATATCCAGAAATTTTACGGGAATCAGGGGAATCTTACCAGGGCCATCCGGGACATCAGCTTCTCCGTCTGCGAGGGCGAGTTTGTCGGTATCATGGGGGCCTCCGGCTCCGGCAAGACTACGCTTTTAAACTGCATCTCCACCATCGACACCGTCAGCGCGGGGCATATCCGCCTGGACGGGAAGGATATAACAAAAATCGCGGAAGGAAGACCTTCCGCAGAGAAAGAACTTGCCCGGTTCCGCCGGGAAAACCTCGGCTTTATCTTTCAGGACTTCAACCTTCTGGATACGCTGACGGTCTCCGAAAATATCGCCCTGGCCCTGACGATCAACAACTCGCCGGAGGAGCAGATCGAAGGGAAGGTACGGGAGATGGCGGCGGTTCTCAACATTTCGGATATTTTAGACAAGTATCCTTATCAGGTATCCGGCGGGCAGAAGCAGCGCTGCGCCTGCGCCAGGGCGATTGTCAATCGCCCTAAGCTGATTCTGGCCGACGAGCCCACCGGCGCGCTGGACAGCCAGTCCGCCCAAATGCTGCTCAGTACCCTGCAAAGCGTCAACGAACAGCTGGGGGCTACGATTCTGATGGTGACGCACGACGCCTTTTCCGCCAGCTACGCCGACCGTATCCTGTTCCTGCGGGACGGGGCAATCTTTACGGAAATCCGGAAAGGCCGGGATTCCCGCCAGAAATTTTTTGAAAAGCTGCTGGATGTCCTCACGATGATGGGAGGAGGGCAAAGCGATGTACGCTAAACTGTTTCGAAGCAACCTTCGGAAGGCTCTGAGGGATTATATGCTCTATTTCTTTACCCTGGTTGTCAGCAGCACCCTTTTCTTCGCCTTCCTGTCCCTGACAAGCCGGTACAACGACATCCTGGGCGGCGACGGAAACTACTCGCTGACTCTCTTTCAGGACACGATCCGCTATGCGGTACTGGCAGTTTCCGTTATTTTTGTCGCGCTGGTTCGATATATCAATAATTATATGCTGAGACAACGCAGCCGGGAATTTGCGATTTACCGGATTCTCGGCATGGAGCCGCGGATTGTGGCGATGCAGTTCTTTCGCGAAACCTTCGCCTTCGGAACGGCGGCCGTCTTTGCGGGATGCCTTTTCGGGACGCTGCTGTCCGGCATCCTGACGGCCTTCGTCATGCGCTCGATCACTCCCGCTGCAGTCTTCCGCCTCGGCTTTTATCCTGACACCATCCTGATCACCCTGCTGTTCTTCTGCGCCGCCTTCCTGCTGGTAGGGGCCTGGAACAGCCGACGGCTTTACCGGATCAGGCTCATCGATCTTCTGAACGAAAAGAAGGCCGGGGAAGGACAGACCGCCAACAAGAAGCGCTACGCGGTCTCTCTCGCGGCGACCGTCGCAGCTTTCAGCCTCGTCGGCACAGTCCTCTACGGCTTTGCTCATAAAAACGGCGTTTACGCCGGAAACATCCCTGAAGAAATCAGTAACCGCTATCAGGCGATCGCCATAATCGCCGCTGTCGTCGGAATTTTTTCCCTGTACAACGCGGTCGCCTTTCTGCTTACCCTGCTCCGACGGCGGAAAAGGTGGAAGAACCGCAGGGTGAATTCCGTCCTGCTCGGCAGCCTCTTTCAGAAGGTCTCCTCCACGGCGAAGGTTCTTTCCGTTTCCACCCTGGCGATCACAATCGCCCTCGTGGCCTTCGTCCTCCTGCCCATGCTGGCGGAGATTACGACCGGCTACCTGGACTATCGGATGCCCTATGACGTCATGATCTACAACACCTATCGCTACATCGACAGGATGGAGGACATTCCGGAAATCGACTTTTCCTTTATAAGGGATATTCTGCGGGAGCATGACATCACTGTCTCGGAGGAGGTATCCCAGCGCAGCTATTTTATCTGGGAAAGCGATTTTAACACGGTCGATACGAGAGAATCCTGGCGCGACCTCCCGAGGCTGGCCATGCGCCTTTCCGACTATAATAAGATGCGGGAAATGGCGGGGATCGATCCGGTCTCGCTGGCCGGAGATTCCTTTTTCATGCACCTGAGCTATGAGACGGACCTGGAAAGCGTCGCCGCCGCGATCGGCAGCGGCGGCCGGGCGCTCAGGCTGGATGATGGAACGGTTCTCACGCTGGCGGAGCCGAAGCTCTACAACGACCCGCTGGGAACCTATCTGTTTCATCAGGACGACTCCGTCCTTGTGTTCCCGGATTCCGTCTGCGACTCTCTCCGCCTGGCCCGCACCTGCTACTACGCAAACACGGAAAGTCCGATTCCTTACGGCCTCTGCGACACTGTTCGGGAGGAAATCGCCGTCTCCTTCCGGAACCGCTATTCCGACCTGTTTGACCGATATGAGACAAAATATCAGTCGGATCCGCATTATATCAGCTTTATCGATCCGATCCGCTTCCGAACCCAGGAGAGCAACGACGTCGCCCTGACCGCGACCAGCGTCCGGCTGCTGGGCATTTACTCCGGCGTCATCTTCTTCGTCATCTGCATGACTGTCCTGGCCCTGCATCTTACAACGGATTCCATCGACCAGAGTCCGCAATACAGGACTTTATATCAGCTGGGGACAGACCGGGACGACATTGTAAGAATGGTAAGCCGACAAAGCCTGTTCTATTTTTTCACGCCCTGCCTGGCCGCCTTTCTGATCGCCCTGCCGCTGATCTACTCCTTCGCCCTGCGGTACGGGCATAAGATATTCGCCTACATGAGCAGCGCGGGCTTCCGCTTCGGGGTACTGATTCCCGGCCTGCTGATCCTTGTGATCCTGGCCTGCTACTACGGCGCGGCGATTTATATCATTCAGAAAAACCTTGCCAATACCCTCGATCGTACTGCTCCCCGTTGACTTCACTGCGCAAGGTCAACCGTGTTGACCCGAAAGCAATGAAGCAAACGGATTATCCGCCGGACAGCCCGGGAGCAATCAACGAACCGGCATGTATTTATCAAGGTACTCCTCTACCTTCTGGGAATAGAGATGAGCCTCCTTATCGTCGTTCTGCAGGCCGTGTCCCGAATGCTCCAGGACAATATAATCGTGGGGAATATTGTGCGCGGTCAGGGCTTCGTCAAGACGGACAGAGCCGTTAAAGCCCTGCACCCGGTCATACTTGCCGTAGGCCATAAGCGAGGGAACAGAGTTATCGTCCACCCAAAGAAGAGCGGAAATATCCTTTATCGCCTCGTCGTATTCCGGAGTCCCGAACAGGTCGGGCGAAATCTCTTTTCCCGCCATGATTCCAAACAAACCCGCAGCAGCCTGATCGGATTCCGGCGTTCCCTGATCAAGCCCGTAACATCCCCAATCCTCAGGATAGAAGCAGGAGGGCCCGACTGCGCCGAACACCATTCTCACGGGCACAGGCGAATCAGCCGCGTCGCGGTAAGCGTACAGCATCGCAAGGCAATGTCCCGCCGAGCCGCCGGAAACTGCCATTTCCTCAATCGAGTAACCCCGCTTCTCTGCCTCGGCGATCACAACCGGTATGCTTTCCTTTATCTCCATGGACTGAGAATAAACGCTGGTTTCGGGATGGGTCTCGTCCCGCAGGGTGTAGTTGACGCCTGCCGCCACATAGCCCTTCGAGCAAAGCCATTCCAGCATCTCCCTGTCGTCGGCCTTATCGCCGGTTGTAAAGCCGCCGGCATGAAGATAAACCACAAGC
This sequence comes from Roseburia sp., assembly GCA_023662875.1. GTDB lineage: Bacteria > Bacillota > Clostridia > Lachnospirales > Lachnospiraceae > Acetatifactor. The sequence continues at coordinate 14,771 of JAMPIG010000043.1, read as the reverse complement.
CCGTAGCTTTCCTTTTCATTGTCCGCAGGAATGTACAAGTCGAATTTATTGGACTCTGCCTCCCCGTAAGGGATGTCCTGATAGACCGTGCCGACAGAATTATCCCAGACGACGGTGTAGTCCTTAGCCCAGGAACGAGGAAGCGTCTTACTTACAACGCCTGTGCCAAAGGCCGCAAGAAAGGCGGCAATATAGAGGAAAGCCCATAGAACTCCGCCCTTTTTCTTCGGTTTTTCCGTTGTATTCGCTTGTCTCTTCATAAAAAGTTACCTCCAAACAATGTGCCGCCCAACATAAGATTCATGAATGCCCGCATGGCAAGCCGCCCGAGCACAAAGGCGATTATCACGATTACCGCCAGGATGATGATTCGTTTTCTGGTAAGTGTCATTTTCATACCCGCTCCCTTCCGCCGCGTTTTTTCTCCGATCTCCTGTTCTCAACGTCACAAGCCATTCCCCGCGGAATTGGCCGACTCCTTGGAAGTCCCGACACCGCAACCTGCTCCCACAGAATCCGCAGTTTCCGTGGAGTCCGCAACATCACAGGCCGCTCCCAAGGATTTAACAGACTCTGTGAAATCCGCCGCTCCCGGAAAATATCCGTTTCCCTTGACATTTCCGCACGCATGTGCTACCCTGATGATATATTTGCAACGCCGATACAAATATATCGGCAAAAGCGCTTGTTGTCAAGAGGAGGAGCAAAAATGAGACAAACGGAGCAAATTGTATCACCGATGAGCAACGAGGGGCGAAACGCCTATGTGGTAGAGCATCTCAAAAACGCCTTTCTTGAGCTGTTTTCCGAAAAGCCGCTCAACGATATTTCCGTCAGCGAGCTGGCGGAACGGGCGGGAGTAGGAAGAGCTTCTTTTTATCGGAATTACGAATGCAAGGAGGATATCCTGAAAGAGCATATTGATGATCTTTTCCGCGAATGGACGAACGAAGGACAAAGAAATGAGGGCGCTCCCCTGAGCGAACAGATTCGCATTATGATCGCCCACTTTGAAAAGCGCCGTGAGTTTTATAAGCTGCTGAGTGACAGAGGATATACTTATCTGCTAAAGAATGCGCTCATCCGGGTCTATGGGCCGAAACCGGAAGACGAAGCGGTGCAGGCCTACTCCTCCGCCTTCGTGGCTTACACCTTGTACGGGTGGATCGAGGTCTGGCTCCAGAGGGGAATGCGGGAATCCGCAGACGAAATGGCGGAGATGTTTCGCGCCCAGGGGCTCTGAGCCGGGCCGAAGTCGTCCCGGCCGACGCTGCGGGAATCTCCCGGGCTGCGGCAGTTTCTCCGCCGTTCCCTCGAACTCGATGCGCTTCTCGCTGCCGGACTACAGCAACAGCCTCCCCTCCAGCCCCTCGAACTCGATGCACTTCTCGCTATCGGACTACAGCAGCAGCTTCCCCTCCAGCCCCTCGAACTCGATGCACTTCTCGCTATCGGACTACAGCAGCAGCTTCCCCTCCAGCCCCTCGAACTCGATGCACTTCTCGCTGTCGGACTACAGCAGCAGCTTCCCCTCCAGCCCCTCGAACTCGATGCACTTCTCGCTGTCGTCCTTCAGCCGGATCCGCACCGGGCCGTAACCGCTGCAGCCCTCCGGATCCGTATAGACGATCTCCTTGACCGGAAAGAGCTCCTCCTCCCGAAAGTCCTCGTGACTCTCCTTTGTAATCACCTGGGATACCAAAAGATAGGGTTCGTAGCCGTACTGCTTCTGACGGCTCGTCACCGCGTAAATCACCAGGGAGGCGTCGGAGTCCGGGTTGGTTCCACGACTGCGAACCAGCTTCAGCTCCTTCCAGCCGTCATAGACCGTCATAGCCATCTGCTTTTCCTTTCCCTGGGAATCCTGTCCCTTCAAAACGATCGCCCTCGCGTTCCCGCAGCTCTTCTCCAGTACCTGTGTCCCATTGTCCGGAAAGCCGTAAGACCCCAGCGTCAGCTCAATCGGACACCGATGCAGCCTCAGCTTATCCGCCCGCAGGATGCCGCAGGGCACTGTAAAGTCCGCCAGATTTAACGCCTGCAGCCAGTGGCACTCCGTATCCAATCGATAGTCAAAAAACTGTCTGCGATATAAAACGTCGTCCTTCTCCCCGCACCAGAAGGTCACATTCGCCCGGGACAGCTTTCCGGACGTACTGTCCCTTAAAACGTACTGCTGTGCCTCCAAATCCGCTCTGGGAGCGGATTCCCAAGGATACTTTGTGTTGAAGCAGAGCTTGGAATAATTCCACATGCCGTGCCGGTCGTCCACATTTTTAACCACCTTGCCCGTCCGCAGAATCGTTTCCCCGTTGGCTTCATGGTTGGAAAAGCAGAGCGCGGGGCCGTCCAGCGTCGTCACCCTGACCTCGTTCTCTTTCAGGCTCTCCCAAGTACCGTTGTTCTCCTTCGCCGTCCAGAAGGGATGAGCCGCCGGAAGATGCAGGCAAAGGAACGCCTTCCCCATCCAAAAGGGAGACTCCGCGCAGGAATACCCCTGCACCAACGGCGAAAACTGCCCGTAAAAGCCCAGGGTCGGAACGCCCTGATATAAGAAGTCTTCCCGCCCCAGAAACTGCATCAGAGAGCCGGAGCAAATCCGTCTCGCCCGCCCCGGATCCGCCTTGCCCCCCGGCAGCATCAGGTTCCCGTCAAAGGCGCTGGTCGCCGCGTTCCGGTAGATATTGCTCCTGCCCCACATATTCGTCCAGCCGTCCCGGTCAAAAAAGTCCCCATAGGTCTCCATCAGCCGGTTGGACTGCTTCTCAAACCGCTCCGCAATCCAGGGTTCGTTTTCATAACCGTACCAGAGGTTCCAGATCGGCGCGTAGACGTTAAAGGCCCAGCAGGAATAGTAGTCGAAGGAATGCCCGTCCCGATACCAGCCGTCCCCGGCGTAGTAATTCAGGATTGCCTGGGCATGATCCCGCATGATATCCTTCTGAATCGGATAGCCCTCCATATGCAGGAAAGCCATATCCAGCATATTGAACAGCCGCCAGTTCTGGGGAACCGTATTCTGATGGGCATAAGAATCCAGAAAAGCGGCGATCCTGTCCTTCTCCTCCTTTGTGTAGGTATCCCAGATCTGCTCCCTGCTGATCCAGAGACAGATCACCAGCGCGCAGGTCTCCACCGTCTGCTGAAAGGCGCGGAAGGGATCCGCATGTCCCGTGATCTCCTGCTGATCCTCGTAATTTCCCACATAGAGCTCATCCCCCCTGGTACAGGTTCGCAGAATCTGGTTCTTATAATATTTTGCCAGAGGATAGCCGCAGACCTCCAGATCCGGGATATTTTGAATCACCGGTGCCGCAATGAACAGGGTTCTGGTCAGTCCCTCGAACATCTCCGCCAGCCGCTGGGTTTTCTGCTGCTCCTCCGGATCCCGCAGATGCGGATAGGTGATCTCCGTCTCCTTCCTGGGCATCACAACCGGCTTCTGAAAATCGTCGATATTCCGGAAGATCCCTTCCAGCAGGTAAATCCCCGCCTCAAGCCAGCTTTCTCTTGTCAGTCCCGTATAAGGACTCAACTCATAGTCCAGTGTCTTCGGGGTGAATTTCATGATTGTTTTCCTCCAGTTTTGTTATCCCTCTCCGAGTTGTTTCGCTTCCGAAAGGAGCTTCCGCACAAGATCCCGGCCATTTTTTCTGGCCGAAATTTCTTCTCCGACTCCCGCGATTCTTCCCTGCAATTTCTTTCCGCCTAGCTTCCTACTACGCGAGATCCCCATCCTCCCTATTCACCAAACGTGAGATCTGAGAACATCCGGCTTCCCCTACGCGATATCCTCCATCTGCGCCGTATACAGATGATAATAATATCCCCTCTTCGCCATCAGCTCCGCGTGGGTGCCGCACTCCAAAATACCGCCCTCGTCTATGTACATGATCTTGTCGCAGCTCTTAATTGTGGAAAGCCTGTGGGCGATGATGAAGGAGGTTCGCCCCTGCAGCATGGCGTTCAGTCCCTGCTGCAGCGCCCGCTCCGTCTGCACGTCGATACTGGAGGTCGCCTCGTCCAGCACCAGGATCGCCGGATTCGAAAGCAGAGTCCTGGCAAAGGAAATCAGCTGCTTCTGGCCCTGGGAGAGCAGGGAGCCCCGCTCCTTTACCTCCGTCTGATAGCCGTCGGCAAACCGCCTGATAAACTCGTCCGCGCACACCGTTTTGCTCGCTTCGACGATCTCTTCTTCCGCGGCGTCCAGCTTGCCGTAGCGGATATTGTCCTCGATGGTTCCGGAGAAGATAAAGCTGTCCTGCAGCATAATCCCCATCTGGGAGCGGAGAGAATGCAGCGTCACCTTTGCAATATCCTGTCCGTCGATGAGGACGCGACCGCCGTTTACATTATAAAACCTGGAGATCAGGTTGACAATCGTACTTTTTCCCGCGCCGGTCGGCCCGACCAGCGCCACGCTCTCGCCAGGCTTTACCGTAAAGGAGAGATCCCTCAAAACCTCCTTGTCCGCCTCGTATCCGAAGGTCACATGCTCAAAGGTTACCTCTCCCTTAATCTCAGGCATTTCAGCCGCATCCGGGGCGTCGTCCACCGTTACCGGTTCGTCCAGCGTCTCAAAAATACGCTCCAGGTAAGCGATATTGTTGATAAAATTGTTAAAGATATTGCCCAGGTTCATGATCGGCTGCCAGAACCGGGAAGCGTAGGAGGAAATCGCCACGATGGTGCCCAGGCTGGTGTTTCCCTGCCCAAAGATCAACAGCCCGCAGATAAAGATCGCGCCCCGAACCCAGACGGAAATGTTGTCGATCCCCGGCCACACCAGGTTGCTGTACTTCACCGCCTGCATCCACGCCCTGCGACAGCGGTCGGACAGCTCTGCAAAGGTCTCGGCGTTTTCTTCCTCTCTGGCAAAGATCTGCGTGATCTTCGCGCCTACGATATTTTCCTGCAGATAGGCGTTCAGGTTCGAGTTCTTGTTGGATACCTGCTGCCATGCCTTTCTCTGCCTCTTCTTGATCCAGAGCATGAAAACCGCCAGCACCGGCACCCCCGCCAGCACCACCAGTGAAAGCTTCACATCCACGCAAAACATGAAAATCACGATAAAGATCAGGTTCAGGATCTCCAGCACAACGTTGATCAGCCCGTTGGAAAGCATATCCGAGACGGAGTTCACATAGTTCACCACGCGGATCAGGATTTTGCCGTGGGGCCTATCGTCATAATACTGAAAGGGGAGCTTTTGCAGATGTGCGAAAAGATCCTTTCGGATGTCAAAAATAATGCTCTGGCTCACATTTACCATGATCCGGGATCGAACCGTGGTAAATATCACGCTGATGACATAGGTGAGCACCAGCAATGCCGCCAATACAAACAGCATACGGGTATCCTTCTCAGGGATAGCCTCGTCCAGCGCCTGCTGGGTGATCATAGGCGCAAACAGCGCCGCCACACCGCCCGCCGCGCTCAAGAGAAGCGCCGCTATCATACCCTTCGTATATTTTTTGATATAAACCGATGCGCGGAGAAGATGATGAAAGTCAAAGGGTGTCTCCAAAACCTCATCTTCCCGATATGTATTTCTTCCTGCCATAATACACAACCTTTCTTTTTCGTCAGACTGCCTCTTCTTCTCCCGTCTGCAGCTTCACGAGACTGTAATAGTATCCCTTTTTTGCAATCAGCTCCTCGTGGGTTCCGGATTCCGTGATCTGTCCGTCCTGCAAAACCAGTATTTTGTCCGCGAACTTCGTCGTAGAAATCCGCTGGGCAATAATCAGCTTGGTGCAGGGGAAATCCAGCTCGTTTAAGCTGTGCTGGATCTGCTTCTCCGTCTCCATATCCACGGCGGAGGTGGTATCGTCCAGGATCAGGATCGCCGGCCTGACCGCCAGCGCCCTTGCTAAGGAAATCCTCTGCTTCTGCCCTCCGGACAGGCCTACGCCCCGCTCGCCCACAATCGTATCGTACCCCTCCGGCATTTTTGCGATAAACTCATCCGCCGCCGAGTACCGCGCGAACTTTACGACCTCCTCCCGCTTAATGTGGCTGTCTCCGTAAGCGATATTTCCGTCTATGGTATCGGAGTACAGAAGCACATCCTGCGTAGCCAGCCCGATATTTTTCCTGAGCTGGCGCAGCTTCATGTCCCGTACATTGACGCCGTCCACCAACACCTCTCCCTCCGTACACTCAAAAAACCGGGGAATCAGCTGAATCAGGGACGTCTTTCCGCAGCCGGTCTCTCCCATAATCGCCACCGTCTCGCCCGGATTCGCCACAAAGGATACGTTGTGAAGCACCGGCAGGTTTCCGTCCGCGTACTGGAAGCTGACATTCTTAAACTCGATCCTTCCCTCAAATCTTTCCGGCCTGTCAACCGCCTCCGACTTATCCACGATCTCCGGCTCCGAATAGTAAATTTCCATCACCTTGTCCGCCGCCGCGGAAAATCTCTGGAACTCGTTCATGACATTCCCCAGCTGACGCATGGGGTTCGCGAGAGCCCAGATCAGACCGGAAAACGCCACAAATTCTCCCATGGTGATCTGATCGCGGATAATAAAGAGACCTCCCACCACCAGCAGCACCACCGGCATCAGGTTCGCCAGAGATTCCACATATGGATAATAACCCAGCCACGTCATGGCCGTCTTCTTGTTCGTCCGGGAATATTCCGTATTGCATTCGTTAAACTTTTCAATCTCATGCTCTTCTCTGGCAAAAGCCTTCACCACACGGTTTCCCGAAATATTCTCCTGGGCCGCCGTATTCATCTGCGCCAGCTTCTCGCGCAGGGCCTTATGCCTGGGTGCCACCTTATTTTTGAACAGTACCACAATCAGCAGGATAAAGGGCGCGATAGCAAACAAAGACAGCGCCAGCCGCCAATCCATGTATACAAAATAGACGCCGGTAGCCGTCAGCAGGGACAAAGACTCCAGAATCGTCCGAATGACCCATGCTATCATGTGCCGAACCGCGTCCAGATCCCCCGTAAGCCTTGTCATCAAATCCCCGGTCCGGAAAGCGCTGTAAAATTTCATGTCCTGATGCTCGATCTTGTTGAAGAGATAGGTTCTGATCCGATAAAGCACCTTCTGGGAAACATACTCCACATCCATACAGACCGCGTACACAATCACCGTCCGCAGAAGGGTCAGCCCTATCATCAGCAGGATCAGCTGAAAAAACAGATCCCTTTTCGTCGCGAGATTAGCCGCCGCTTTCTCGCCCGTCAGAAACAGATCCACAATTTTCTGTGTAAAAAAGGGGACGGTAAGCTGCATCACGTTATAGACCACCGTCCCCAGGATCCCGACGATGTAGACCGCCCGGTATCCCTTCATGTTTTCCCAAAGCCATAAAAGCTTTGATCTTTTCTCTTTTTCCATCTCTGCCTCCCTGCCGCCCTTTTTAGCGGCAAATTTATTCTAGTGCAATCAAAAAACGGAGTAAATGTAGAAAATTGCAGTATCGATGTTCTTTTTTGTTCTCCCGCAAAAAGCCAAGGCACATAGCAAGCGAGCGGCGTTCCTGATCAGGAATGCCGCTCGCCCGCTAATTCTATTGGATTCGGTTATCTCGTTTTCGATCATCTGTTATACTTCCGGTCGAATCGCTATGCTTCCGGCCAATCCGCCGCGTTTTCGAGCCGTCTGCCGTGTTTCCGGCCAGCTGTTATATTTCCGAATCGTTACGCTCTCGGTCAATCAGCCACCCTTTCGATCAATCGGCATTCAGTCCGCATACTTCATCAAGCCCGCGATGATCTCCGGATAGGGAAACTCGCCCTTTTTCCTGTCGTAAAGCCCGAACAGCTCCCCATTTCCCGTAAAGGCATTGTTGTCCCACCAGAAGCAGCTCATCCCCCTGGCCCGGGCCGCCGCCACATAAAAGGTAGCGTAATCCACCCTGGCCTGATTGTTTCCGCCCTTGTCCCTCGCGCCGAACTCGTCGATCACAACAGGGATGCCGTTCTTGATGAACTTACTGTACAGCCTCTCCATAAAGAAGGTAATATCCTTTGTGCTTCCCAGCGCATTCGCCTGGAAATCGGCGATGCTGCCGCTCTCCTCCGGCCCCTGCAGCGCAAAATTGTAGGGCGTATAGGCATGGACGGACACGATCAGTTTATCCGTCACGCCTTCCGCGTCCGCGGGGAGTACATAGCCATCGTTCAGGACGCCGTCCGCAGACGCGTCATACCCCGGAAGCATCAGGTAACGGGTTTTGTTGTTCCCGCCCGCGGCCCGCACCGTATCCACAAACGCCTGATTGATCTCATTGATGCAGGCTATGGCGTCGTCGCATTCCGCCGACCCGTTGATCCACCACTCCCAGTCCGTCCCGACCTGCCTGGGCTCGTTCATGCTCTCAAAAATCATATGCTCGTCGTAATCCGCAAACCGCTCCGCCAGCTGCCGCCAGATTGTCGTCACATAGCGGACGGACCGCTCCAGATACTGCGTAGAAGGGTACATAAACTGCTCGCTGTTGTCGTGATGGATATTCAGGATCACATACATGCCGTTTTGATAAGCGTAATCCACGACTTCCTGCACCCGATCCAGCCACACCTGCGAAATCTGATAATTCCCATCTACATGGCCGTGCCAGCTCACCGGGATACGGATCGCGTTAAACCCTGCCTCCTGAAGATCGTCGATCATCTCCTGGGTCGTGGCTACCCCCACCCACTGGGTCTCGCTGTCAAGCTCGTTGGCAAAGGTTCTGTCGCTGTAGGCGTCAAAGGTATTGCCCATATTCCAGCCGATTTTAAGGCTCCGCACAAACGCAAAGGCCTCCGTATCCGGCACATCATATGCCTGAAGCTTCAACTCGGGCACCGTATATCCGTTGACAATCTCCGTTCCTGTGCTGCTTCCGCCGCCTGCAGAGCTGCCTTCTGCTGCAGGGCTTCCGTCGCTGTTTCCGCTGTTTTCCGCTGTCCCGCTTTCTGCCCGGTCTTTTTCTCCGTCCTGTGCCGCGCCGCTCTCCGCCCGGTCGTTTCCCTGCTCCTGCGCCGCGCCGCTTTCCGACGAAGCATTTTCTCCGTTCTGCGCCTCTTCGCTTTCCGCCTGATCTTTTCCTTCCCCCTGCGCCGGGCCTCCGCTCTCTTCCCCGCTCTGTACCTGCTGCCCGGTTCCCTCCGACGCCTCAGGACTGCCGCACCCCGAAAGCAGGCCGAACGTTAAGGCCGCCGTGAGCAATAATACCAACCATTTCTTTTTCATAGCTTAAATCCTCCTGGAATTCCAACTTCGTCCGCTTCGGCGGGCATCAATTCAATATTGGAAGTTTACTTCCACGCTTTCCGTCATGCCTCCAGCGGCGGCACATACAATCCGTGCGAAGAACGCCTGCCCAAAGAGGTGGGCCACGCCCCCTCTTGGCGTTCTTCTGTGTGCAACTTAGATTTTCTTAGCCAGTGTACTTTACTGGCTTAGAAAATCTTTGCACACTTTCCTCCGGGAATAAGGTCATAATACCATGTTTTCCGCCGTCAGGCAACAAAAATCCTCCGGGTCAGTTTCCGGCTGCGCCCGTTACGTCTCCCGCCGGGACAGCCTGCACCACATAAAGATCACCCAGCTCAAACCGAATCTTGCCCTGCGAGTCCTCCTCCATCAAAATCTCAGCCTCCAACTCCGGCATGTTTTCATATTCCGCCACGCCGTAGCTTCCCTCCAGGTAATACCCCGGGCTCACCCGCAGAAGAAGCTTCTTACCCAAAATAAAATGCGAAATGCTTCCAAGCTCCAGCTCCCTGATCGGTTCGCCATAGGTTTCAACTGTAGCCAGCTCCGTCTGATCCCTGCCGTCCAGCAGGGTAAAATGAGGAACGGTCTCGTCGTACAAAAACTGAATCCTTTCGTAAAGAAGATCGGCAAAGTCATTCAACTCCAGGACATTGTCCATCAGCCCCGTATCCGTGAGCGTCAGCACATGAAGCTCCTGCGCGTCGGCCCCCGTCCCCGTATAGATGCCGAGGGCCACCTGCAGGCGTCCGTTTTCCTCATCCCACCGGCATTCCGGCAGAATGTTCCGGGGACTCGTATAGATCCAGTCAAAAAAGTACCTCTCCTTCCCGATTTCCACGGCGACTCCCTGGGAACTGTTTATATTGTCGCAGCCGTAAAGAACGATCTCCCGATCCGGAATCCTGCCCAGACAAATAACGCCCGCCGAATCGTCCCTGCTGCCCACGGAAAGATTTTCTCTCTTCACTGCCTCCCAATCCACCTGTTTCAGCCAAAAGGTCGGATCCACATGGTAATCTTGAGGGATCCACACCCCGGTATCCGTCCCCTGAACCATGTTGATCCGAAAAGAGCCGCCCTCCTGTGGAAACGAAATTTCAAGACCCACCGTATCCCCGTCCGTCCAGACGCGCTTAATTCCTACCGTCTGCGGATCTCTTGACAGATTCAGCAGCTTCGCTGCCGCGCTTTCCGGCTCCCAAAGCTCCAGATACCGTATACCGGAGCTCAGCAACGCGTTCCACTCCAGCGTATCCAGCACGCCGTTGGTCCGATAATCGAGCCTCGTGCCGTTGATCATGCCGTCCGGGTACGCCGCCCGGTACTGCGCCGGAGTTGTGATCTCCTGGAACTCCTCAAGACTTTCCCCGGTAACTACATATTCCCCGTCTCTTTCTTCGTAAAAGAGCCGTTCTCTCCACACCGTCGCATGGGGATCCGAATCCCAGGCGTAATAATAGATATCCGCCATGGTGTCCTGGCTTTCATAGATCAGCGCATCCTCTTCTCCCACCGGCCACAGATCGCTTCTTCCAAAGGTATAGCTCCCCGCCGCTCCGGCGAGCAGTCCCCGCTCTCTCAAGTCCGCAGCGGTCTCCTCCGAGGCCATCGATACAAGCCCTTCGCCGTCACGGTTTACAAACCGCTCGATCCACTGTCGGAGAAAGGCCTGCAGACGCTCCTCATCTGCCGCTTCCTCGGATAATTGCTCTGAATCCTGCGCTGTACCGCTTTCTCCCGGCGATAAGCTTTCCGCTAAGCTCTCCTGCGGCCCGGAGCCTTCCGCCGGATTCTCTTTTCCCGCCTCACCGCCTCCGGCTGTCTGCGCTCCATTCCCGGCTACCTGCGTTCCGTTCCCGCCGTCTTCCCGCACCGGATCCGTCAGAAAACAGACCGCAGCCGCCACACAGGCCGCAGCTGCGACGGCGACGAGCCAGAATGCAGGCTTTCTGTAATTCAGAACCGCCCGGATCCTCTCCCTGACCCCCACTTCCCCAAAGGCCAGAGGACAGGCTGCCGCCACATGCCCTGTGACGCTGCAGGCCAGAAGAGCCTCCGAATAGGTCTTTCTCCGGCCCGGTTCATAATCCTTTACTACCTTTTCGTCGCAGGCCATCTCAATATCCCTGCCAAACAGAATATAAGCCGCCCAGCAAAGCGGATGAAACCAATATATGGCCAACAGCGCGTACCCGAAAACCTTCCAGATATGATCTCCCCGTTTTAAGTGCGCCAGCTCGTGCGCCGTCACCGGTTCCCGCATTTCATCCGGCAGACCCGTCGGCAGATAGACGCGGGGCCGGAAGACTCCCAGAATAAAAGGAGTGTCCGCAAATTCGCTTAAATAGACCGGCTCCTTCAGACGCACCGCGGTTCGCATTTTTAACCGCAGCCGCACATACCCCGCCAAAGCGTACAAAAGCATACTCCCCGCAATGACAGCCCATACCGCCCCGGCTGCGGTCAGCCATACCTGTACGGAACGGACACCGGATTCCGCCTCCTGCCGGAAAGACTGCTCCAGCAACGGATTTACAAGATGATCCACAAGCTCTATCCCGCTATCGATCACCGGAACCGCTGCGCCCGTCGGTTCCGAGCCTGCAGGTTCTGCCCCCGAGGACGCCGAAGCCGCAGGCTCTGCTCCCGAAGACTCTGAATCCGTAGGTTTCGCCCCCAAGAATGCCGAAACCGCAGGCTCCGCTCCCACAGGTTCTGAAATTACAGACTCCTGCCGCAGCGTCTCACGGCTCGGTATCATACTGAAAACGCTTTCCACCGAAAACGGACATACCAGCCGAAAAGCCACCAGCCCCCAAAGCAGACAGACGCTCCATTTCGGCGCTCTCCGCAGCAGAAGCCTCATCACAATCACCGCCAGAATCAGCCATCCGGCGGTAATACTTCTATTCAGCAGTTCCAGGAAAAAAATCGCCATATCCGCTCCTCCTATTGATCCAGCATCCGCCTGATTTCGGCAATCTCCTCCTTCGACAGCGGTTTCCTTTTGGTAAACGCTGCGATAAAGGCCGGCAGAGAGCCCTCAAAGGTCTTCTCCACCAGCTCGTCGATCTCCGCCGCCTGCACCTGATCCTTCGACACCAGGGAAGTCACGGTTCCCTTTTCATTTCTGACAACGCCCCGATCCGACAGCCGCCGGATCACGGTATAGGTCGTAGTGCGGCTCCAGCCAAGCCTTTCATTGCAAAGCTTCGCCAGCCTTGCGCTGCTGATCGGCTCGTTTTCCCATAAAATCAGGCAAAAACGATATTCGCTCTCAAATACTTTCGGTGTTTTCATACTGGTCTCCATTTCTGAGCGACTTGTTGCGCAGAGGCTCATGTTCCTTCTTTTGTCTAATACGTTAGACTAATAATAGTCTAACGTATTAGACAGGCCTTGTCAAGAAAAATTTTCTCCGACCGGCTTTATCTCCGCCCGGCTTTTCCGGCCAAAAGTCAAAACCTCCATATTTCATGCCGGCGCAACAAGTAAATCGTAAATCAGTAAATCCACAAAGTGACATTTTTATCACTATGAAACTTTTATCAGTTAGTCTTGAAGCCGGAAATATAAGATGATAAAATAGATGCGATCAACAGGATTGGAGAAATGATTATGACAAGAGCAGACATCGCCGCCATTGTCCACGATATCGCCTGCCCCTTGTGCCGGGAAAAATATGGGGATGCCAGCGGAAAGTCTGGTTCTTCCCTCTGTTAACGATTATTCCCTTTTCGGAAAAACGTGCCTGTATCAACTGCTCTATAAATACGAATTGAGCCGCTGAATTTCAAGCGGCGATACGAGCAAAAAACGAAGCGTTTGCGAGTCTGCACACTTCAACAAATCCGAATTGGAAACATTGGTGAGGTGCCATATATGGATAAAAAAGCAAAGAAAATATTATTTGATACCTATTGGTCAGGCAAAGGCTGGAGAGAAAGGGCAGAACGTTATACGTCCCCGGAAGATTTTGAATATGCAAAAGAAAAGGGGGTAATGTTTGAACCGATTACCATATCTCACGATGAATGTGTAAAAAGAATTGTGAAGCTTGCGGAAACCGTTACTATGGACCGGGTTGCAAAAGGATTTTTGTGCAGCCTGTCTACCCGACGGTTGGATTGGCGCAGTGCGGCAGGCTCTTATTGTATTGCCGGGCTTTTTACGGAACATGAGTACGCACCTGTAGAGTCCGGACGGTTTTACGAAGGCAATGTGCCGGTACATATCAGTCATACCTGCGGTATCTGCAAAAATCTGAAATATGGAGTGATCGGAAGGGAAAACTATAAAAAAGAAGATCTGAACATTCTTAACTTCGAGCGAATTAAGTGGGGCGGGGTCCGTCGCGGAGATTTGCTCTATACGCTTTTTGATTTGGAACAGTTTACAAAGGAAGAAATACCGGAACCCGTAAATGATGACATAGAGATTTTTAAGGAAATACTAAAGACAGTGGAATCCTGTAATCCCGGAGATTATCCCGGCGCGCTTCGCAACAGGCTGGCTAATGTTTCGCTTCTGAAAGCAAATAAGGCGGAGCGAAACGTTATCATTGAGATTTTAGCCTGTATTGGCGTGTTGACGCCTAAATCCCGCAACAGACCGGAATCTTCAAAGCATGATTGGACTTATGCGACATATTGGCGCGGTGAAGATGGGTATGACAAGGATATCGTGGAGATGTATTTTGGAAAGTATCTATAATTGTGGGGACTCAAAATTCCGCGTCTATAACCGTACTTCCACACGGAAGCCCGAAGGCAAGTTTTCTACAGACTGATAAAAAAGAATGAATTTTCATGTATTTTACGGAACGCTGAACGCTATTCCATAACAAAATAAAAAAATAACCAATCATCCTTCACCATAAACCATAACATTTTCCAAGTATGCTAAAAAGCGTCAGCCTGTACGGAAAATTTTTATATAAAATTTTTAAAGCTCCACCTCAAACTCAAAGGTCTGGTTATACTTATCCAGCGCGATCTGCAAATTCATAATCTCCGTCGAAATCCGCTCGTACTCCGATTTGATCTTCTCCAGGTCATAATTGATGTAGCGATACTCCGGTGCCATCTTTCTGGCGGAGTAGACGTGCTCCTCCGTTCTGGCCTTGGGCAGCTGCTTGCGGAGATAATCCAGAAAGGTCTTTCTCTTGTTCAGCTGCGCCATCCGGACAAGAACCATATCCACGCTCATCTGCCCGCCGTTTACCTCCAGTACGCTGGTCACGTTCGCCAGGTTGACCGCATGTTTGATCCGGCAGATTCTGGCGTCCAGCTCCTCGATTTTTCCGGCCACCGTTTCGTAATCATATTCCGGGATGACCGGCTCTTCTCCCTCCGCCGCCGTATAAAGGCAGGAGCTGTTCTCCTTATTCACCCAGAACTCCTTATCCTCCGACAACTGTTTCAATAACTTGCTGGCGTAAGCCGACGTTATTTTTGCCATCTTTCTTTCCTCCTCTTTTGAAAAATAGACTCTCGGAATCTCTAAGCCTTATTTTATGCGGCTTCTGAGACTCCTTTT
>JAMPIG010000042.1 GCA_023662875.1 Roseburia sp. | reverse complement strand
CCCCGCCATATCCGTTTCCTTTCTGCTAATGCCGTCTTCTTACCCCCGCAGACGCTGCCGAACCACCTCGTAAGCCAGCACTCCCGCCGCCACGGAAGCGTTCAGGGAATCAATATTGCCCTTCATCGGAATCGCCGCCGTCATATCGCACTTCTCTTTTACCAATCGGCCTACCCCCTCGCCCTCGCTGCCGATGACAAGTCCGATCGCCCCCTTCAGGTCCAGCTCATACATCACCGTGCCGTCCATATCCGCGCAGACGAACCACATTCCTTCCTTTTTCAGCTCCTCAATGGTCTTGGCAAGGTTCGTCACCTTAGCCACCGGCGTATA
This sequence comes from Roseburia sp., assembly GCA_023662875.1. Classification (GTDB taxonomy): domain Bacteria; phylum Bacillota; class Clostridia; order Lachnospirales; family Lachnospiraceae; genus Acetatifactor. Next base: position 32,141 of record JAMPIG010000042.1, on the reverse strand, counting down.
ATTCAGCGCCCCCGCGGAGGTTCTTGCCACTGTCGCCGTCAGCCCCACCGCACGGTTTTTGGGGATAATCACCCCATGCGCTCCCGCCAGATTGGCGGTGCGGATGATCGCCCCCAGGTTATGAGGATCCTCAATGTTATCCAACAGGAATACAAAGGGCGGCTCCCCCTTCTCCCGGGCTGCCCGTAAAATGTCCTCCACCTCAGCGTACTCATAGGCGGCGGCCGACGCGATGACGCCCTGATGCTTTCCCGTCTCGGATATCTGATCCAGCCGCTCCCTCGTCACATACTTGATTAAGGTATCCTGCTTCTTTGCCTCCCGCTTGATGGAAAGAATCGGGCCGTCCTGGCAGCCGTCCTGAATATAAAGCCTGTCTATGGTCTTTCCGGAACGAAAGGCCTCCATGACCGCATTCCGTCCCTCTATGGTATACTCCTGATATGACATGATGCCCTCCTCGTTTTGACCGATCCATCGGTTCTGCCTCGCGGATACCTGTTTCCCGGCTTCTTCGCCAGCCGTCCGCTATACCGTTTCCGGTTCCCGCCGCACATGTTCCACGCTTCTTCGCAATTGGCGCCTCCTGCGTTTCCCTGCTCCCTCGCCGCCGTCCGCTATACCGTTTCCGGCTCCCCGCAGAGCAGATGCCCGTCCGTCACGGACAGCAGCGCCTCGATGACGGGCCTGTAGCAGCCCGCGAATCTTTCATCCTTCTCCCAGTCTCCTTTCAGGATATCAAAGCGAACCAGCCGATCCACAATATGTTCGGAAATCATCTTCCTGTATTCCGGACTGTCCTGATATCTGTGGATGACGAGCGTCCCCTTCGCTTCCTCCTCCAACAGCCTCTGATACAAATCCGGCACCACCGTTTCTCTCTGCACCCTGACCTCCTGCGTCGAAACAAGCTCCGAGCTCCAGGATGTCATACCCCGCAGAAACCCTTCCTCCGGCAGCTCATAGACTGAACAGCTCCTGCCTGCATACTTTTTTCGCATCCCGTCGGGGTAGCACTCACATATATGCGGCCTGTCCTCGTCGTCCGTATAAATCATGAAATCAAAATCGTCCTGCCTTACGCCGAACAGCAGTCCCGTGACCAGATTCTCAACTCCGTAGACGTATGCCTTTTTGTGTGTGGAAACCTTCGGAGTCAAAACCTTGATTCCGGGAGTTTCCGAAATATGATATATCATGTATTTTCTTTCCCTTTCCGACTGCACGAAACCTTTTTCCGCAAAGCTTTCCCGATCGCTTCAAAACTCCGGTCAGGCATTCTTCGGTTCTTCCATCCGCCTCTCAAGGCTCTCGCCTTTCATCCTTTGTTCTGTCTCTTTCGCCCTCTTCTCAAGGCTCTCGTCTCTCGGACTTTGTCTCTCCACCCGCCTCTCAAAGCTCCAGCCCCGCGGCGGCGATCCCTTCCTTTACCAGCTCCAGAATCCGATCCAGATCACCCTGTAGATACAGCCATCCCACCAGCGCCTCAAAGCCCGTAGCCCTCCGGTAATCCCCGGCGGAGGCGTTCTTCGCCATGGTATGAGGTTTGGCGTTCTTTCCCCTGTGATACACCGCCCGCTCCTCCTCCGTAAGCCTGTCCGCCAGCGCGGCAATCATCCTGGCCTGAGCTCCGGCGTTGACATATTTTACCGCAATATGATGCAAATCGTTGGCGGGGCGGTTCGCCTGCTCCACAACCGCCGTCCGGATCATCAGGTCGAAAACCGCGTCCCCGATATAGGCCAGCGTCAGGGGAGAATAGCTTCGGATATCCTGTTTCTTACCGGGGAAGACTTCCCTGATCTTCGCCAGGAGCTCCTCTCCCACCGTCTTCTGTTCCATCGCTTCCTGTCCTGTCATTTTCTGCTCTGTCACTTTCTGTCCCGTCATCTTATCCCTTCCGGGCGTTCTCCCAAGCCAGCAAGCTGGCCTTACGAACCTGCTCGCCTTGCGTAACCTGGATTTTCCTGGCACACTTCCCGTTATGCCGCCTCCAACGGCACATACAATAGAATCAGAGAGTCGATTCTATTGTCAAGAACAATCGCTGTAAGTCCGGAAGAATGCCCGCACAAAGAGATGGGCTACGCCCCCTCTTGACCGCCTATAATTTCTTTGCACACTTTCCACTTAACCCCTTCCCGGGTGTCCTCCAGGACAATCCCCTTCTCCAGAAGCTCCGCCCGGATCGCGTCCGCCTTTGCGAAATCCTTCTCCTTTTTGGCCGCCTTCCTCTCTTCGATCTTCCCCAGAACATAAGCCTTCAGCTCTTCGTCAACGCCGCTCTCCGCCCTTGCCGCCTCATGCGCCGTCGTCAGATCCAGCGAAAGCACCCGATCGAAATCCTCCGCCAGCGCAAACTTCGTGGCGTCCGGGATATCCGCCTTCAGCATGTCGTAAAGCACCGTGATCGCCATGGAAGAGTTCAGATCGTCGCAGAGAGCCTCCTCAAACTTCGCCCGATACGCCGCAAAGGCCGCCTCGTCCGTCTGCCCCTCCCGGCTTAAGCTCCCGATCCTTTTCACCAGCTTTTCATAGGCTGCGCTCATGTTATCCAGCACCTCGAAGGAAAATTCCAGAGGCTTCCGGTAGTGAGACTGCAGGCAGAACAGACGGTAAACCAGCGGATTGTAGCCCTTGGACCGCAACAGGGAAACCGTCAGAAAATTCCCCTTAGACTTACTCATCTTCCCGGAGCGGTCGTTCAGATGATGCACATGGAACCAGTAATTGCACCACTTATGCCCCAGATACGACTCGCTCTGCGCCACCTCGTTGGTATGATGGGGGAAGATATTATCCACGCCACCACAGTGGATATCCATATACTCGCCCAGATGCTTCATGCTGATGCAGGAGCACTCGATATGCCAGCCGGGGTAGCCCAGCCCCCAGGGACTCTCCCACTTCAGCTCCTGATCCTCAAACTTGGACTTGGTGAACCAGAGCACAAAATCGCTCTTATTCCTCTTGTTCTCATCCTCCTCCACGTCCTCCCGGACGCCGACCAGCAGCTCCTTCTCGCTCTGGTTGGAAAACACATAATAATCCTTCAGTCTTGACGTATCAAAATAAATATTGCCTCCGGCCTCATAGGCGAAGCCTTTTTGCAGCAGAGCCTCTATCATATGGATGAACTCCGGGATGCAGTTGGTGGCAGGCTCCACCACGTCGGGCGTCTTAATGTTCAGGCTGCGGCAATCCTCAAAAAACGCGTCCGTGTAAAATTTCGCAATTTCCATCACGGACTTATGCTCTCTCTTCGCCCCCTCTAACATCTTATCCTCGCCGGTATCCGCGTCGCTGGAAAGATGCCCCACGTCCGTGATATTCATGACGCGCTTTACATCGTAACCGATATAACGCAGCGTTTTCTCCAGCAGATCCTCCATGATATAGCTTCTCAGATTCCCGATGTGGGCAAAATGATACACCGTGGGGCCGCAGGTATACATCGCTACCTTCCCGTCCTCGTTTGGCACGAATTTCTCCACCCGCTTTGTCAGTGTGTTATAAAAATGCAGCTTGTTTTCCATGATTTGTTCCTCCTATGCGCTCATACATACCGATTTCCCTTTTTCGGCACTTACATTCCTACCTATTCTCCCGCTCTTCCTGCCTCTTCTTCATCCGCCGCAATTCGTTCTCCAGCTCCAGCAGCCGATTCGTCAGCTCCGCATTCTCCCTCTGCAGATTGGCGATGTCTTCTCTCACCGGATCCGGCAGATCCGTCTGATTCATCGTTTCCTGGGGAAGCGCCCTGTTTCCTCTCTTCACCACTCTCCCCGGCACACCCACTACAGTGGAGCAGGGCGGCACCTCGCTCAAAACCACGCTGCCCGCGCCGATCTTGGAATTGTCCCCGATGCGAAAGGAGCCCAACACCTTTGCCCCCGCGCTGATCATGACGTTATTGCCCACCGTGGGATGCCGTTTCCCGTGTTCCTTTCCTGTTCCGCCCAGCGTGACCCCCTGATACAGCGTCACATTGTCTCCGATCACGGCGGTCTCCCCGATAATCACCCCGTTCCCGTGATCGATAAAAAAGCCCTTCCCGATCTTCGCTCCCGGATGAATCTCGATGCCGGTCTTGCGCACCGCCCTTTGGGAAACCCATCTTGCCCAGAAATAATGGCCCTTCTCATACAACCTGTGCGCCGCCCGGTAATGCATCATCACCTTAAAGCTCGGATAGAGGAATACCTCCAGAGAGGAATGGATCGCCGGATCCCGCTCCCGTATGATCCGGATCTCCTCCCGCATGTTTCCGAATATACCCATAAACACCTTCCTTACGTCTTCCGTCAGCTGTCAAAAGCATGGTTCGCAATGCGGGGACGCCCATAGCCAACCGTGCGCTTTCCGCCGCAGAGCGTTTTCCCGGGATTGCCCCGTAATTACGATATGGAGGCCATCCGGACGTTTCCTGCCTCGAATAAGGTTATACCGCAAAAACACGCGGGAAATCCATCTTAGAGACGATTTCCCGCGGTTCCACTCTGCTTAAGGGCAACAAGCCCTCCCCTCTTTACGCTTAACGCGCGCTCACGTGTCCGGCTACCCGTCGATGACGCTCGCCGAACCTGCTCCCGGATGCACTTCCCCTTTCGCCGATGAGGAACGCTTTCAGCCCATTGACGCTCCCTCTCTTACACCCTTTCGAAAAGGTACTCTTTCCGTTCTCCGCATTTGCCATTATCTCGCTTTCCGTATACGGCAGCCACTGATCTCATAATTCAGAATATGCAACTTTCTGGGTTTTGTCAATCTTTTTTCAGCATTTGTCCCTGAAAAAACAGTTGCCAACTCTTCCCTCTTCTGATACAATTCTTTTAAAGCATATATTCTTGAAGCAAACATCTACTATTCTATCAGAATCTGTCTGATCTCAACGAATTCTATGCTTTTCACTCACATTGTTTTAAACAGGCATAGGGTTCGGGAAAACGAAAGCGGTTCCGGCGTCTTTTTTTCGCGTACCCCATGGAAAAGGAAGTATATGAAAGAAGAACGCAAAAAAGACATAGGGCTTATGTACGGTCGAAAAAGGCTCATGCTGCCGGAGGCGCAGTTTGCGGTGTTTTACAACGGGACGGAAAAGCTGCCGGAACGAGTGGAACTGAAGCTATCGGAATCCTTTTTGGGACGGAATGGAGAATCAGCGAAGGACGAGCTTTTTGAAGGACAAACCGAAGCGGCACAGGACGAGCCTGGGGGAGAACCAGACGAAGAGACGCTGGCGAAACCTTTACGGCAGATGTCCGGGCCTCCTCAACTGGAGCTGCGCGTACAGGTCTGGAACATCAATCCCGGATACAACGAACCGCTGAAAGAACAGTGCCTGCCTCTGAAGGAATATATGCAATATGTAGAATGCGTGCGGGAAAAGGCGAAAGTAATGCCGGTAAAGGACGCTGTGCCCCTGGCGGTTGATCAGTGTATCCGCGAGGGAATTCTCTCCCATTTCCTGCGGCAAAACAAAGCGGAGGTAATGCCTATGAGTATTTATGAGTACAATGAAGAAGTCGTAATGAAAGTGATTCGGGAACAGGAAAGAGAATTTGGAAGGGAAGAGGGGCGAAACGAGGGACTGAAAGAAGGACTGGAAGAAGGGCTGAAAAACGGAGAAAAGAAAGCCGTAACAAATTGCCTCCAGTTGATTCGACAACTGTTAAAGGACGGACGGCAGGAAGAACTCTGGAAAGCTACGGAAGACGACGCTTATTTCCAAAAGCTGTTATCAGAATGCGGGAGTGAATAGAACAATTAAAATCCCGCTGTTACCGAGTGTGAGAACAAAAGTCTGTAAATACAGAGCTCCATCTACCTTCCACAGCCGCTGCAGCTTGCACAGCCTAATATCCCGGAAGCACTCATATCAGAGGGACTGGTCAGCAGGCATACCGCCTGCGCTGCGATTCCTTCTCCCGCTCCCGTAAAGCCCAGCCCCTCCTCGGTTGTGGCCTTTACGTTGACGCAGCCGGGATCCAACTCCAGCGTTCGGGCAATATTTTCCCGCATGGCGTCAATGTGAGGGCGCATTTTAGGAGCCTGGGCGATAATAGTAGCGTCGATGTTCTCCACAAAAAAGCCCTTTTCACGCAGCATTTCTCCCGTCTTTTCCAAAAGCAGCAGCGAGGAAATCCCCCGATACGCGGGATCTGTATCCGGAAAATGCAGGCCGATATCGCCCAGCGCCGCCGCGCCCAGCAGCGCGTCCATCACGGCATGTAGCAGTACATCCGCGTCGGAATGTCCCAAAAGCCCCTTTTCATAAGGAATTTTCACTCCGCCGACGATCAGATCCCGTCCCTCCGTCAGCCGATGAACATCATATCCTGTTCCGATTCTCATTTTCGCACCTCTTTCCGCCGCCCTTTGGCTTGTCAACCATGCGCACAAACCTCAACATGCCGTGAAACCCGCTATAGCTGCTGCTCTCGTTGCTTTCTCAGAATCCGCCGTTACTTCTGCTGCTGTTTTCCTCTGGATCTTCTCTCCGAATTCCGCCGGTCGTCCCGACCCCGGAATCTTCCGTCCCGGCCGCCGTCCTCGTCACGTCCACGGAATCTCCCGCTCCGGCTGCTGTTTTCTTCCCGGCCCTCCTCCGGGCTCCGCCGGTCGTCCCGTCCACGAGATCTCCCGTTCTGCCTGTCGTCCTCGTCCCGTCCACGGAATCTCCCGTTCCGCCTGTCGTCCTCGTCACGTCCACGGAATCTCCCGTCCCGGCCGCCGTCCTCGTCACGTCCACGGAATCTCCCGTTCCGCCTGTCGTCCTCGTCACGTCCACGGAATCTCCCGTTCTGTCTGCCGTCCTCGTTCCGTCCACGGAACCTGCCATCCCGGCCGCCTTCTCTTCCTCTCCTGTCCCAGAGGCGCTCCCCGCGTCCTCTGCTCACCGGTCGGTCTACCTCGATTTCCGGCCCCTTATCGCCCACCTGGGCCTTCAGCATCGCCGCCGCCAGCTCCAGGGCGTCGCACTCTTCTTCCTCCATCTTGCGCTGCAGAAAGCTCTTCATCAGCTCAATATCCTCATGCTCATGCAGCTCCCAGACCCGGTTCAGATATTTGTCTGCCTTGGCCTTCATCACCTTCGAGGCCCCCGGCAGCTTCTTTTCCTCGATGGTCGTATGGCATACCCGCTCGATCTCCCGGATCCGATAGCTCTCCCTGGCCGTCACAAAGGTAAAGGAACGTCCCGTTTTTCCCGCGCGCCCCGTTCTTCCGATACGGTGTACATAGTATTCGATATCCTGAGGCAGGTCATAATTGATCACCACCTCTACGTTATCCACATCGATTCCACGGGCCGCCACATCTGTCGCGATCAGGATGCCCGTGCTGCCCTCCCGAAAGCGGCGCATGGCCTGATCCCGCTGATGCTGGGACATATCGCCGTGAAGGCCCTCCGCCCCGAAGCCAGCCCGCTTCAAGACCTCCGCCAGCTCGTCCACCTTGACCTTTGTGTTGCAGAAAATCAGGCAAAGCGAGGGCTGGTAGTACTCCAGCAGCCGGATGCAGGCCGCGTCCTTGTTCTGGCTGCTGACCCTGTAATACCGCTGGGATACCAGCGGAATCGTCAGCTCCCGGGCCGCTACCCGGATCATTCTCGCGTTCTTCTGGAACTGATCCGTAATCTCCAGAATAGGCTGGGGCATGGTAGCGGAAAAAAGCGCTGTCTGGTGCTCGTTGGGAATCTGCCCCAGGATCAGCTCCATGTCCTCCCGAAAGCCCATGTTCAGCATCTCGTCCGCCTCGTCAAGCACTACCGTGTTTACGTGATCCAGCTTGATGGTATGGCGGCGCATATGATCCATCACCCGGCCCGGCGTACCGACAATGATCTGCACCCCCCGCAGGCCGCTGATCTGCTTCCCGATCTCCTGACCGCCGTATACCGGCAGAATCCGGATCCCGTGCATATACTTTGCGATTTTACGCAGCTCGTCCGCCGCCTGCATGGCGAGCTCCCGGGTCGGGCAAAGAATCAGGCACTGGAGCTTTCGCAGCTCCGGGTCGATCCTCTGCAGCGCCGGAATTCCGAAGGCCGCCGTTTTTCCCGTTCCGGTCTGTGCCTGTCCGATGATATCCTCTCCGTTCAACAGGCAGGGAATCGCCATCTCCTGAATCGGCGAAAAATTCTCAAAGCCCATCTCCTGTACTGCTCTCCGGATCCTCTCGTCGATCTGCATCTCCCATGTCTCCTGCTCTGTTTCCATTTCCAAACTATCCAAAATAATATCCTTTCCGGGCCGCGCCACACTGTTCGGCGACTTCGGCCCTCCGCGCAAAAAATTGCTAAATTCCCCGGAAGCAGAAGGTGAACTCCAGTCTGCCGTCCGTCGGCAGCAGATATTCATTATGCACCCGGGCACCCCAGCTGTCGTCGCCGCCTACGCCCATCTGCGCCAGCGCAGCCCGGATTACCGTATAGTGAACCTGAGGCAGCTCGTTTGCGTGGGCCGCATTCTCCAGCTCATGAGGCGTGTAAGGCAGGGCGGAGAAGGTCATTTCCTTCCCGGCAAAGAGAAGCCCTCTTCCCTTCGCATCCGTCACCTTCGCGTACCGGACGCCGGTTTTCGCGCCGCACTCCTGCGGTACAAGGTAAGCCGCCATATTGTCGGCCACCCGGTTACTGTATAGCCCCAGCTTCGCCCCTTTCTGTCTGTCCGCATAGGTCTCAGCCGGGCCGTTTCCGTACCATTCCAGCCTGTCGTAATCCGCGTCCATCTTCAAAATCACGCCGAACTCAGGCAGATCGCCCAGCTCCCTTACCCCGTCCATGGTAAGGGTCGTCTCGATCGTGCCGTCGCCGAAGACGCGGTAGCGCAGCTCGCAGCGGCTGATCGGCGTCGTCGGCATCTCGTACCGGCAGATCACGGTAACGCAGTCCTCTTCTTCGATTACCTCCGGGATTCCTTCTTTGCCTCCCCGGCCGCCCAGATACAGACTGGCCAGCTTCCATTGCCCACAGCGCTGCGCCATACGATTGCCGCCGTCGTTATCCACCGGCGCGCGCCAGAAATTAGGCTTAGGCATGGTCTTCAGCATCTCCCTGCCGCCGTAACGGTAGGAGACCAGACCGCATCCGCCGCCCGAAAAAAGAGCCTCAAATTCCTCTCCCCTGACGCCCAGGTTATACCAGCCGTGGATCACCTGGAGGGGCTTCTTCACCGCCAGCGGCCTGTCCGCAATCCAGCCCGCTGTCTTCGTAAAGACTCCCTGACCGAAGGCTGCCTCATGCCCGGCCGCCGCCCAGGCCTCGTCCTCCTTCAAGCGGAAGCTTACGGTAACCGTATACTCGCCCGCTCCTTCCGGCAGGGAAAAGGGCAGCGCAAAATCCCCGCTGCAGCCGGGAGCCACATCCACAGGCGTCAGAACCTCCTCCAGGAAATGTCCCTCCTTTTCCAGCCGCACAAAGCAGTCGAACTTCCCCGTATTGACAAAGAGATTCCGGTTTGTCACCGTAAACCGTTCCTGACCGACCTCGATGCCGATATTCCGATAATTGAATTTTACCTCCTGCATCTTCGGCGAGGGCATCCTGTCCCCGCCGTAAACGATTCCATTTCCGCTGAAATTACCGTCGCAGGGCCGATCGTCGAAATCTCCGCCATAAGCCTGGACCTCGTTCCCGTACCGATCCTTCCTGTAAATGGACTGATCCACATAGTCCCAGATAAATCCTCCCTGGTAGAGAGGCTCCCGCTCGGTGAGATCGGTGTATTTATGCATAGCGCCGCAGGAATTCCCCATAGCATGAGTATACTCGCAGCAGATAAAGGGCTTGCTTCTGTCCTTCTGCAGCCATTTTTCGATATCCGCCGCCTTCATATACATCCGGCTTTCCACATCGCTGGTGTCCGGATAGCTTCTGTCGTTGCAGACTCCCTCGTACTGGATGACTCGACCCTTGTCCTGCTGCCGCAGGAATTGAGACATATCGTAGATATTCTTTCCGCCGAAGGCCTCGTTGCCGCAGGACCAGATCAGGATCGCCGGGTGGTTCTTGTCCCTCTGGTACATGGAATTCACCCGATCCAGCATCATGGCGTTCCACTCCGGCCGGTTCCCCGGCACGATGGACTCCTTAGGGATCCGTCCCCGGAGCGCGGAATCCCAGGAGCCGTGGGACTCCAGATTACACTCGTCGATCATATACAGTCCCAGACGGTCACAGAGCTCATAGAGCCGGGAATCGTTGGGATAGTGGCAGGTTCGGATCGCGTTGATATTGTGCTGCTTCATGGTCACAAGATCCTGCCAGAGCTCCGCCTCGTTGGGCACCCGGCCCGTGCGGGAGCTGAATTCATGCCGATTGACCCCTTTAAAGACGATGCGCTGTCCGTTCAGCTTCATCAGGCCGTCCGCAATTTCAAAGCGCCGGAAGCCCACCTGGACGGGAATGACCTCCTGCAGTCCGCCCTCCGGATCGAAAACCGCGATCTCCAGCCGGTACAGGTTCGGCTCCTCCGCGCTCCAGAGCAGGGGCTTCTCCACCGGAAGGACAAAATGGTTTTCCTTCTCCAGCCCGGTCTCCAGCTCCGCTATCACCTCGCTTGCCAAAATGCTCCCTGGATTTTTCCGGTAAGTCGAATCAAACCGATAGCGCCTCTCCTCCCGGAGCAGGGTCAGCGTGACACGCCCCTCCGCCGTCGCCGACAAATCCAAAGCCAGATCCGCCTTGTCGAAGGAATCGTTCAGCAGGGTCTGCACCCGGAGATCTCCGATATGCACCTTCGGCACAGTATAGAGGTAAACATCCCGGAAGATTCCCGAGAAGCGGAAAAAGTCCTGATCCTCGCACCAGCTGCTGGAGCACCATTTAAACACCCTGGCTGCCAGCTTGTTTTCCCCTTCCCTGAGATAAGGGGTCAGATCAAACTCGGAAGGAGTAAAGGTGTCCTCGCTGTAGCCCACGAAGCTTCCGTTGCACCAGAGGGCCAGGGCGCTCTCCACCCCCTGGAAGGAGATGAAGACCGGGCCGCCCCTCCAGCTCTCCGGTAGTTCAAAATATTTAACATAAGAGGCCACGGGATTAAAATGCTCCGGAATCTCCCCGGGCACCACCTCGTCCCTGCCGTCCCAGGGATACTGCACATTGGCATACTGAGGCGCGTCGTAGCCCTCCATCTGAATATGGGCCGGCACACGGATGTCCGCCCAGCCTCTGCAGTCGGTCTCCGGTTTTTCAAAGTCCCTTAAAGCGGACTCGTAATTCGGGGCATAAGAGAACTTCCAAAGCCCATTCAGACTGACTCGATAGCTGCTCTTTTCCGCCTTCGCCTCCTCCCGGCTCGCATAGCTGACATGATCCGAATGCGCCGGCAGTCTGTTCTCCCGGAAATATTCGGGATCCTTTACCTTACTGTAATCAAACTGACTCATGATCCTGGTCTCCTTCTTGTCCGTTATTCTTTTCTCTTTCTTTTTTCAAGGTTTCTGCGCTCTGCGCCTTCTTGCAGATTTTCCTGTTTTCCTGATACCTGCCCATGTCCGCGCGGCCGACACATACCATCCCTTACACACTTTCCAGCAGCCTCACCAGGTATTCCCAGACTCTCCGCACAGAAGAAATACTTAAGGTTTCCTCCGTCGTATGGATATCCCGCATATCGGGGCCCATGGAGACGCAATCCAGATCCTCGATCTTACTGCCTAAAATACCGCACTCCAATCCCGCATGGATCGCCTCTACCCTCGGCTTCTCCCCGTACATCTCCTCGTACAGCGCCACCATCTTCTCCCGCAGGGGAGAATCCTTCCGGAAACGCCAGCCCGGGTAATCCCCGCTCACCTCCGCCTCGCCCCCGGCCAGCCCAGTGACAGCCTGCAGCTTCCGGATCAGGGCCTTCTTCGCGCTCTCCACGCTGCTGCGCACCGAAAACTCAGCGCATACCGTTCCGTCTTTGTACTGCAGGATCCCTAAGTTCAGAGAGGTTTCCACCAGCCCCGGCATATCCGCGCTCATGGCCTGGACGCCGTTGGGCAGACTCCACAAAAAGGCTGCCGTCCGCAGGGTATCCTCCGCGCTGATACATGTCGTTTTTCCCTCTTCCTCGACCGCACGGATCCGCAGGCCGGGATCCTTCCCGGATAACTCTCCCTGCAGCTCCTTCTCCACCGTATCCAGCAGGGCTCCAAAGCTTTCGCTGTCCTCCTTCCGAATCACCAGCAGTCCCGTCGTCTCCCGGGGAATCGCATTGTCCGCCAGTCCGCCCTGCAGCTCAGCCAGCCGCACGGGCATCCTCTGACAGAGTCGGTACAGCAGTCTTCCAAACAGACAGTTGGAGTTGCCCCGTTCCTTATGAATCTCGCCGCCGGAGTGTCCGCCCAGCAGTCCGTCCACCGTCACGCGGTATGTCAGTCCTTCCGCCGGGCTCTCCGCCACCGGAATCCGGCACTTTACCCGCGCGCCCCCGGCGCAGCTGGTCAAAAAGATCCCCTCCTCCTCGGAGTCCAGGTTGATCATGCGATGGCCTGTGAGCCCGGAAAGGTCGATTCCTCTCGCGCCGTCCATTCCTACCTCTTCATCCACCGTAAGAATTACCTCCAGCTTCGGATGCTTCAGGGTGTCCGAGGACAGCAGGGCCAGCGCGTAAGCCACGGCGATCCCGTCGTCTCCGCCCAGGCTGGTGCCCTCCGCATAGACCCGGTCTCCCTCCACGGCGACGCGCAGTCCCTCCTTTTCCAGATCGATCTCACATCCCGGCTTTTTCACCGCCACCATATCCATATGTCCCTGCAGGATAACAGCAGGCTTCTCCTCGTACCCCGGCGTGGCCTCCTTTACCAGAATCACGTTTTTCAATTCATCCTGTCGGTAAAATAATCCCTGCTTTTTCGCAAACTCCACAAGGTAATCGCTGATCCGATCTACGTTGCCCGACCCATGCGGGATCCTTGTGATTTCCTCAAAGTAGCCGAAGACGCTCTTCGGCTCCAATTCCGATAAAACTCCCATACTACACCCTTTCTGATCCTGTCTTTGTCGGCCGGTCTCCCGCAAGCCTTATGGAAAACCGCGTTCCCTCCGACCATTCCTCATTTTACCCTTTTTCGGTTCTTATGTACATAGTTTTTTTACTTTTTTTCCCAGTTAAAAGAAGCGTTAAAAGAATTGCCGGTTTCCTGCGCAGCTTTTCTGCTGACGTCGACTTACAGCAAAAACGACCTCGGAACGGAACGATTCTTTCCAAAAACAGTTCTGCTGTTGCTTTCCGCACGCAGTCAGGCCCGGCGCTGGAATATTCCAGCGCCGGGCCTCCCGTCAATATGCTTCTACTTCTTTTATCAGGAACTCGTTCCCCCGTCGAAGATAAGTATGCTCGCTGCCACAGTGCGGACAGACCTTCGCATACTGTACCGTCGGGTATTCCTGCCCGCAGTCCTCGCAGAAGGTGACTGCGTCGATCTGCTCAATCTTAAGCTCCGCCTCCTCCATCACGGGCTCCTTCTTCTTCGCCCAGTTCCAGCAGTCGATCAGATAATCGTGGATAATCCCCGACACCTCGCCGATCTGCAGCGTCACGGAGGAAATCTTTTCCACGGCGTTCTCCTCCGCCACCTGTTTTACGTCGCGGACGACATAAAACACGACTCCCAGCTCATGCATGTCAATCCCTGCTTTCCTTACTTATTCTTATTCTTCACAATCTTCACCGCACGCTTCAGCTGATAAGGGATGATCGCCTTGAACTTATCCTCCGCCTTTATCATATTCGTACACTCTGGACGGTCGCGGTGCAGCGTGATCGCGTCAAACTCGCACTTCGTAGTACATACGCCGCAGCCGATACACTTGTTCTCGTCCACTATGGTAGCGCCGCAGCCCAGGCAGCGCGCGGTCTCCTTCTTCACCTGTTCCTCGGTAAAGGTGACATGCGCATCCCTGAAGGACTTTGCGGGAACGGAAGGATCCAGCGCCTCAATCTGGCGGGAAGAGTTATCATAGCTCTCCACACGGATATTGTTCTTATCCAGCTCGTTGAATTCCCAGCGGTTCCGGCCGATGGTCATATGACCGTTATGAACATAGCGGTGCAGGGACTCCGCCGCGTAATGTCCCGCCGCGATCGCGTCGATGGCAAACTTCGGCCCTGTATAGACGTCGCCGCCCACAAAGATATCCGGCTGGCCGGTCTGGAAGGTCAGCTTATCCGCCACAATCGCGGGGCCGTTAAACTCGGTCTTCTCTCCCTCCAGCAGGTTCCCCCATACCGTTCTCTGGCCGATGGCAAAGATCACCCGGTCGCACTCCAGCGTAATCGTATCGTTCTCGTCATAGGCAGGCGCAAATTTCCCTTCCGCGTTCATAACGGAGAGACACTTCTTAAATACAACGCCTGTCACCTTTCCGCCCTCGGTCAATACTTCCTTCGGACCCCAGCCGTTCTTGATCAGGACGCCGTCCTCTGTCGCTTCCCGGATTTCCTCCGCGGAAGCAGGCATCTCCTTCTCGGACTCCAGGCTGAGCATGGTAACCTCCGAAGCGCCGCTCCGGACGCTGACTCTCGCCGCGTCCACCGCCACGTTTCCGCCGCCTACGACGACGACTCTTCCCGTAAAGGAGGTATTTCCCGTATTTGCCTCATGCAGGTAGTCGATGGCTGTCATGGTTCCCTCCGCGTCGTCCCCCGGGACGCCCGGACGCCGTCCCGCGCTGCAGCCGATGGCAATATAGAACGCCTTATAGCCCTGCTCGCGCAGCTGCTTTAAGGTAACGTCCTTTCCGACCTCCACGCCGGTCTTAATCTCTACGCCCATCTCGCGCATGACGTCGATTTCCGCCTCAATGACATCCTTCTCCAGCTTATAGGAGGGAATTCCATACTGCAGCATACCGCCGGGCTTTTCATTCTTCTCAAACACCGTAGGACGATACCCTTTTTCCGCCAGATAGAAGGCCGCGCTCAGCCCCGCGGGGCCGCCGCCGATGATGGCGATCTTCTCGGGGAAATGATCCATATGGATGCTGGCCGGGATCACTACGGGCGGTATGTACCTGGTCTCCGCCTTCAGATCCTGATCCGCAATAAACTTCTTTACCGCGTCGATGGCAACCGCCTCGTCGATGGTTCCTCTCGTGCAGGCGTCCTCGCAGCGGCGGTTACAAATCCGGCCGCACACCGCCGGGAAGGGATTCTGCTTCTTGATCAGGGCCAGAGCCTCCTTGTACTTGCCCTGGGAAGCCTTCTTCAGATAACCCTGTACCGCTATATGAGCCGGGCAGGCTGTCTTACAGGGCGCAGTGCCCGTCTTGTGGCTGTTGATCCGGTTGTTGTCGCGGTAGTCGAGATCCCACTTGTCTTTCGTCCATTTCACCTCGTCTGGAAGTTCCTGCTTCGGATATTCGACCTCCTTGCCGTCCTTCGTGCAAAGCTTCTGGCCGAGCCTTGTCGCTCCCGCGGGGCAGTACTCCACGCAGCGTCCGCAGGCCACGCACTTTTCCTTGTCAACATGCGCCACATAGGCGGAACGGGACATATTCGGCGTGTTAAAGAGCTGCGAGGTACGCAGGGCGTTACAGATATTGACGTTACAGTTACAGATACCGAAAATCTTATTTTCGCCGTCGATATTGGTAACCTGATGTACGAAGCCGTTCTCCTCCGCCCTCTGCAGAATCGCCATCGCCTCGTCGTAGGTGATATCGTGGCCCTTGCCCGTCTCGCGGCAGTAATCCGCGAAATCGCCTACCCCGATACACCAGCCGAAATCGTCGTCCGCCACGCCTTCTCCCAGCACCTTGCGGGAAGCACGGCAGGAGCAGCGTCCCACACCGATGTGACCCTCGTACTTTTTCAGCCAGTAGGAGAGATGCTCCAGATCCACCGACTGATTCTCCATGGAGATCGCCTTCTCCACCGGGATGACATGCATACCGATCCCTGCGCCTCCGGGCGGCACCATCTGGGTAATGCCCGCCAGGGGAATATAGGTCATGCGCTCAAAAAAGGAAGCAACGTCCGGATGATCCCGCAGTCTGGGATTACTCCTGTCGGGCAGCTCCTCCATGTTGAACAGCTCCGCCGAGCCGGGCACAAACATAGGCAGCACATATCTGCGCTCCGTCTGCTCGTGGGTGCGGCCGTTATGATCGTAGTGATAACCGTAATCATACTCCAGAAGACCGATGTAGCTCATCTCGTCTAAGAGCTTCTGGAACTTCTCCTCCCCCGCTTTGTCGATCTTGCACAGCTTACACATCTCGGCAAAGGTATAGGGCGTCCTCAGCTTCATGGCGAGGCCCACCTCCGCCATCTCCTCCGTGATCAGCTCGGCCAGACCCCAATATTCCGGATCCTCCACCTTTACGCTTCCCAGCTTGTGGGCGGCTACATCCGTGATCTTTTTTCCCAGGGCAAGAATCTTCTTGCTGGGATTTTGATCGTGTTTGTGGTTTGCAGGCCACCTTTCGTACTGCTCCATGTCAAAAGCCATGTTTTTTATCCTCCTTGTTTTTTGTTCTTAATCTTAAATTTCAATTTGTTTACATATTTTCTGCCAGTTTTCGTCCATATCATCAATCACCTTTTTTAATTCATCCACATGTTCTTTATGGCAGAAAAAGAAATAATATCTGTTTTGATACGGTGTAAATTTAAGCCCTGACAGAAAATCTGCCTTCAGGTATGACCTGTTAAATTCCCTGATTCCTTCCAACACGGCCTCATCCTTTGTCATCCGCGGTCGATGTTGATATAAAATCACACTTTGACCCCTGACATAATAATCTCTTAATTCCTTCCATAAAACATGTTTTTCAGAATAAGTATTTCTTTTTATCATTTTTCCGGTAGCCAAACCATTATCCGGATCTAAAAAAACAATATCTGCTCTCTGCGTTTCCAGTAACCCCTGCTCATGCCACATGTCTCTTTCCTTCGGAATTTCCTCAGAAAAGAAACTGGCAGCGCCAATATCCAGCGCTTCTATTTCTTCGATTTTACGCTTCTGTTCCTTTATTACCAGACGAAACAATTCGTCAAATAATTCCGGATCATATTTTCGATATATTTCCGGGCGGTTCAGGTACTCAATCCCTTTTTCATCCTTTTGTTTATCTACTCCTGCAGGTTTCACTTTATACCAATTAACTGCCAAGCAGAACGAAGTCTTGCTTATCCTTCTCAACAATCCATATTTGCCATAGTCCCCTATATCTCCCACATAAGCATCTTGCATATGGATTCTTCCTTTCCGCTCCGGCATACACTTCCCGACCGGGTTTAAAACAATCCGCTATCAGTCCTCCAGACTGTCCATCCGCAGAAAATCATATAATTTGATATGACGGACGACACTTGTAGAATAATCTATGTCATCATTTGTGATTAATATTTTCCGCGACAAATCCTCCACTCCAGAGAATGCGCCAAACTCCCGTGTATACGCCTTCTCTTCCGCTACGCTATACGCAACCTGGATATAATATTTTTTGTTTCCGCTCTGCGCGAGAAAATCAATTTCTTTTCCCGCATTATCGTATACCCATACCTTGTAACCCATATAAATTAATTCATTATATACCACATTTTCCAGATTATGCGTAAGGTCAAATCGGTTATCCATACACCGCAGCGAATTAAACGATACATCTGCATTATATGTTTTTCTATAATAGCTGAGCTCTCGCTTTGTTCTTGTAGAGTACCTCTTAATCGATTCTATAATATACGCCTCTTCCAAATACCCAAGATATTTCATGATCGTATTGATCGAACAGGACTCATGTTCTCTTTTGATATAATCGCGAACGGACTGTGCCGAAATAATCCTGCCGTTAGAACGCAAAACGAAATTCACAAAACTTTGAAACAAGTTCTCCTTCCGGATTCTGTGCCTGTGGATCAGGTCGTTCGTGATAATTGTTTCGTCCAAATCTTCGAGATATCTGCGCTGCGCCTCCTGGCTGTCGAATTCAAATCGCTTCGGAAATCCGCCCCAGACCAGGTAATCCGTTATGGAAGCATTCTCTTTCCCCAGCTCCTTTTCATATTCCAGAATTTCCTTATAGACAAACGGGCGGATACGAAACGAAACATATCTTCCGCTCAGTTCCTTCGTAAACTCCCCAGACAGCAGCTTCGAATTAGAACCTGTGATAAAAAGAGAATAGTCATAAAGACGCAACGTCTTACAGGCATCCTGCCAGCCGTCAAGCACCTGTATCTCATCAAAAAACAGATAACATTTCCCTTTTTTGCGATGGCTCTCCACATAATCTATCAGTGCATTTCCATCGGAAATATTGGCCGATACGCGCTTATCCTCGAAATTAATAAAAATCAGGTTATCCGTCCTTTGCCCGATTTCCCGCATAATCTGCTGCAAAATAACGGACTTGCCACAGCGCCGGATTCCCGTGATAATTTTAATCAAATCCGAATCGTAAAACTCCCGGATTGGCTGAATATAATGCTCTCTGACAATCATCCTGAAAACACCTCCAGCCTTATCATACTGAAAGATTTTTCAAAAATCAAGCAAATCTTTCAGTAGTAGTGAAAGATTTGTAATAAACGCCGCAAATCTTTCAGTAGTAGTGAACAATTTGCAACACGCATCGCAAATCTTTCCATGTCGCAGAACCGTTTTTGATATATCCTGGCGTCACCCGACGGACGAACCCCGTCTCTCCCGGAAATGCAGGGCCTTCAGCCCTTCCACCTCGTCGCAGACCTTCTGCAGGCTGCAGGCGCCGCAATCCATCACCGCCGTCTTCATAATGTGATCAATGGTCTTTGTAATGCGTTCCGCCTCCGCGGCATACTGCCGCAGCGCCGGATAATCCGCCTCCTTCGCCGTCACATAAAAGATCTGCACCGCCTCGACGGAGATCCGTCTGCGGAAAGCGGTTATCATCCGATTTCCGGTCTTCGTAAAATCCAGTCCTCTTTTCAGGGCCTCTCTGCCGACCCGGACGCTTTCCTTCTGCCCGGAAGCGGAGACGCGCATCATAAATCCTTCCGGGTAGAAGTGGTATCTCGTATATTCCAGATTCCGGATCGCCTGATACAGGGCCTGCCCTTCTCCCAGCGCTTCCTCCGTCACCCTCACAAAGGCGATTCGGGCGTAGGGTACATCCCGGTCGATCTGAGGAAGATCCGGACCCAGAAGCGTGATTTTGTCCTCCGGAACCAAATCCGAATCCGCCGTAACCACCGTACAGCCGGTGGCGGGAAATCCCTCCCCGCCCAGCTCATAGGCCATTTCGCTCCGCAGGATCATACTCCGATCCGAGACGTCCTTCCAGTCCGTCTCGCCCAGAGGCAGGCTGCGTTCCTGCCCCGTCCCCAGAAGCGCCTGAAATTTTTGTATGGTTTCATCGTACAGTTTCATATCGTCTATAAATGCTTATCCCTGTCTATTTTATCATAATGCTTCTCGAACAAAGGCGCAAGCATTGACGTCAGCTTCATGTCGAGATTGAAAAAATAGACCAGAAACGTCAACACAAACAGCCCCGCGATTACCGCCGCAATAATCCCGATTATCTTGACCGCCAGCATTCTCCTTCACCGTTCCTTTCCGTTATGAACAATTGCTGCAAGTCCGGAAGAACGCCCGCCCAAAGAGGTGGGCTGCGCCCCCTCTTGGCGTTCTTCCCGGAATGATTTAGATTTTCTTAGGTTGGGTACTTTCCAACCTTAGAAAATCTTCATTCCGTGCACATTTTTGCCTTGCATACTCCGCCGCCCCCAGCGCTCCCATGAGCTGCGGGTCGATGGGCAGGTCGATCACCTTCAGATTCAGCACCTTCTCGATGGCCTCCTTCAGCCCCTCATTCTTCGCGCAGCCGCCGGTCAGGGTAATCTTTTCCACCGCCCCCGCCTTCTTCGACATGACGAAGCACCGCTTGGCAACGGAAAGCTCGATTCCCGCCGCGATCTCCTCCATAGGCTTTCCCTCGCCCACCAGAGAGATGACCTCCGACTCCGCGAACACGGTACACTGCGACGTGATGGGAATCACGTTTTTCGCCTTCAGCGACAGCTTGGAAAACTCCTCCAGATCCATCTCGAAGGCTCTCGCCATCGCCTCAAAAAAACGTCCCGTTCCCGCCGCGCACCGATCGTTCATGGCAAAGTTCAACACCGTCCCGTCCGTGTCTACGGAAATTCCCTTGACGTCCTGCCCGCCGATATCGATGATGGCCTTTACGCTGGGATCCGCCACATGAACCCCCATAGCGTGACAGCTGATCTCCGAGATGTTTTCGTCCGCAAAGGGCACCTTGTTCCGCCCGTAACCGGTTCCCACCAGATATTCCAGCTCCTCCGGACTGTTTAAATCCGGCACCTGCTCTACGGCCTGCTTTAAAGCGTCCTGGGCGCTGAGCACCGAATTGATCCGGCTGCGCAGGGTGACGTCCGCCGCCATCTTGCCGTTCTCGTCGATGATCACGCACTTCGTATAGGTGCTTCCGGAATCACATCCTCCGTAATATTTCATCTTCCTCTCTTCCTCCTTTTTACACAGGTTTTTCCTTCCTATTCCGTCCTGTTTTCACTTGCAAAAAAACTCAAAATACTCTCTATTCCCAACAGTACCTTTTCGTCCTCAACCGCAGGTCTTTCATTGGTGTGATGACTGAATACCGCTTCATGAATCGTATGACAATTCATATGGTGCAAAAGCGTACAGGCCGTGTCATAAGCCTTATCGATATTGCCGTCTCCTCCCCCTGTTAAAATAACCGCACCTCTTTTTGATTTCGGAACAGGTTCTTCCTTCCTGAAAAATCTGGCGCAAAACCAGGTTTGAAGCCTGCTTCCGACATCCAGCAGCTTCCCCGTTAATTCCGAAAAATAGAGAGGCGAAGCGATCAAAATATTGTCGCATTCCTGTATGTATTGGTACAGCTCCGTCATCTCATCGTTTATAGCGCATCCTCTGTTTTCCCGGCAAAACCTGCAATCGACGCAGGGAGAAATATTGCACCTGTACGCATTTACAATTTTATACTCGCCTTCTATTCCTTCGGTGACTTTTTCAATCAAACTGGCGGTATCGCCGTTCCGCCTTGGGGAGCCGTTCCATATCAAAGTCTTCACGCCCCATTTCCTCCTACCAGGAATGCTCGTCCGTGAGCACCTCCAGCGTGGGATCCAGCGGCTCCTCCCGAAAGACCGTCCGCATGTAGCGGTTGACCTGATCCCGGATCTCCTGCCGGGAAATCACCCTGGGATCAAAGAGATCGTGATCCACCCAGATCAGGTGGATTCCCTTCTCCCGCGCTTTCTCCTCGAACTGTCCGTGCATACCGTCCAGCGCCTTACAGCTGATGTGCTCCCAGAGGATCACCGTGTCCGCCCGAAACTCCTCGCAGTACTCCCAGAGCTCATCCAGCAGCACTTTGTAGCCGCCGTGGGTCCGGTTCCGCATGATCATGTTTTCCGTCAGCCACGCCATATCGTAGATCGCCTGCTCCCTGTCATCCTCCGAAAGCACCTTGGTAGACACCATGGAAAGCATATCGGTGAGCGGCAGGATTCCCCAGCAATTCTGCAGCCAGATCAGGAAATCAAAATAGAAATGAGACTGGACGCCCCAGATGATCGCCCTGTGGCGGTATTCCTTCACCACCATGGTTTTCTTTTTGTAAGCCTTTTCCGCGAGGGCCGAAATCTTCCGATCCGCCTCCACAAACTCCTGCAGCTTGCCGCAGATCGCCATGTAGTTGGTCTCCGTGTAAAGAGCCAGATTGGAGCCGAAGACCTGCGGGTAGTCCGTCTTGTTCATCTCCAGCCACTCCAGCCGGTGGCGGGTGGACTCGTTCACCCGCTTCGCACATTCAAAGTAATAATCCCAGTCCCACTTTTCGCCGGTGTGCTTCTCAATAAACGCAATGGCGTTGCGGATTTCCTGTGCCGCGTATTCCTGTACGTCGTCCTCCCTGTGGCGCAGGGGAGCGGCCAGCTGAAAGCAGGGAATCCCGTCCTCCAGCTCCAGACGCTTTGAGATCACGCCGTTTCCCATCAGCGAGCCGTCGCAGGTCGTATTACACTGGATGGCGCAGGCTCCCAGCACCGGGAAGTCGTCGTCGATGGATACCCCCGCCTCCGCCTCTGGCATGGGACAGACATCCCCGGGAAGGCCAAACTCCTGGGCCACATCGATATAATGGCAGGCCGCATACTGATTCAGCAGCACGGACACATAGACCGACGGCGTCTCCCGGCTTAACCCCTTCAGGGTCGGGAATCCCATCATTACCGCCGTCATCTCGTTTTCATCCATGAGAACCACCTTGTCGGAAAAGGCCTTGTTATTCCCGACCTTCCGGTCTCCCTTAAACAGATTGTCAAGCAGCTTTGCCACATCCTCCATCACCAGGTCAAATTCCGTATGAGCGATGCGCAGCTGCGGCCCCCGCAGTCCCTGGGTATGGCGGTCTACCATCATGGGTGCCGCCAGATAGTTGCTCATCCAGCGATAGCGGAAGAACGCCTTGATGTTCCGGGGCTTTACGATAAATTTCGCCAGAATCCCCATGATGTGGAGCCAGCGCACATAATCGTAAAGCGTATCCTGCACGCCCCGCCATTCCCGGCGTTTTCTCACCTTGCCGGTGGTATAGAAGCTTCCCAATTTTTCACTTCCGACTTCCTTTCCCACTATCTGCCACCTCCCTGAATTTTTTTCAGTTCAACGCTTTCCATAAAGGCCTGTACGCGGGTGCGCAGCTGGCCGGAATTTCCGATGGCGTAAGGACGATCCACGGAAAGCACCGGATAATGGTAATCCTCCCGCAGCACCTGCGTCC
The DNA here is from genome assembly GCA_023662875.1 of Roseburia sp. Lineage (GTDB taxonomy): Bacteria > Bacillota > Clostridia > Lachnospirales > Lachnospiraceae > Acetatifactor. The sequence continues at coordinate 9,370 of JAMPIG010000042.1, read as the reverse complement.
CCACGGTGCGCTCGTAAGCCCAGGGGTCGCAGAATTTGATCTGCTGGTAAATAATGCCGTCCGCGCGGTATTCCTTCGCCAGCTCATCTATGTATCTGCGCCTCTCCTGAATCTTGTCCTGATTCATATATCTCGCGCACTGCCCCCGGTACATGTACTGGCGGCAGATCTGCGTCAATGCGTCCTCCTCATCGTTCAATTCGATCCTGTCCCTGCCGGGGAAGGAGCCGTAGCAGAAACGGTCCGCGCAGACATAAGCCCCGCACTCCTCGATGAGCCGCACCACGTCCACGTCGTCCACCTCGGAGCCCACCAGCACCACTCTCGCCCGATAAGGATTTTTCTCGTCCGGCTTTCTGGTCTTCAGCTCCTCCAGAGTCTCCTCCAGCTTATCCAGCAACAGATCCTTCGGCGCGGCATAGGAGGCCATGGTAAGGATATGAAATTCGTAGCCTGTGATCCTGGGATTCTCCTCCTTGCGGTAATCGCCGATTTTGCGGATCAGGTCGCAGATACGGTTGTGCTCCTCCACCGCCTTGCGGATCGCCCCGTCGGAGGTATCGATGCCGAATTTCTCCGCCAGAGGCTTCAGAATATGGTTCGTACACTGCAGCGTATAGAGATTCAGGCCATTGTCGTCCGCCTTCATGGGAATTTCCATGTATTCGTGGAAGAAATGCTCCTCCTTCATAGTCTTTAGAAGCTCCATGTTCTCCGCGCAGCGGTTTAACATCGTGCAGCCGTCTGGGACAATCATACAGTCCGTAAAATTAAAGCCGCCCTCGATCGCCCGCTCCAGAAGCGCCCGCGTATACTCGCAGAGAAAGCTGGTCAGATAGTAGGTTCCCATCTCGATGGAGCCGGTGCGCGGCGCACGCAGCCGCACGGAAAAGGTTCCCGGCAGATTCAGGAGCGGCTCCGGCACATTCTCGCAGAGCGTAGCGACACACTTCCTCCCCTCCTGCCTCGCCTGACGGACCAGCTCGTTATTCGCGTCCTCCAGGAGCTTTTCAAAGTAGTACAAGTGTTTTAAGTCCTTCATAACAACCCCCTCGTTCGCCGCTTCGCGGCGTTTTCACGTTCCGTACAAAAATCGTCTCTCCATGGTGCCTGGCAAAACGCTTCCCTTTCTTTCCCTGACCACAGCGCAATTTTCTGTTTTCCTTCTGCTTTCATAGATGCCTTCCTGATCCTGGGATTTGACTCCACGCAAAGCAGACAGATCGAACCCAAAGCCGGATTGAAGCTTTCGATACGAAAAGTAGGCTATCATCAACGCAGCTGTTACCCTCCGCGGGAAAGAGCCAACCGGCAACCGTTCCTTCAATCCAGGATCCCGATGTTTGTCAGCGCTTCCCGCGCTCCCCGGACAATCGCCGCATCCCCCGGCAGATAAAAGACATTCTCGCCCTTTAAGTCAAACTCCGCCAGCGCCGCATCCGAAGGAATACAGGCCAGCACCGGAAGATCCCCCGTATCCAGAAGCCCCTTTACCTCCATGGACGGCAGCCGGTTTGCGATCACGCCGATCTTCTCGTACATCACCAGCTCGTCCGCCACCTGACGGATCGTCTGAATGACCTGCGTTCCCTTCTTGCTGGAATCGGTAATCAAAAGCAGGTGGGTCACCTTCTCCATGACCCGCCGATTGATCTGCTCGATGCCAGCCTCACCGTCAATCACCACATAATCAAAATTCTCCGAGAGGATACTGATTACCTCCTTGAGGTAAGAATTGATCTTACAGTAGCAGCCCGCGCTCTCCGGCCTCCCGATAGCGATAAAGCTGAAGCCGTCCGTCTCCACAAGCGCGTCAAAGATACGGTAGCGCGCCTCCCCCAGCAGCTCGATCGCGCTCTTCGTATCCCCGTCCTCCACTGTCGCTACCACAGCCTTGCGGATATCGTCCACCGTAGTTTTTACTTCGATCCCCAGCGCGGTAGATAACCCCACCGCGGGGTCGGCATCAATCGCCAGTATTTTCTTTCCCGGATAAGCCTCCACAAGGAGCCTCACAAGCGTAGCCGCGACAGAAGTTTTTCCCACGCCTCCCTTACCGGCCACCGCCAGAATCTTTGTCTCTTTCTGTCCCATAAATCTCCCTCGTTTTCTGTCTCGTTTCCCGGACAGATCTGCCGTCTGCAGACGCTCCACACGAGAATCGTTTATTTTCCGTCCTGTTGCCTGCTGTTATCTGATTCCGGTTCTGCTCTGTCTCATGCAGCGTTCCGATTCAGCCAGTCGACAACCCCGCTGTAAACCAAAGCACACTTGCGATGTACCGGCACCGGGCTTGCAACACTTTCTTTGTCTTCTGCGCAAGCCTCAACAGCCTCTCCACTCCCGCGCCTGCTCCACAATCCAATCCGCCAGCTCCGAAATTCCTTCCCCGGTCTTCGCGGAAATATACAGAATCTTGATCCCGGGATTGCGCATTTTCGCATACTTCTCCATCTTCTCCCGGTCAAAGTCAAAATACGGCATGACATCCGTCTTGTTGACCACCAGCAGGTCGCATCTCTCATACATCAGGGGGTACTTCAGCGGTTTATCATCCCCCTCTGGCACCGAGAGAATCGTCATATTCTTCACCGCCCCCGTGTCGAACTCCGCGGGACAGACCAGATTGCCCACGTTCTCCAACACGATCAGCTCCGCGTCGTCCATTCCGAACTCGTACAGGCCCTGCCTGGTCATATCGGCGTCCAGATGGCACATGCCGCCTGTGTGGATCTGGATGGACTTTACGCCCGCCGCCATCATCTTCTCCGCATCCACCGCGGAATCGATATCCGCCTCCATGACTCCCATCCGGATCCGGCCCCTCAGCGCCTCCGCCAACGCAAGGAGAGTCGTCGTCTTCCCGGAGCCCGGCGAGGACATCAGATTTAGGAGAAAGACCTTCTTCTCCTTCAACTCCTGCCGCAGCCTTTCCGCATCCTTATCGTTATCCTCGAAAATACTTCTCTTTACCTCGATAACACGCAATTCCCTTTCGTTCTCCATATCCTTCTTCCGCCTTTCGCCACCTGGCACAAACTCTCACATATTTATCTTCCGACATATTTCGCTTCTTGTAAATTGACAAATCGTCCAAAATATTGTCGAACTTTTTTCTGGTCTTGGTCTGACCACATTTCCCTTGACAAAAATGGTATCAGCTGTTAAAATCGTAACATGGATATAATGTGCGGCAGCTTCTGACACGTCGATTCCGGCGCAGGCTTCAAATTCTATTGAAAAGGCGCTGCGCTGCAGTTTCCTGTCGAGAAAAAACGAACCTGTTCACGGATAAGGAGGAATCCTCTTGCGCTTTCAAAAAATTGACGCTCCATCGATCAAAGAGCTGTTTTTGTCCCAGATAGAAGAAATGATCCTCTCCGGCGAGCTGAAGCCCAACGACCGCCTGCCCACAGAGCGGGAGCTGGCGGAGACCATGGGGATCAGTAAGACTATCGTCCACGACGGGATCCGGGAGCTGGCCCGCATGGGCTTTCTCGATGTGGTCTCCCGGCAGGGAATTTATGTGGCGGACTATACCAGCACCGGCAATATCGACACCCTCTTTGCCATCATACGCTTCCGGGGCGGTATGCCCGACAAAAAGATGCTGGTCAGCCTCCTGGATATCCGCCTGGGCCTGGAATGCCCGGCGATCCGGGAGATCGCCCTGCGCCGCGACCCGGAGGATATCCGAACGCTGGAAGCCCTCCAGGAAAATATGAGAAAATCCCTGGCCGCCGACGCCGAGACCTTCGCTACGACCCTCTTTCTGTACCGTAAGACGCTGGCCGCTCTCAGCGGAAACGTGATCTCGCCCCTGATCATGAACGCCTTTTTTACCGCCTCCGTCCCCGCCTGGATAGACTATTGCGAATACACCGGCCGCCAAAATACTTACCGCGCGCTGGTACAGACGACCTGGTATATCCGAAACGGCGACGCCGACAGCGCCGTCCGCCTGTTTACGGAATGCATCGGACGCTATCGGGATCACCTGCTCCGGGATTCCTGACTCAGAGCCTCTCAAATACAAACCAGTCGGCCTTGACGCTGCCGCCGGGCTGCCCTTCCTCCTGAATTGCAAAAAGTCCCAGCTTCACTCCTACCCAGCGGCCCGGAGTCGCTTCCGTCTTCTCTCCGATTGTCCGGAAGGTTTCACCGTCGCCGCTGACCTCAAAGGAAACGTCCTTCTCCCGCTCCACCCGCATCCGGATAAAAATCCGGTCGCCGGTAAACTCCTCCAGATCTGTTTTCTTCTCGTTGTTCCGATTCCACTCGCCGGTTCTCTGCTGCAGGATGAGCCTGCCCTCCCGCTTTTGCAGCGCCAGGGCCGTATAACGGCCGCCCAGGGAAACCATCCCCGCCGTATCGCCCTCCGCCAGCTGCTCTACATGCAGCAGGGCCGTCGCCTGAAACTCCGGCGCGGGCCATTTCTGAAGCAGTAAGCTGCCGACGTCGCAAAGCTGCCTCTCCTTCTCCACAGGCTGCGCATACAGGGTCAGTCCCCCGTCTCCCAGCCGATACCAATCCTCCCTGTAATTCGCGTTCCACTGCCACTGCAGCCCCAGCTTCTCTCCCTCAAAGAAATCGCTGTCCTCCGGCGCGTCGATAGGATAAACTGCGCCCACATCCGGCTTTCGGCAGCGCATCACAGGCTCTCCGCAGCCATCCGCATCGTTGACCCCGATGACCGGCCAGTCGTCCTCCCAGCGCATGGGCTGCAGATGAATAATCCGGCCCGCGTTCCCCACATCCTGGAAATGAATGAACCAGTCCTCCCCGGAGGGCGTATCGATCCAGGCACCCTGATGAGGGCCGTTCACCGGGGAACCTCCCTGCCGCATCACAATCCTCTCCTCATAGGGGCCGTAAATATTCCGGGAACGAAGCACCGTCTGCCAGCCCGTCTTCACCCCGCCCGCCGGGGCAAATATGTAATAATAACCGTTGCGCTTATAGAGCTTTGGCCCCTCGATCGTAGGCTGCGTTTCATGACCGTCATAGATAAACTGTCCGTCGTCCAGCACATCGGTGCAGTCCGGCTGAATCGGCGACATATAAAGCATACTCTTGAACCCGATCCGGCTTCTGGCGAAAGCGGTCACCATATAAGCCTTCCCGTCGTCATCCCAGAAGGGACAGGGATCGATCCAGCCCACGACCTTTCTGACGTAGGTCGGCTTGCTCCACTCTCCCCAGGGATCCTCCGTCCTGCACATCATAATCCCCTCGTCCGGCATGGGGACGAACACATAATAGACTCCCTCGTGATAACGGATGGAGGGTGCCCAGGCTCCGCAGCCATGCACCGGCTTGTCATAATCATTCAGGGCGCTGTAGGGCAGCCGATCGATACAGTAATTAATCACCTTCCAGTTGACCAGATCCCTGGAATGCAGCAGCGGTACGGCGGGCGTGTTGCAGAAGCTGGACGCCACCATAAAGAAATCCTCTCCCACCCGAATCACGTCCGGATCCGAATAGTCCGTGTAAAGAATCGGATTGCGGTAGGTTCCGTCCCCCTGATCCGCTATCCACATTTTTCGTACTTTTTCTCTCTCCATAGGTACTCCCTTCCCGGTTCGCTCCCGAAGCGGACGCTTCCTGTTTTTTGTCTATTTTACCATAAATACCCCCGTTTTCCTACCCTTTACGAGAAGAAATTCGATTTCCCTTTCTCCTTTCCGACGCTGTCCACGCAAAAAAGTGCGCTTCCGCGCGCACTTTTTGTCTAACCCCATTCATTCCGTTTTTCAGCTCACGCCTGCTCTGCTCAGCCCTGCTCTCCCTCCGGCTGTCCGATCCGCAGGATTTCCTCGCCCGCCCGGATCCGCTCTCCCTGCTCCGCCATGACCTCGCTCCCGTACAGACTGTTTTCCACCGTGACGAAAACTCTGGGGAAAATTCCCTGTGCCTTAAGCCCCTGACGGTCAAATTCCAATAAGAGCTTTCCCTTGCCCACAATTTCATTCCGCACGACTCTGGGACGATAATACCTCCCCAGCAGCTCGTCCTCTCCCTCCCCGGCCTGAATATACAGCTCAGCGCCAAGCTCTGTCCGAAACAGGAAGGCGTTTCCCAGAGGAAAGAGCTTCAAAATCTTTCCGCCCGTCGGCGCATAAAGCTTATCCTCCTCCGGTCGGATTACCACCGCACGACTCCCGTCCTTCCAGAGATCCTCTATCTCGCCGGATACCGGACTGCCTACCGCTCCCGCGAGACCGCGCGGCCCTTCTGCAATCTCCCGGCTCCGCAGGGCTCCGGTTCTCCCGCTTTCCCTGCCCCGGCCGTTCCCTCCCGACTTTCGGTTCCGCGCCGAATCGATCCGCCCGACTCTCCGGTCTCGTTCCAAATCAGGCTGACCTGGCCTTCGCTCCCTTCCCAATCCGGATTGCCCACCCCTTCGGTCTCGCCCCATTCCGGGCTGTCCGATTCTCTCGTCCTGCCCCGCGCCATTCCCCGGTTCCGCTATCTCCCCGTATCCGTCGCTGTCTTCCTCCAGGACGCTCCCGGCTCTTTCCGCCGTATTATACTGATCCTTAAACAGCAGGACTCCCTTCCTCCGTCCTCTCTCGGCAGTCTTTTCTGCTTCATCCGCCTCATATCGCCCCTCGGACAGCAGGCGGCCCTTCCCGAACCTTCCCGCGGCCTTTCCGCCGCTCTCTCCCGTCTCCTGCAGAATTTCCTCCGCGCCGCTCTCCGCCAGGGTCATCCGTCCCGCACAAAATCCAAAGAACATCGCAGTTATCACCGCCGCCAGCCAAACAATGCTCATTCCTGCTCCCATCCGTCCGCTATTCGGACATTTCTCCGTTTCCTGCGCCTTCCGGCCTGAAAAAAATACCGGTTTATGAAATTTTTTCCCAAACAATTGACAAATATTCGCGCAAAAAGAGAAATAGTTGTTGATCTATTGAAGCGACATCACATAATGATAGAAGTTTTCAGAATCCTCCCTGGAAAAGCTGATGCCGATAAACTGTCCCGTTTCCTGATAAGTAACAAATAATGTGTCAAATGTGCCTCGTTCTTTCCCGTTTATTTCAATCGGAAGCTCCATAGGTATAAGACTTACATCCGTATAGTCAAAAATTTGAACACAATTCCTGATACACGCAAACAGCATTTCCGCTGTCTCCCGCGTTTTGATATCAATTGACTCCAAACGACCGTTGCTGAATGTCAAGACATCTTGATCCCCGAAGACTATTTCATTTTGGAGCTGCATGATTGCTCCCGCCGAAAATGTCTCCCTGACCTCCGGATACATCTCGCCGGTTCCTCCAGTAAGATAAAGCAAGAAGCCCAGACTGTCCGTCTCGCTCAGGGAAAACTCAAGGATTTTACCGCCTTTGGAATAATATAGTTTTTCATTGTTTCCCACTATCTTATCGCCCACATAGATATGTGGATACGCAAGCTCCGGAATCGTTTTGACTTGTTGCACCCTTGTGGCCTTCTTGATGTATGAAATAACCTTGTCAACCGTGGCCGAGTGATCCGCTTGCACGCGAATCACTCTGTTGGTCTCCGGGTCTAACTCAATCGGGATTGTTTCCGCCTCATATGGGGCCGCTTTCTGTTCTTCTAAATACGCGAGCGCCATAGCCACATACTCTCCCTCGCCGGGAGCATTCTTCCAATAAACAGATATCCCGACTCCAGCAAAAAGAAAAACAATCAGAAGAAGCAGGATCCATTTTTTAATCTTCATAAGTACGCCTCCTGTCGCTTTGACAGAAACTTTTAATTTGTACGCCTTTGAAGCGCAATTTCTTTGACTGTTTGTTTCCATTTTTATCATACCATTTTGTTCTCCCCGGAACAAGCTCCAAATAGATACTGAAGTCAGGGACGTTTTTCCCAAACCTCCGAGTTACAATTCATGGCCTGGCCGATAAGGAAAAAACCCGCAGATATTGATGGCGGGGTTTTTGCATAGTTAATAGAGGTGTCTGTGTATTTTTAATATCACACCTCCAGACCGGCATTAAATCTCTCTTTGACCGATTCGTATAAATTTTTACCTGCCGCTTTGATGGACTGGACGATACTTAAACCATCGCAGAACCAGTTTACTCCATCCTGGCTGCGGAAGCACATCACCTGGGCCGCTTTCCGTTTAAATTTTCTTGCACATCTTTCTGCAAGGTTGTTATCCGGTTCCACCCTTGGATCGTGTAAAAAGAGTGTGTATCTCTCTTTTTCTTCTGCCATCCGTTTGTAAAGGTTATACCCGTCTTTGAAATATTCGCTGGGTGGCTCATATTCATATTCCGTTTTTGCAGTCGCCATGATCTCATCATACCTCCGGTCTAATTCGGCTGCTTTTTCCGGCGCTTCCTTCCCTCCGCCATGCACATCATTCCAGTAGATGACCGCATCTCTGATCCATTCCTTCATCATGGTGTTCCATGTGAGACCTTTCTCGTTTTCGATGCTGCTAATGACAGTTCTTTTTATGTGCGCCATGCATTCCTGATTTTGGGAGCCATGTTTTATCAGCGCCGCTTCATGGTCGCTTATCAGGATACCATCATAAAATTCAAGAGGAGAGCCCTCCACACCTTCATCCCCTTTTTTAGGACGTCCCTGGTATAATACCGTATCGCCTGCGGCACAGATCATAACAGCAGTCTGACTTCCATTCATCCTTCCAAATGTGAAGTCCGCATGCATGACGGGAGAAGAAAAAAGCTTCCGAAAAATCTCATTCCTTTCTTCTTTTGTTTTTTCTGAAAACTGTTTGGAAAGATTGCAGATGAGGCCGGTGGACAAATCCAGTTCCCCGCCGGTGATCTCCTTTATAAAATTCTGTGTTTTTCCGACCCCGACATAACATTCATTATTCAACAGGTATGCGAATGCTTTTACCGTTCCGTCGTAGGTCACTTCATCTTTTAAGCCTTCCGGAAAAACAGCATGTACTCTCTGTCCTGTCGTTCGGTTCCTGAATTCCGGTGTATGGTACTCAATTACTTCTACATCCACATGCAGTTTTATCAGCTGCTTGCGGATGATTCTGCCGGTTTCTTTAAAGCTTGGGTCGTCTGTATAGATAGAAGGTGCAGGAATGGCTACCACCTCTGTTGGCTCCAGCTGCTTACGCTCATGATGGATATGTCCCTTCTGGCCGCCAGGTTTTCTGCCGCTTTTTTCCCTTCCGTTTGGAATGGTTTTGTGGTCAGGGCTCTGCGAGGAGGATTTGGAAGAGTTCGTATAGTCCTTGTTGATACGCGCCGTTAATGCGGCTATTTCCTGCTCCGCGTCATAAAGGGCTGTTTTTAACTCGTATAATTCATGGTTTTTATCGAGGCTTCTGGCATGATAGTGGGTAGCATGTCAGTCCCTTAATTATAAATTTGAT